>DATIPT010000021.1:0-12050 GCA_035471625.1 Anaerolineales bacterium
CACCCCCTCCACGTTTCCTGCGCGTCCCACCAAGAAGCTCTCGGTTCTGGATCGATATCTGACCTTCTGGATTTTCATCGCCATGGCCGCCGGCGTCCTCCTTGGCTACCTTCTCCCGAACGAGCTCCAAGCCTTCAACCAGGCCGTCTCGGTGGGCACCACCAACATCCCGATTGCTTTCGGCCTGATCGTGATGATGTATCCCCCGCTCGCCAAGGTCCACTACGATGAGCTTGGACGCGTCTTCAGGAACTGGAAGATTCTTGGGTTGTCCCTGGTTCAGAACTGGCTGATCGGGCCGGTGCTCATGTTCGCCCTCGCAGTCATCTTCCTTCGCAACTACCCCGAGTACATGGTCGGCCTGATCCTGATCGGCCTTGCCCGCTGCATCGCCATGGTCATCGTTTGGAACGATCTTGCCGACGGCGACACGGAGTATGCCGCAGGACTCGTGGCCTTCAACAGCGTGTTCCAGGTCTTGTTCTATAGCGTGTACGCCTACGTGTTCATCACCCTCATCCCCTCCGCGCTCGGTCTCGCTGGATCCGGCTACACCGTGAACATCACCATTGGCGAGATCGCCCGCAGCGTCTTCATCTACCTCGGCATTCCCTTCTTGGCCGGATTCGCGACGAACCGCCTGCTCACCCGCGCCAAAGGGAAGGATTGGTACTACCAGGAGTTCATTCCAAGGATTGCCCCTCTGACCCTGGTGGCACTGCTCTTCACCATTGTTGTAATGTTCAGCCTCAAGGGCGAACTGATCGTCACGATCCCGGCCGATGTCATCCGCATCGCCGTACCTTTGTTCCTCTACTTCATCCTCATGTTTCTTGTCAGTTTCTTCATGGGCCGGCGGGTGGGTGCCGACTATGGACAGACGGTGACCCTGTCGTTCACCGCCGCCAGCAACAACTTCGAACTCGCGATCGCCGTCGCCGTCGCGGTGTTCGGCATCGGGTCCGGGGTCGCCTTCGCGGCGGTGATAGGGCCGCTCATCGAGGTCCCGGTCATGATAGGTTTGGTCAGCGTGGCGTTCCGCCTGCAGGAGAGGTACTTCCGGCCTGCCCCGGCCATTCCCTGACGTCTGCTTCTGCACCCCCGATCGGCCCATCGACGCCCGGGCAACACCTTCGAGAACCGGTGGGGCAGTCTTCCCGGGCGCCCCCCCCCGAGTCCAAGGCCGCCGTGTAGACCGCGCCAGGCCAGACGCTCGGCTGCCGGGCCCATGGGCCGAGGACCTCCTTGGTGTTACGATTCACCGATTGACCTTCGGTGTGGACGAGATCAGGGGAGGTGAAGAAACGGGATCCCCGGATGCACGCCACCCCAATCCTTCACGAAGCGAAACCTGGGAGGCTCCAACCACAATGACCCGTGCTCTCAGCGCCACCGCATTCGGCATCGCCATTGGCCTTGTCCTCGCGCTCTCGGGTTGCTCGCCGGCAACGTCCGGCATCGAGAGGAACGAGGTCAAGGCCGGAGCGGCTCTTCAATGGCCATCCCCGCCCACGATGCAGATCGATCCTTCCAGGTCCTATCAGGCCGTATTCAAGACGGATGTCGGCGACTTCACGGTGCGGCTGTTTGCGGATCAGGCCCCACGTACCGTCAACAACTTCGTCTTCCTTTCCCGACAGGGCTACTTCGACAACACAACCTTCCACCGCGTCCTGCCCGGCTTCATGGCACAGGGAGGCGACCCGACCGGAACCGGAACTGGCGGACCAGGCTACACCTTCGAGGATGAGTTCCCAACCGGCCTCCAGTTTGACCGGCCCGGATTGCTGGCGATGGCAAATCGAGGCCCCGACACCAATGGCGGGCAGTTCTTCATCACGTACGCCCCGACCCCTCACCTGAATGGACTGCATACGATCTTCGGCGAGGTCGTCGAAGGAGCGGAGGTGCTGGACGCCTTGAGGCCTCGCGATCCGCAAGCCGCGCCTGACTACCAGGGAACCACGCTCCTGTCAGTCGAGATCCTCGAGACCGATGGCTGATCCGCAAGGGGGCGCATCTCCATGCAAGCCCACTGAACCGCCCGGAGGTGCGCGTCTGCAACCCTTGACCCGCGGGGCGATGTGCCAGGACGCATGCAGGACTGCGGATCGTGTCCGCGGGGTACCCGTGAGAACGCCGATCCGGCCATGGCACGCCTGAAATCTCTTCCTCGCGCCGCCGCGACCGTCAGGTGATGATGAGGGAATGAGACCCGACAAGCACATCACGCTGGCCTTGCAGGTTGTCCTGATCAGCGTGCTGACCTCCGGCTGCCGCCCGCCCACGGAATTGATCTCGCAGCCCGCTCTGGCCTCGCAGCCCACATCCGGGTTGGTGCCATTCAGCCCCAGCGACGGCTTTCTCCCTGGCGTACCCTACCCCCAAGAGATTCTGACCCTGCTCGATTCGGATCGGATCCAACTGACGTGCACACCCGAGTACTTCAGTTGGTCCGGGTCGGACCACGAGTTCGTCGACCTGGCGAATGATGCCCGGTACCCGATGGAGGATGCGCGGCTTCTCACGGCCCTCCAGTCGGCAAAGACCCTCCATCCCGGCGGCGTCATCGTATCCGTTTCTTTGTGCTCCGGGGCCGATGGCACCTCCCTGGTCTTCTACCGGGTCGGGCCATGCGGCGGGGGCTGTGCCGGAATCCCAACGGTGGCCGAGCTTCGAGATGACGATAGCCTGTCGATCGTATCTAGAATCGAACCTGACGGGGACGGCGCTTACTTTGGTTGTCTCCCCATCGCGTTCACGCGGCAGGGCCTTCTCTACCTCTCCTGCCGTGGGGAAGGCACCGCGATTCTTCGCCGCGTGGACACAGCGTCAGGAAACCTCGACGTTCTGCTGCAGTGCACGCTAGCTCCCGAGGGCCCGTCCTGCACGCCGAAGTGATGAACCCGCCGACGAAGTCTACTTCCCCGGGGCACGCCGGGCGGTGCGACGCTCGGCAGCGGTCCTGCGTGCTGCCTGTTCACCCGTTCTTGGCACTCCGTGACCGCTAGCCCAAGACGAGTCATCATTCGGCGCGATACTTCCCTTGACCGAGGGTTGCACATCAGGCTCAGTTCGGCGACGCGCAGTGCGGGAGCGGCACCGAAAGACGTCCTGCTCACGGACCCGCCTCGCTCGGCGCCGCTGGGATGGGATTGGATCGCCCGGGAGCGCAAGCACCCTTGAACACCACAGTTCGATGCGCCGTCTCGATCGCCCGACCACCAGAGGCGGTAGCCAGCATTCTGCTGGATGAGAATAAGGCCGTGCTGTGGACCTCCGGTCTTCAACGATTCGAGGTCGTCGATCGGCCTCCAGGACTGGTGGGCTCGAAAGCGCGCCTGCACTACTTGGAGGGCGGCAGATCCTACATCATGGAAGATCTGCTCCTTGAGGTGGAGCCGAACCGCCGGTTCCTCTCGCGGGTGACCGGCGACGCCATCGAAGCCGAAGTTGAGACAACACTGGAACCCGCGCCGGATGGAACC
This sequence comes from Anaerolineales bacterium, assembly GCA_035471625.1. Taxonomy (GTDB): domain Bacteria; phylum Chloroflexota; class Anaerolineae; order Anaerolineales; family E44-bin32; genus DATEVL01. Next base: position 3,489 of record DATIPT010000021.1, read on the forward strand.
GTGGTGACGGTTCGATGGTCGGGCCGCGGCAGGCGACTTCTCGTCCGCCTGCTTCTTCCTTTCATGCGGGGGGCCATCAAGCGCCAGACGATCGGGGACCTGATGAAGCTCAAAGCCCTGGTCGAGTCCGGCTAGGGATCGGCTCCGCCTCTACGTCGAAGAACAGCGGCGCGAGAAGGAGATCCCCAACATGGCCGAATGGTTCCAATGGCTGGCGGAGCGGCTGGAGGAGTACGGTCGTGCGGAGAAGGCTTTGGGAACCCATGTTGCCTTCAAGGACTGGACGCCCTAGTCGGCCGATGGGCTTGCGTTTCGATTGTGTGTTCTACTACGTTCGCGACCTCGACGAGGCCGTCCGCTTCTACCGAGACGTACTCGGACTCCCGGTGGCATCCGTCGATGTCGTCGCCCGCTTCGATATCGACGGCGTCCTTCTTGAACTCGTACCTGCGCAGGATCCGGACCAGATTGGGGGGCGCGGCAACGCCCGGCTGGCGCTTCGCGTGGACGATATCGATCGGGCGGCATCCGATCTTCGCGAGCGAGGCGTGGTTGTCGGGGCAATCCAGATCAAGGAGAATGGACGACTGGCGGCCTTCCTGGACCTTGATGGGAATGAGCTGGTCCTTTGGGAATACTCATCCTAGGTCGCCGGGTTCAGCCGGGGCATCCGGGCGGCGAGGATCCTTCCCATTCGGCAGACCGCAAGGATGCAAGGCTTGGCCAGGCCGAACCGAGGGAACCCAGAGTGGCAAGGTCTTTTCGATACACCGCCGACCGCCAAATCGTGAACACGATCCTCATCCCTCTGCTCAAGCTGGGATTGGCGCCTCGCGTCTACTCCCTCCTCACAACGAAAGGCCGAAGGACGGGGCGGCCGCATTCTGTCCCGGTGACACTGATTAGAGAAGGGGCGCGGTCCTGGCTGGTGGCCCCCTATGGTGCTGTCGATTGGGTGAAGAACGCCCGGGCATCCGGGGAGGTTCGTCTCTCCTACGGAAGCATGGTTTCGCACTGCCGGACCCAAGAACTACCTCCTGAGGATGCCGCGCCCATCCTCAGAACCTACCTGCGGATGTTCCCCATCACGCGTGCCTACTTCAGCGTTCCCCCCGATGCTTCGATCGAGGCGTTCATCCAGGAGGCACAAACCCGACCTGTGTTCGCGCTGGAACCTCGGTCTACCCAGGACGCCTCCTAGGGCCTGGCCTTCCGTGTCCTCTGCCCGCGTGCCACCACATCGCTCGCGGCTTGCCAGCCAGGCCGTGGCCAGGGAGGCGCGCGTCCTCTGATGCCCCCGAGACGACCGCTCCCCGAATTGGCGGTGGCCATCGCGTCGGCGGCCTGGGGGCTGTTCTGGATCCCTCTGCGGGCCTTGGAGCGACAGGGGCTGGATCCTGCATGGGCCGCCCTCGCACAGTTCCTTCCAGCCCTCCTCGTCCTGACGCCCTTTGCGCTCCTCCGCAGGATCCGCAGACAACCCACCGGCATTGCACAGTACCGGACCGGATTGCTGATCGGGGCCGCTGTCGCCCTGTACCTGGAGAGCCTGCTCCTGACCGATGTCGCAAGGGCGCTGATCCTCTTCTACGCGATGCCCGCCTGGGGGACGATCCTGGAGGTGGGCCTAATGGGTCGTCCATTCACGAGGTGGAGGGGACTGTCGCTCACCTTCAGCCTGCTGGGGATGCTCGCCATCCTGGGGCTGGGGAATCCCTTCTCCTTCTCGGTGAACGTCGGAGACCTGCTGGCCTTGCTTTCCGGGATCCTGTTTGCGATTGGCGCCATGCAGGTCCGCCAGGCGCCTGAGACGTCTGTTTTCGAGCAGATCCTGGCGTTCTTCCTGTATGGATCGGTCGCTGCCCTGGTGATCACCCTGCTCGCCCTCGCTGGGCTTGGCCAGTTCCCATCGGTGGAGACCTGGGCCGGCCTGACGCCCTGGCTCCTGTTGGTCGCCATCGGATTCCTGATCCCGGTCATGTGGGGTGTGTACTGGGGCTCGCGGTACGTCGACCCCGGTCGGCTGGGAATCTTGCTGCAGATCGAGGCGGTGGTGGGGATCGTCAGCGCCGCCTTGTTTGCCGGGGAACCGTTCGGAGTGCGGCATGGGATTGGCGCTGTCCTCGTTGTTGGTGCCGGTTTGGTGGAGGTGATCGCCAATCGTCAGGCTTCCCAGCCCGATTCGAGACATGCAGCCACCGGCACGTAGCCTGGAGGACCCGGGACCCCTGCAACCGGTACGACCAACCGAGAGCACGATCTTCCGTTCCAGCCGAAGACATCGGTACCACCTGCCTTCGGAATGTGGTCATCGACTCACCGGGGGATCCCCGGGCGAATCGCAACAGGAGGAACTCGCCGATGATCCAGATCGTCTGGCAATACAAGGTGAAAGCGGAAGCCAGGGAACGCTTTGAACTGGCGTACGGCCCGGGCGGCGCCTGGAGCAACCTATTCGCCAAGAGCCAGGGATATCGCGGGACCGTTCTCCTGCGTGAGACGAGGGAGTCGCTCCGGTACCTGACGATCGACTCGTGGGATTCCGAAACCGAGCGAAACGCCATGCTGGTCGAGCATCAGGCCGAGTATGCTGCGCTTGACACAGCGTTCCGGGAATGGACCGACTCGGAGAGCGCGGTCGGGGTCTTCCGGATGCTAGCGGAGGCCTCCGTTCGTCCAAGGAAGGAGACCCGCCGCGGGGGACGACCAACGCTCGGGAAGAAGCGACGACCAAAGGCGTGATCATTCTCTCCGGAGGGCAAGAGCCCATTGGGCACCTACCCTCGTGCCATGCCTCTCTCCCCGACTTCCGGCCCGGGGCGTCGGTGCACAGTGTGATGTCAGCGAGGTGTCATCCGGTTGTGCCCGAGAGATGCTAGCCTAGAGTCGTCAACCGGTCCCACGCCGTGGAGGCGACAATACCTGCGGAGTGATTCCACCATGTCCCCAAAGCGCAAGGCTGCCGAATCCTCACCGAGCGCGTATGTGCTTGCGTCCAGACCGATACGATGCCCTCACTGCGGAGAGGGCCTGTTTCGGGCCCGCGATGCGCAGCTGAATACCGCGTTCGCCACCTTGTTGAACCTCGACTGGACGGACCGCTCGGCCAGGATCCTGACCTGCGCCCGGTGCGGTCGGATCCAATGGTTCGCCGATCCCCCCACGGTCTCGCCCTAGGCCGCACACGGCGCCTCACCACCGGGCCGCGGGATCGTGGCTCCTCGCTTGCCGCGGCAACTCGCGATCGGCTCCCGACTCCCGGGTCTTCGGGGTGGCGAGCGGGCCCATCGGCGCGATACTAGCCTGTAGATACCCGCCTCACGGCCGTTGTCAGCATGACAACCATCCGACGACATCAGGAGCCCCAGACATGGCGACCCAGCGCGAGTTCTCAGCCGAAGAAGCCCGGAAAATCGGGGATGCGCTCGGTATCGATTGGGACCAGGTCAGCCTCGAGGAGTTCCGCGCCGGGCTTGGCGTGGAGCTTGAGCACGGGACCCGGGACCCCGAGACCAATGTGACCAATGACGACGAGATCCTTACCGGGAAGATCGCCCTGGCGCACTTGAGGGAGTTCCCGGACTACTACACGCGCCTCGAACAACTCGAGAAGGACGCCGAGGCCTCCCGGTCCGGCAAGCCCACAAGGTGAAGGGTGTCGTCAGTTGACGATCCAGCGGCGGACCGTGACCGGGCCGGAACATTGGTAGACTCGACGAAACCAGTGAAGATCAGCCAAGGGAGCGGAAGATGAAGAGATTCCTGCTGTTGCACGTCGGGTTTGAGCAGCCTACCCCGGAGATCATGGCGGCCTGGCAACGATGGTTCGAGTCTGTCGCCGACAAGACCCTCGACGCAGGGGGATTCAGCACCGGCCGGGAGATCTCCAATAGCGGAACGAAGGATCTGCCTTGGGGGAAGGACTCGATGACCGGCTTCAACATCATTGAGGCCGAAGACCTCGATGCCGCCGAGAAGATCGCCCAGGAGAATCCGTACATCTCGAGCATTCGAGTGTACGAGATTCGGTCCGAGTAGCGCCTTCCCATTTCTGATCATCCAATGCTCGCGGCAGGCCGCCCATCGGGAGGCGGCCACTCCCGGATCGCTTCTCCTCCACGGCCAGGACAACGATCATGATCCGCGTCGGTCGGACCTGGTTTCGAGATGAGTATGGCCGGCGGTTGATCCTCCGCGGGGTGAACCTGGGTGGATCGTCGAAGGTCCCGGTTCGGCCCAAGGGAGCCACCCATTGCCGGGAGGGGTTCTTCGACCACCACGATGTCTCCTTCATCGGGCGACCCCTGCCGCTCGACGAGGCCGACGAACACTTCCGGCGGCTGCGGCACTGGGGTTTCACCGTTCTGCGCCTGCTGACGACCTGGGAAGCCATCGAACACGCCGGCCCCGGACAGTACGACCTCGACTACCTGGACTACCTCACCGCCGTCGTCCGCAAGGCGGGCGAACATGGGCTGTCGGTCATCATCGATCCCCACCAAGACGTCTGGAGCCGTTTCACCGGCGGCGACGGGGCACCCGGATGGACACTCGAGGCCGCCGGTTTCGAGATTCGCAACCTGCATCCCACCGGCGCCGCCTTTCTGCACCAGCTCCACGACGGTCCCCTGCCACCGATGATCTGGCCCACGAATGAACGCAAGCTTGGCGCGGCGACGATGTTCACCCTGTTCTTCGCCGGCAACGACTTCGCGCCCAAGACCAAGGTCGAGGGCGAACCGATCCAGGACTCCTTGCAGCGACACTACTTCGCCGCCATCGAACAGGTCGCCCGGCGCCTCAGGGGGCTGCCCCACGTCCTCGGCTATGACACGATGAACGAGCCCTCCCCAGGCTACATCGGCCTTGGCGATCTCCTGGCCGTGCCAACCCCCCTCCGCCTAGGCCTGGCGCCCAGCGCCCTCGAGTCGATGAGGTTGGGCGAAGGTCAAACGCTGGAGCTCGACAAATGGAAACTCTCCTTGTTTCAGTTCCGCCGCGCCGGTCGCATGGTCGCCAATGCCGACGGACTGCGGGCCTGGAAGGAGGGCATTCCCTGCATCTGGCGCGAACACGGCGTGTGGGAGGCGGACGGACGGGAAGGTGCCCGCCTGCTTCGCCCGGACTACTTCTCCAAAGTCGGCGGGCGAACCGTGAACTTCACGGAGGACTACTACAAGCCGTTTGCCAGACGTTTCGCCGAACGCCTGCAGCGCGCCCACCCTGGCGCCGCGATCTTCCTAGAGACACAACCCGGTCATGCCCCGCCCCAATGGGAGGCGGACGACCCGGAGAACATCGTTTGGGCTCCCCATTGGTACGATGGACTGACGCTCTTCCTCAAGCGCCTGGTTCCTTCCGTCGGCCTCGATTTCGCCAGCAAGCGCTTCATCCTGGGCCAAGGCCGGATCCGCCGACGCTTCGCCGAGGAATTGGCAGCCCACCTCAGCGCGGCCGAAAGCAACTTGGGCGGCGCCCCCGTATTGATCGGCGAGATTGGAATCCCTTTCGACCTCGACAAGAAGCGAGCCTATCGCAGCGGGGACTTTCGACACCAGGAGCTTGCGTTGGACCGCAGCCTCCGAGCCCTGGAGTCCAGCCTCTTGAGCTCCACCTTGTGGAATTACACGTCCGACAACACCAACGAACATGGCGATCAATGGAATGACGAGGACTTTTCGATCTTCAGCCGCGATCAGTGGACGCCCGGGGCTGGCCTCGACTCGGGCGGCCGCGCCCTGGAAGCTCTCTTGAGGCCCTATCCCATGGCGACGGCCGGCGAACCACTCAGAATGTCGTACGATCGTCTCTCGGGCGTGTTCGAATACGAGTTCCGCCACGATCCACAGGTCGAGGAGCCCACGATCTGCTATGTGCCGCAGCGGGCCTTCGCGGACGGTAGTGGCGTGACGGTCTCGGACGGTGAGGCGAGCCTCGACTTCGACGCCCAACGCCTGACCTACCGTCATACTCTTGCCCGCGAGACCCACGTCCTTCGTCTGGAGAGATCAGCATGATGCTTTCAGGAGAAAAACCATGAACCCAAGGATCCCACCCACCTTCCTGGCTCTTCTCGTGGCGGCTGCATCCTGTCAGACCGCACAGCCGCCGGCCACTGCCTCTCCGACTCCAAGCGAGACGGCACCAGACATGCCTCCTGCAACGAAGGTTCCCTCCCGCCCGGCTCCGACAAGGACCGTCCCCCTCGTGACGCCCCCTCCATCCGAGATCACGCTGACGATGCAGTCCCTCCCATCGCCGGATGGTCTGTGGAGTGCAGAGTCGTCCTTCGAACAACTGGAAGGGGACGCCGGGTTCCGCGTCCGACTCGTCGTTCGCAAGCTTGACGGGACTGCCGAATGGGTCCCGGTCGACTATACCCAGGACGGACTCGGGTACGTCTATCCCGCCCTGCGCTATTGGTCACCCGACAGTCGGACCGTCTCCTACTTCAACATGCCCACCCCCGATGGCTGCGGCGATTTCTATCCGGAAGAAGATCAGTGGGCGGTGCTCGACGTACTGGACGGTTCTCTGTCGAATCTCCCGCTTCCCCCGGGGCGGGGCCACACGATTTCCCCAGATGGCGGCACCATGATCTTTGCCACCAACATCCCACCCTACGGACTCCGCTTTCGAGACACACAGTCGGGCGAGGAAGGCTTCCTGCCCTTCCCGCCGGCAGCGGAGGACTCTCTGGAGATCCAAGCGGGCGGATGGGTCTGGTCTCCGGATGGCGCGTCGGCCGCCCTGTCGATCGCGTACGGGGACTCGTGCGGGGATCCGGGGTCGCTATCATTCTCGGTCGTGCGCATCGACGACCTGATGACCCCGAGCGTGGTGCCCCTCATCGAGGGCCCCAACCTGGTACGCCTGGAACGCTGGGAGGCGCCGCACCATATCCTTGCCAGGGACTGGGGCGGCTACAGCTGGTGGATGGACTCTCGCACGGGCGAGCCGGTCCCCGCGCCGACTCCATGAACGGGATCGTCGGCAAGGAGACGGGCCCTATGGATGGGGAAAGGATCGACAGGGTGGCCTACCCTCAGCTTCCGCCCCGCCGGTCGGCGGGCGTAGAGGCCCCATCCCCGGCGAGCGGGGTTGCCGGCGGCGGGGGACCCTGTTGACGGGACTCCTTCGTCCAGTGGTTCTTGTCGTCGGCCTGTTCGGGTCGGTCTGGCTTGGAGTCTTCCTGGCCCGGCAGCTGGGCGAGATGCTCCGCACCGGTTTCGCAGGCACGATGCGATGGCGTTTCTTGCGCGGCCGCCAGCCTCTCCAGTACTGGGTACTCTTCTATGCAAACGTTGTCTTGCTGCTCCTGGTGCTGGTATTCCTTCTGGTCGTCGTCGCATCCCTCGGGGCTTTGGCGATCTAGGGTGAGGTAGGGCGACCTGCCCGTCGGGATGCCCCTTCGAGCCACGGACACCCCGGTGGCACCGCCCTGATCGCCGGACCCTTCTCCCTCATGAGCCATGCGCCTCCGCATCGGTGAACTCCAACAGCCGTCAGGCCCGGAACCCGACCCAGCCCTCTGGGTCAGGATCGAGAGCCCTTCGTCGTTTGCCTCCCATGCAGCGGCCTGGGCGCTCGGCCTGGCAGCACTGTCCGCCGCATTGGTCCTCGTGATCGGCGTCTCTCTTGCCAGGATCCCAACCCAAGGCACCGATGCCTCGGCGGAGAGCGCCTCCTGGGGCGTGGTTGTTGCTGTGGTGGTCCTCTCGATCCCCGCCCATGAGATCATCCATGCGATCTTCTATCCCGGAGGTTTGTTTTCGCCGGCGATCACCTTCCTGATCTGGCCAAAACGTCTTCGCTTCGGGGTCTACTACGAGGGCCCGGTCTCGCGCCGCCGATGGCTCCTGGCGCGCCTGGCGCCGTTCATAATCCTCGCCGTCGTGCCCGCCGCTCTCCTTGCTTTTGCGTCCGACTCGCAAGACCCGTCCCTCAATGCCGGTCTGTCCCTTCTCCTCCTCGTGAATTCCCTCGGGTCCGGTGGAGACCTCCTCAGCGCGGCGTGGGTCAATCTCAAGTTACGGCGCAGTCCGACAGTTGGGTTCTTCTCTGGGAGAGCCTACACGAAGGTCCCGACGTAGGTTGCGCGGATCGCTTGCAGGCCGCGAAGCGTCCTGCGCCGGAAGGGGCATCGGCGTGCCTAGAAACCTCCCCCGATTGCGCGACCCCCAGCCATCGGACCGCTCACCCATGGCGTCCGAAGGACCCTGCAATGGGTCGCCGTTCAGAATGCCGGGGACCAGAGCTCCGATGTGTCGATTAACAACGAAACCTACCCCAATTCTCTCAACCTTGAAGGCTCCAACGAACCGCTCTATGATGACCTTGGACTCTGACCGCGCATGGTGAAACCTGTCCCCATCTTTCCCGGGGACAGCCCCCAAGGGACTCCGCCCAAGCCATCCCCACGTCGACACTGAATGGAGGCACACATGAACTCGCGCTCGTTCCTTCTCTCAGCGGCAATAGCCGGGGTCATCATCGGACTGCTCGCCAATCTACCGATCCTCAATATCATCAACTGCTTCTTGTGCCTGTGGGTCTGGGTTG
>DATIPT010000022.1:0-8735 GCA_035471625.1 Anaerolineales bacterium
AGCCTTCGTCTTCGCAGTAGGCCCGGCCCAACTGAAGGAAGTTCGCCTCATCTTGGTAGATCACCAGGCCCGCGATCTGGTAGTTGACTGTGGGTTCGAACAGGATGTGCGTTTCGATCGTGAAGTTGCCTTCGGCTCCGCTCCGAAGGAGCAGGTTCTCTCCGCCCGTCGGGAAGGAGGAAGACGCGATGTACAGGAAACCGTCTCCCGGGAGACTCCATTCGTCAGGGTTCTCGTTGTGCCAGTACCAGGCCGCGTCAAGCGTTTCTCCGTCGAACCCGTCACGCCAGACCGGCGCAGCGGCGGCGGCCTCCCGAGGCAAGGCCGCAAGGAACATCGCCACGACGCCGGCCATTGCCATTCCGCAACGGATGAGCCGCCCCCTGCGGTCAACCGTAGGTTGAGTAACGATTCGTGCGTCCATCTTGCTTGCTCCTGTAGCGACATCCAACGCCCATCGCCGGATGCTCGCGGCCTTGGAAATCGCGCGGCACGGACCCGATAGGATGTGCTTGCCAGGCCTTGGCGGCTTCGTTCAACCCCTCCGGGGCAATTCGAGGATGGGTTCCTGCTGATGGTGATCGGCAGGCTAGCGGGCGGGCCTCGCCAGAAGCAAAGACCGGCCCTTCCGGCCGGTCCCGCCCTTCCTCGTCAGCTCCCCCGAAGTACCGGGGAAGCTCTCGTGGAGCGAGCCCCGGCCAATCGCCTCCTCTGGCGATTTGTCTGGACATTCATTCTATCCCCCAGTGCCTTTTCCTTTCTGTGCTGTTCGTCACTAACGGATGTCACACCGGAATGTTCAACTTGCTCTGGTAGAACATCTGTGCTATCCTGGTCGCGTGGACGCCTTCGAGAAGCTAGCCTTCTCCTCCTCCCAAATGGCACTCGAGGCCGAGGATGACACTAGCCGACAGAGGATCGCCTCCTATCATCCGGATCGCCTCCGCGGTCACCCGAGGGAGGCGGCGATGGAAGACGGGCGCGGTCGTACACTCCCGGTCTACTACGCCTCCGGTCCCAACGGCCGCACGTTCCCCCTCCTGAAGACAATGCTGACGAGCGCCTGCGAACGCGATTGCCTGTACTGCGCATTCCGGGCCGGTCGGGACATGCGCCGGGCGACCTTCCGGCCCGAAGAGATGGCCGGAGTCTTCCTCGATCTTCACCGAGCAGGCGTCGTCGAGGGGCTCTTCCTATCGACCGGGATCCTTCGCGGCGGCGCCAATACCCAGAATCGTCTCCTCGACACCGCCGAGATCCTGCGCCACCGTCTCGGATTCACGGGCTATCTCCATCTGAAGATCATGCCAGGCGCTGAGCGCGGCCAGATTGCACGAGCGATGCAGCTCGCCAATCGGGTGTCGATCAACCTTGAGGCCCCGAACGCTGCCCGGCTTCACCATCTGGCGCCGCACAAGGATTTCGAGAGCGAACTCCTCCTGCCTCTCGGGTGGATGCATGCCATCCGCAGCGAGGCGGATCAGCGGCTCGCATCAAGTGCGACCCAGTTCGTCGTCGGAGCGGCCGGCGAGTCCGACGTCGAAATCCTGTTCACTACTGCAAGCCTCTATCGTGCCGCCGGCCTGGCGCGCGTGTTCTTCATGGTCTTCCAGCCTTGTCCGGGCACCCCGCTGGAGTCGCACCCACCCGAGTCGCCGCAACGGGAACATCGCCTGTACCAGGCCTCCTACTTGCTCAGAGACTACGGATTCGATCTCGAGGACCTTCCTCTCGACAAGGATGGACACCTGCCCCGTGAGAAGGATCCCAAGAGCGCGTGGGCGGAGATGAGCCTGAGAGAGGATCCCATCGAACTGAATACCGCCCCACGCGAACGCCTGATCCGAGTGCCCGGGATCGGACCCTCAACCGCAGACCGTCTCATCCACGCCCGAAGGGAAACGAAGGTGCGGGACCTCTCCCAGCTTCGCGCCCTCGGGATCGTTGCCGAACGAGCGGCGCCGTACATCATCCTGGACGGGAGCCGGCCGCCGCACCAAAGGTCATCGCTCCTGTGAAACCAAAGAGGCCGAAGCGCCACGAGAAGCGCCTCGGCCTCGGATCGCCGCAGGGGCGGCCCCTTCAGTCGTGCGGATCCGCTAGCCCGCCGACGTAGGACTCGACAAGCAGCAAGCCGTTGGGCCCGGCGCGCTGGATCACCTTGAGCAAGGCCTCCATTGTCGTCACCTCTTCCAGCTGCTCGTTCACGAACCAGCGCAGGAAATCCTGGGCCAGGTAGTCCCCCTCCTTGACCGCCTGGTCCATGAGGGCCTTGATCTGGGCCGTGACCTCCTGCTCCCACTTCAGCGACAGTTGCGCGGCGACTTCCGCCGAGCCGATGTCATGGCGGGGCGCATCCACGGCGGGAAGGATCAGGTTTCCGCCGGCTTCGGTCACATAGTGCACGAACTTCATCGCGTGTTCGTGCTCTTCCGCCGCCTGTCTATAGAAGAAGGCCGCCAACTTGGGAAGCGTCTCTCGGTCGAAGTAGGTCGCGATGGCCACGTATTGCAGGGAGGCGCCGAGCTCACGCCCAACCTGGGCACTCATGGCCTGAGCGAGCTTGTCACTGATCATCATCTCCAGTCCTCCGGCATGTGAATGGGATTCTCCGCTCAATGATAACTGAGGGAGGAGCGCACCAAGCTGCGGCTAGCGGGTCCCCCCGACGAAGTCCAAGGCGTAGACCGCATCGCCGTAGCCGGGGTTGATGACCAGGGCCTCGCGGAATTCCTCGATCGCACCGAAGACATCGCCCTTCCGGTACAACGCCCAGCCTCGCCAGAGATGCGACTCCTCGGCCTTGTGCGTCCGAAACAAGGTGTAATCCGTCAGTTCGAGGACATCGTCGAAACGGCCTTGATGAAAGTAGGCGATGTACGGGCCGAACTGATAGCGGCTGAACCGCCAAGGCAGGCCGATGCTCCTGGCCGTGTCAAACGCGTCTGCCGCTTCCCCGTAGCGCTCGAAATACACCAGGTTGCTCCCCAGGTTGAACCAGGCATAGGGGTTCTCGGGGTCGGCCTCGATCGCGGCGCTGGCCGCCTCGAGGGCCCGTTCACGATTCCGGTCGGGATCGGCGTCGGCCCCCAAGATGGCATCGACCCGGGCCTGCTCCTCAGGGCTGTAGAGGTAGATGTAGACCCGGTTGAAGGCCTCCCAGCCCTCATCGAGCGCCGCGTACCCGATCCGTTGATCGGCGCCCTTGTTCGAATCCTGGACGATGAATTCCTGCGCGGCATCGTCGTAGCCCGTAAGGAGCAGATAATGGCCTGCCCAGCCTCCGCCGCCATCGTTCTCGTCCAGGATGAAACCCTTCTCGACGACGACCGGGTATCCTTCCGCCAGGAAGGACTTCAGGCGGGCGATCGTCCCCCCCACGCGGAAATCAGCGTTGAGCCATCCGGCCTGCGTCCGGACGTAGTAAACGAGCTCCTCAACGTTGACGTTCTTGTCGCCACGGTCCGGCTTGAGCAAGTCGGAAACATCGAACTGGTCGCCCGCCCAACCGTACATCCGCAGGGCCAGCGAAAGCGTCGCGGGTCCGCAGTTGTTCCAGTCCTGCTTCTCCCACTCGGGCGCCGTGAGGGCAACAGAAGAGGGCAGCGGCGTCGCCGTCGGGGCCGGTGTGGGCGAAGCGATCGGGGTCTCGGTCGGAGAGACCTGAGTCAGAGTGCGGACCACCGACGGCGCCCTGGCCGTCGGCAGAGTCTGACCCGGCCGCAGCCAGCCGCGCACGATCCCCGAGGCGGCATCCAGTCTCCACTCCAACCGGTAGCGCACGTAGGGGACCTGGTAGACCAGGAAGATCAAGAGGGCCGCCAGCGCGGCCCCCAGGAGGAACCACAAAACTCGTGTTCGCACAGTGGGCGATTATAACAGCCCGCTTCCACCGACCTGCTAGAATAGCCTTGGTCACTCACCATGGACGCGACGACGGTCGTCATCTTCGGCGCGTCGGGCGACCTAGCCCGGCGCAAGCTCATCCCGGCGCTCTACGGGCTGCATCGCAAAGGACGCCTCCCGCCTCGATTTCATCTGGTCGGCGCCGCCCGGAGTTCGGCGACAGACGAGACCTTCCGTCAACGCGCCCGGGACGGCATCGCCGAGTTCGCCGAACTCGAACCCCAATCCTGGACGACCTTCGAAGAGCAGATTCACTACCTGCACGGCGACTTCGCCACTGCCGATGGAGCCAAGGGGCTCACCCGATTCCTCGATCAACTCGGCCAAGCGGCGGGTGGCGACCACAACGTTCTGTTCTACCTGTCCACACCGCCGGAGGCCTACGTCGGTCTGGTCGAGTCGCTCGGCCAGGCCGGACTTCTGCGGCAATCCAAGGGGTACCGGCGCGTGGTGATCGAGAAGCCCTTTGGCAGCGACCTGGCCAGCGCCCGGGAGCTCAATGCCGCTATCCTGGGCCATGTCCACGAGGACCAGATCTACCGGATCGATCACTACCTCGGCAAGGAGACCGTCCAGAACGTCCTCGTCTTGCGCTTCGCCAACAGCATCTTCGAGCCGATCTGGAATCGGAACTACATCGACCACGTCGAGATCACCGTGGCCGAAGCCGTCGGGATCGAGCATCGCGGTCGCTTCTACGACGATGTGGGCGTTTTGCGCGATGTCTTCCAGAACCACGTCCTCCAGTTGCTGACGATGGCCGCCATGGAGCCGCCGGCATCCTTCGATCCGGAGGCCTTGCGGGACGAGCGACGCAAAGTCCTGGAATCCATCCGGCCGATCGGGGAAGACCTGGCCGTTCAGGAAACGGTCCGCGGGCAGTACGCCGGCTACCAGGATGAGGAAGGGGTCGCCGTCGATTCTCAGACCGCGACCTTCGGCGCGATCCGCCTCTTCATCGACAATTGGCGGTGGCAGGGCGTTCCCTGGTACCTGCGCTCCGGCAAGGCGATGTCCGAGAAGACGACCCAGATCGCCGTCCAGTTCAAGTCGGTGCCCCACCTGATGTTCCCTTTGGCGCCGCACGAGACGATCCGGCCGAACGCCCTCTTCCTGTGCCTCCAACCCGACGAAGGCATTCACTTGCGATTCGAAGTCAAAGTCCCCGACAGCCTGCGAGAATTCCGGTCCGTCGACATGGAATTCCACTACGACGAAGACTTCGGCCCGGCGGCGATTCCGGACGCCTACGAACGGCTCCTGTTGGATGCCCTGAACGGGGACGCGTCGCTTTTCATGCGGGCCGATGCCATCGAACTGGGATGGTCGTGGATTGACCCGATCTGCCGGGCCTGGGACGCCGGGGCTCTGCCGCTCCTGAGCTACGATCGCGGCACGTGGGGTCCATCGGCAGCCGGGCAGTGGCTGGCGGCGGACGGCCGGACCTGGTCGATGGGCTGCGGGGAACACCGGCAATGACCGAAGGATCCGCCCCGGCGGCCGGGATCCGCGTCTACGGCACTTCGTGGTGCCCCCAATGCTGGCTGGTCAAAGACGTCTTCAAGCGCAACCGAGTCGAATACATGTGGGTCGACATCGACTCCGACGCAGACGGCGAAGCCTTTGTCGTCCGCCACAACCAGGGGATGCGCAGCGTCCCGACGATCGTCTTCCCCGATGGCTCGATCCTCGTCGAACCATCGAGGCCCCAACTCAAGGCCAAGATCGAGACCTGGAAAGCGGGCTCGTTGGGCTGAGAGGACCTCGGGCCTGCCGCGACTTGCCGACCGAGTTGGCGTCAACTACGTCGTCGCCGGAACGAGACGGCGCCACATCACTCCCAGCACGAGCGGGATCATCGCCACCCCCGCGCCGACAAGCGCCAGGCCGCCGTACCCGGTTGCCCGGAACAAGACGCCGCTGGCCAGGCTCCCAACGGCCGAGGCTGCCCCCACCAACAAGTCGTTGATCCCTTGAGTCCGGCCTCTTTCGGCCGGCCGCAGCTGGTCATCGAGCAGAGCCGATCCGGCGACAAAGCACAGGTTCCACCCGAATCCGAGCAGGAACAGAGAGACCGCCAGCGGCAGGACGTCGGGGGAGAGCGGCGCTGTCAGGCAGGCCAACCCCAGAAGGGCCGCGCCCCCACTGATAACCACCACCCGACCGTACCGATCGGCGAGACGACCGGAGAAGACCGAGAAGGCATACATCCCGAAGGTATGCGAAGCGATGACCAGGGAGATGCTGCTCAGGCCGTGACGGTGGTCCCGCATGTGCAGCGCCGTCATCACCATCACCATGATCATGACCATTTGCCCAAGCGCCATCGCCGCGACGGCTAGAAGACCCGGTCGGGAAGTCAGGACGGTCCACACCGATCGGGCCGGGCCGGAATCACTGACATCCGGTTGGAACAGCCTGGCCGTTTGCCGGCCGAGGTCGCGCGGATCTGGGCGCAGCAGGAAGAAGACAACGGCCGCCGCAAGGGCGAACAGCCCGGCCGCCGCCACAAAGGGACCCACCAACTCGTCCACCCCGAGTCTGGTGGCGGCAATCCCGGTCGGGCCTACCAGGAGCGGCCCCGCGATCGACCCGACGGTACCCCCCAACACCACCGTCGAAATCGCCCTGGCGCTCAGTTCCGGCGGATGGACTTCTCCCGCTGCGAACCGGCTCAGCTGGATCGCCGCGGATGCCGTCCCGGTGGGCAAGAGACCGGCGAAGAAGATCAACCCCGCTCCGGCCCCCAAGCCCCACCCGGCGATCACTGCGCCCGCCGTCCCCAGAATCAGACCGAGGACCACCGCCTTCCGCCGACCCAGCGCGTCCGAAGTTGGACCCCATGCCGGGGAAGACAGCATGGCCCCGATCAGGACCATCGCCGCCGGGACACCGGCCCACGCAGGACTTCCGCCGATTTCCGCCGCGGCGATCGGGCTGACGGTTGCCATGGCGATCACGGCCGCGCTCGAAAGGCCCATGGCCGCGAAGAGCACCCACCGGATCCGGCGCGCCGGTCGGGCGAATCCTTGGGATTGCCACTCCGAGATGCGATCGGTCATGAGTTCTCCTTCGCCCGGCCCTCAGAAGCCACGCAAGGCCTCCGGCCGAACCAGGATCGCGACTCGGTACGAACCGGTGAAGGAATCGGCGGTCATCTCAAGATCCTCGATCCCCTTCCGGTACTTGCGCAAGTAGGCCTTGCGGCGGTCATCGGGGATGGGCCCATCCTGAACGCGGGCCTCTCCCAGGAAGACCACGACGTCGTCGCCGTCATCGCTCGAGTTGAAATGGACGGCCACACGAGGATTGGCAGCGATCTGTCGGACTTTGCCCGTCGCCAGTTGAGAGTAGACGAGCAGGTCGGCGCCGTTCCAGTGGAACCAGACCGGCCTTGGTTGGGGCGTCCCCCTGGCGTCAACGGAGGTCAGCCAGATGACCTGATCATTCTTCAGGCGGCGCAGCGCCCGGCGTCCAAATCGACTCTCGAACTCCATGCGGGTCCTCCTGCGAAGACCCCATTCTACGACTTATGGGCGATCGATGGGGACCGGACTTCACCGGGTGGATCCGACCACATGCTAGAATCCCGGCCCCAGGGATTTCGGCCAAGACCATGGCTATCGATCGACACGCGATCCGTTCTTCATCCAATTGCGAGGTTGCTGAGGCACGAACGTGGGGCTAGGCCGTCGCGACCTTGAGAAGGCGGCGCTCCGCGGGGAGCCCTCCTACGTTTGGCGGGCGGGGCAGGAGCGTCGCCTGCAGATGATCCGCGCAGGCGCAGGCTCCACCCTGGGCGGCGTTGTCTTGGACAATGGGTGCGGGGTTGGAGCTTTCCTCGAGAGGCTCGGCCGCGAGGCCGACCGATCCTTGGGGGTGGAACTCGACGCCGACAGAGCAACGGCAGCCGCGCAGGCCGTGCCCAAGGCCCTCCTCGTGCGGGCTGCCGGAGAGGCGCTTCCCTTCCGGCCGGGCTCTATCGATCTGGCCCTCTCGCATGAGGTGCTCGAGCACGTCGACGACGACCGGCAGGCCGTGGCCGAGATGATCCGTGTCCTTGGCCCAGGGGGCCGACTGATCGTGTTCGTGCCAAACCGCGGCTACCCCTTCGAGACCCACGGGATCTACTGGCGCGGCCGCTATCGCTTCGGCAACATCCCCCTGGTCAACTACCTCCCCACGCGGCTTCGCAACCGACTCGCACCGCACGTGCGAGCCTACCGCTCCGCCGATGTGGCGGCACTCTTCGCCGGGCTGCCGGTCCGGGTCATGAGTCAAGCCGTGATCTTCGGGGCGTACGACAACCTCATTGCGCGCTGGCCGCGGCTGGGTCGCGCCTTGCGCGGGTTCCTGCAAGCCCTGGAGCAAACCCCCCTCAGGGCCCTCGGACTTTCGCACCTCTGGGTGTTGGAGAGGCTCTAGTCGGAGGTTCCGGCGGATCCTTCGACGCGCCGAATTCCAAGCAGCGAGAGCACAAAGCTCGCGAAGACGATCTGAGTTCCGCACAATACAAAGAACATTCCTGGAACGACAACCCGCAAGATCATCTGATGGTCGAGGCTGCCGAAGCCTACCTCCCCCCACGTCGCCAAACCTAGTCCAAAGATGCTGATGCCCACCCCAATAATCAGCAAACCAGCAACGACACCGCCCAGAAGAGAGAAGCGATGAAGGAATCGCTGCAGATGGGCCTGAACCGGGAGCAGGCCGGTTTGCGCTGCGTATGCGCGGGCGAAAACGCCGAACATGATCAGCTGGACCCCCAGCAACGCCAGCGTGGTCAGCCCGATGAGCGTGCTGACATCGAAGACCACCTGCCCTATCCG
>DATIPT010000023.1:0-29257 GCA_035471625.1 Anaerolineales bacterium
GTGGCCTTTGTTGGTCGTGGCTGTCGGGATCGGCTTGTTCTTGATGGGTCTTCTGATGGGCACTCCGGGGATGGCGGTGCCGGCGTGCATCGTCGCCGGGATCGGAGGGATCCTGTACTGGCAGACAATGACCGGCAACTGGCTGTCGTGGGCCTACGCCTGGGCGTTGATCCCGGGGTTTGTCGGAATCGGGATGATCCTGGCAGCGCTTCTCGGAGAAGGCGGGAGGGATCAAGCGTGGAAAGGTGCCGAGACGATCCTCACCAGCGTTGTGTTGTTTGTGATCTTCGGGACGATCTTCGGCGGGATAACTGTCTTGGGCATCTACTGGCCGCTCCTGCTGGTGCTCGTGGGGGCCGTCCAGCTGGTTCGGCGGGTGCTGAGGCCGTTTCCCCCGGTCGAAGGTCCGGCAGCGTACTAGGAGGCCGGCATGACATCGCGATGGGTGGGTGGTTGTGGGATCCTGCTGATAGGGTTGGGGGTGTTGCTGTTCTTGAGCAGCGCCGGTCTGATCACGGTTGACTTTTGGAGAGTTCTATTCCCGCTGTTCATGATTGGGCTGGGCGCCCTGACGATCTGGATCGCCGTCAGCCGCGGCAGTGAGATTCCCCGGACACATCTGGCTGTACCTCTCGGGAGCAGCCGCGAGGGCCGCGTCCGGGTTCGCTACGGTGCCGGGCGCCTGTCGGTCGCCGCCGGGGCGGGAAGCGAGAACCTCGTCGAGGTCGATGCGCTCGGCGGTGCGGTGCGCTCCGAGCGCGTCGAAGGCCAGGTGCGAGTCGTTGAACTGCAACCTCCCACGGAGTTCTTGGGCGAAGTCCTCGCCCCGTGGCGCTGGGCAGGCGGTGACCCCCCTTCATGGCGCGTCCGCCTTCAGGGGAGCGTTCCCCTCAAGCTGGAGATCGAGGCCGGCGCCTGTGAGTCCCAGGTCGATCTGGCGGGACTTCAGGTGCGGGCGTTCGATCTCACGACGGGCGCGAGCTCGTCCCAGATCACGATGCCGATGAATGCGGGCAAGACGACGGCGACGATCCGCGCCGGCGCCGCGGAGGTGAAGATCCTGGTCCCTCTGGGCGTGGCGGCCAGGGTCTTGACGCAAGCCGGGCTGGGCGAGGTGCGTGTGAACCAAGCGCGCTTCCCTGCGGGAGGCGGCGGATACCAATCGCTGGACTACGAGACGGCCCCGAATCGTGTCGAGCTTCGGATCGAAGTAGGCGCGGGTTCGGTTGCGGTGGAGTGAGCTGCCCGTCCGGTGGGCGCAGGCTAGGCATCCCGCGCAGGCAATGGAGAATCCCGGGGATCCGGCCGTAGCCCGGGGAGGAGCGAAGCCATGAGTCGAATCGACGGACGGATCGTTGCGGGGTTGGTTCTCATCGGATTTGGTGCCCTGTTCTTCCTGCAGACGATGGGCCTAATCCCATACGTCCGCGTCACAGGGTTGTGGGCGGTTCTATTCGGCGGCGCCGGGTTGGTCTTCCTATTCGTGTTCATCCGAGACCGGAGCCAGTGGTGGGCCGTTCTGCCGGGACTTCCCCTGGTGGGGTTGGCCGGATTGCTCCTGATGGATGCGCTCTCCCTGCCCGTGACGCCCGTCGGGCCGGCTCTCTTCCTGGGGAGTATCGGCCTTGCCTTCTGGCTGGTGTATTGGGTCCGGCGTGACTTCTGGTGGGCGATCATTCCCGGAGGGATTGTCGCCTCGGTCGCCCTCTTGATCCTGCTCGAACCCCTCGTCCCGGAAGGTCAGGCCGTGGGTCTGATCTTCCTCGGCATTGGGTTGACTTTCTTCGCGCTCTATCTTCTACCGCCCAGCGGGGGCAGGCAGCCGTGGGCGATCTATCCGGCGGCGGTGCTTCTGATCCTTGCCGCCGCGTTCTCGCTGGCTTTCGGAGTCGTAGGTCGGTTCCTGCTGCCGCTCGCCGTCATCATGATCGGCGCGTACCTGGTCTATCGCGCCTGGCGGAGACCGTCTTCGCCATCTATCTGAGAACACTTGCCGTGCGCGCTAGCGCAAGGAGGGACTGATGAGTTCATACGCTCGTCGTGGCGACCTGGCAGGCCCCGTTCTGCTGATGGGGTTCGGCCTTCTCTTGTTCCTGATCAACACCGGCCAGGTACCGCTGACTCTGTGGGAGGCTTTGGGTCGTCTGTGGCCGCTGGCTCTGGTAGCGATCGGGATCGATCTACTTATTCCGCGGCGGTCGATCCTTGGTTCGTTGGCAACGGCTGCGGTCATCCTCGTCGTCGTCCTGGCCGGCACGTGGATCGCGATGCCGACGACGGGCGTCGTGCAGGCGGGAGAGGGCGAGACGGTGGCGGTGGCCTCGAGTGGAGAGACCGAAGCCGTGATACAGCTGGTGCCGGCGACCGGCCGGCTGACGGTAGAGGAGATGGTCCCGGCGAAGGCCCTCCTGGCGGGGACGATCCAGGTTCCATCCCCCGGTTCGGTGTCGACCACAACCAAGACCGAGGGCGGTGTTACCCGGGCGACGATCCGGACGGCAGGCTCTTTCACCTTGCCGATCAATTGGGGCGTGACGGAACGCTGGGACTTGCAGGTCTCCGGGGAACCGAAACTAACGCTTGAAACCGATATGGGCGCCGGGGACACGGTAATCGATGCGCGCGGCATGGATCTGCTCTCGTTCAATGGCTCGACGGGGGTGGGGCGGATCGAGATCTACGTACCCGAAGGGACGACCCGGGTCGACCTTTCCACCGGCGTCGGAGAGCTCGTCGTGCACGTTCCCAAGGGCGTTCCGGTCCGTCTGCGAGGGTCGTGGGCCCTGGGCGGAGTCGATTTCCCGGACGGGTACTACAAGGTCAACGAGACGTACCTTTCGCCAGACTTCACCGAGCCGGGACACATCGAAATCAACGTCAGCCTGGCCGTCGGGAGCATCCGAATCCTGGAGTACTAGCGGCGCTTTGAATCACAGGGGTGAAGAAGACCGCCCGGTGAGGCCGGGCGGTCTTCTCTTTGAGGCTGGGGGTCGAGGATTCGAACCTCGGCATACGGATCCAGAGTCCGCTGTCCTACCACTAGACGAACCCCCAACGTCAGCTGATTGTACCATGCGGCCTTTCGCGACCGGGTTCAGGTCGCGTTAATCCGACGGGCGGCCGCCTCGAGGCGATCGAGGCAGACCGAGCGGCCAACGATCTCCATCGATTCGAACAGAGGAGGACTGACGCGCTGACCCGTGATCGCCCCCCGCATTGCGCCGAAGAGCTGTCCCGGCTTCAGGCCTCGCTCCTCGGCCAGGGAGCGGGCGAGGGGCTCGAGGGCTTCCGCCGTCCACTCGGGCGCGTCACCGAGCCTCGCGGCGGTTGTCCGCAACACTTCGGCGGTCGCTGAAGCCCCGAGGGCTTCAATGATGAGGTCCTCCGGCTCCGGATGGACTTCGTCGCGGAAGAAGAAGCCGGCCATCGGCACGGCCTCGTCGAGGGTACGCAAGCGTTCCTGCAGCAACGGCGTGACCGGGCGGAGCGAGTCGTTCGTCACAGCCAGGCCCTGGGCCACGAAGAGCGGTGTCAACCGGCGGGTCAGATCGTCGGGCGAGAGCGATCGAAGGTGGACTCCGTTGAAGTGATCGAGCTTGGTGAAGTTCACGGCGGCCGGGCTAGGGTGCAGGCGATCGAGCGAGAATCGTTCCACCAGCTCCGACAGGCTGAAGACCTCGGTGTGGTCATCATAGGACCAGCCCATGAGGGCCAGCCAGTTGACAACCGCTTCCGGCAGGTAGCCGAGATCGCGCAGATCGAGCGGATAGATCGATAGGGCGCTGCCCTTCGAGTCGACGGCGTGTCGCTTGCTCATCTTCCCTTTGCCGCTCGGATTGAGGAACACCGACAGGTGCACCCATACCGGCTCGCTCCAGCCCAGGGCGCGTGCGACCAGGACGTGCAGCGGGAAGGTCGGAAGCCACTCCGAGCCGCGAATGGCATGAGTGATCCCCATGAGGTGATCGTCCACGACGACAGCCAGATGGTAAACCGGCAGGCCATCCGACTTCAGCAGAACGTAGTCATCGATGGTGGCGTTCTCGACCGTGATCGGCCCGCGCAGCAGGTCGACGGCGGTCGTGGTGCCTTCGCGCGGAGTCCGGAATCGGATGACCGCTGACTCGCCCTGCTCGACGCGAGCCTGCGCCTCTGTCGGCACCAGGTCGCGACAGCGACCGTCATAGCGAGGCGGTTCTTTGCGCTTCTGCTGGTCTTGCCGCATCTGGGTCAGGCGTTCGGGGGAACAGAAGCAGTAGTAGGCATGGCCGCCGCGCAGCAGCGACTGAGCGTGCTCGTGGTAGACCGATCTGCGCTCGGATTGGCGGTACGGCCCGCAGGGCCCGCCGACATCCGGACCTTCGTCCCAGTCGAGCCCCAGCCAGCGCAGGCTGTCCAAGATTTCCTGCTCGGCGCCCGGGACGCGGCGCTTGGCGTCGGTGTCCTCGATCCGGAGAATGAATTGGCCGCCAGTCTGGCGGGCAAGCAGGTAGTCATACAGTGCGGTCCGGGCGCCGCCGATATGCGTCCGGCCGGTGGGGGAAGGGGCGAAGCGTACTCGGGCCGCAGAGGTCATCGGGCGTCAGGGTCACAGGTCGATGACCTTGTGGCGCAGCGTCACGCTCTCCACAAGGCCGATCGCGAACAGGTTGGCGACGAGCGAGGAACCGCCGTAGCTGAAGAAAGGCAGGGGCACGCCCGAAACCGGGATCAGATTGAGATTCATCCCGATGTTCGACGCCGATTGAAAGAGAAGAATCCCGGCGACGCCGTACGCGATCAGGGCGCCGAACGGGTCGCGGGCCATCCGTGCCGCCCGCAGACAACGGACGACGACGAAGCCCAGGACGGCCAAGAAGGCAATCGCGCCGATGAAGCCGAACTCCTCGGACATCGCCGAGAAGATGAAATCAGTATGACGGACCTTGAGGAAGCGGAGCTGTACCTGGGTGCCGTTGCCGTAGCCCTGCCCGAAGAGCCCGCCGGAGCCGATCGAGATCAACGCCTGGTTGACGTTGTACGTCGCCCCGAACTGGGCTTCGGCTTCCGGGAAGAGGAAGGAAGCCACGCGAGCTTGCTGGTAGTCTGCCAGGAGCGGCCAGGCCACGAAAACGAGAAGGACGGCGACTCCGGCCAGAATCGCGAGCGTCCGCAGGGGCACGCCGGCGGCCCAGATCAGGATGAGCCAGATCACTCCCAGGTCGATGACGGTGCTCAGGTCTGGCTGGAAGAAGGCCAGCGCGGCCGGGACCGAAACCAGGGCCAGACTCTGCAAGACGATCCGCCGGCGATGGATTTCGTGCTTGTGTTTGGCGAAGAAATCCGCCAGCACAAGAATCATGACGATCTTGGCGACCTCGGTCGGCTGGACGAACGCGATCCCGATGTCGAACCACCGCGCCGCGCCGAAGCCGACAAATCCGGAGAGCAGGATCATGGCCAGCAGGCCGATCGTCACGAAATACAACGGGCGGGCGATGGCCGACCAGTGACGGTAGTCCAGGCTGGCAGTGAGAAGAACGATCGCCAGGCCGATGACGGCGTAGATGGATTGTCGCGGTACGGTCTCCGCAAGTGTCTCGTTCCCGGCGATCGCCGAGCGGATCATCGCCACGCCGGCGATGGTGAGGACGGCCACGGCCGTCAGGAGCCAGACATCGAAATGGCGCCACAGGCGCGTCGGGGCCTGCATGGGATCAGCCGACCGGTCGGCGGCGAGCGCGGGCCGAGGCCAGGGGGATGTCGGCCACCAGTCGTTGCTGGTTGCGCTCGCGGGTCAGGGAAATCTCAACCGCCTTGCTGTCAATCTCAACGTGGCGGGAAAGGACTTCAATCAAATCGTCGCGCAACGCTTCCAGCTTGCCCGGAGGCAGGTCGGCCCGATCGTGCACCAGGACGAACTGCAAGCGACTCTTGGCGGACGTGGCGCTGGGGGGTTCGCCCCGCAGACGTTGCAGGAGGTTCATGACGGGCCTCCGGCTCGCACCAGACGGGCCAGGCGACCGAACAGACCGTCGGCGCCTTCCAGGTCCTCAAAGGGGACGACCTCGCCGTTCAGGCGGCGGGCGATATCGCGGAACGCCCGACCGGCGCGGCTCTTGCCGTCGAGAGCCGCCGGGGCCCCCTGGTTGGAGGCGACAAGGACCGTATCGTCCTCGGGCACAACGCCGATCAGTTCGATCGCCAGGACCTCGAGCACGTCGGCGGTCGCCAGCATGTCGCCGCGCCGGACCATCTCGGGCTTGACGCGGTTCAGGATCAACTTGGCCGGGCCCTTCTCTTCGGCCTCGACCAATCCGATGATCCGGTCGGCATCGCGCACCGCGGAAACCTCCGGATTGGTGACGATCAAGACGACGTCCGCCGGCGCGACGGCGTTGCGGAACCCTCGCTCGATTCCGGCGGGGGAATCGATCAGGATCCAGTCGAATTCCGAACGCATCTCATCCGTCAGGCGGATCATGTCCTTGGGCGACACGGCGGTCTTGTCGCGCGTCTGGGCCGCTGGGATCAGATGCAGATCGGGAAGGCGCTTGTCCTTGATCATCGCCTGGCGCAGCTTGCAGCGGCCCTCGACGACATCGACCAGGTCGTAGACGATGCGGTTCTCTAGCCCCATGACCACGTCGAGATTGCGAAGGCCGATGTCGGCGTCGAGGCAAACGACGCGCTGACCGGTCGAAGCCAGGGCGACTCCGACGTTGGCCGTGGCGGTCGTCTTGCCGACGCCGCCCTTGCCTGAAGTGATCGTCACCACCTTTGCCGGCATGGTCTCTCCGTCCTCAGCGGCGCGAGTCCCCTTCCCACGGCTCGGCCACAAGATGTCCGTCGCGGATCACGGCGACCTCCGGCCGGACCCGCCCGCGCCGCTGCGGCGAGACGGCAATGTGGCCGGCGATCCGAAGCTGGGTAGGGGCCAAATCGAGCGCCGCGACGGTGGCGGCATCATCGCCTGCCGCGCCGGCGTGCACGACGCCCCGCAGGCGGCCCCAGATCACGACATGGCCTCCGGCGACGATCTCGGCTCCCGGATTCACGTCGCCCAAGACGACGACGTTGCCCGGCGTACGGACGCTTTGCCCCGAGCGCAACGTCCGCTGGACGAACACCGCCTGCGGCCACTCGGTCTCGGCGCCGACGGCAGCTTCGTCGTCCTGGGCCGGCCGCGGCACCGTCAGCTGTGTCTTCAGGCCGAGGTCAGCAGCCGCCAGCTGAGTCGGCGGGGCGCTCGAAAGAACCGCCCACAGCGTGGTCTCGCGCTCCGCCAGTGAATCGCGCAGCTGGCCCAGGTCGGCCGCCCCCAGGCTCCGGTCTTCCATCTGCAGGCTCAAACGCGCCCCGCGAAAGAAATCGCCGCGAGCGTCGATCGTCGCCAGCAGGTCGGACCGCACCTGCTCCCACGGGCCATCCGGGAGCGTCACAAGCAGTCCGTCACGAATGCCTTTGATCGGAAGTGGCCGAGCCATCGTCCAATCGGCGGATTATAGCACGGCAGTTCGACGGCGCCAGTCCCCGTGGATATGGGCCGGGGCGCTTGCAAGGCCCCAGATGTAGGGCGCCGGCGCTGGGGCCCTGGGCCTAGGAGGAATCTCGGGCGGCGTCGATGGCCTTGAGTTCAAAGTAGGCCTCAAGCACCTGCTTGACAACCGGACCGGAGGTCACGGCTCCCTCGCCGCCGTTGTACAGGAAGGCGATCACCGCGATCTCGGGATTCTCAAACGGCGCAAACGCCGCGTACCAGGAGTGGGTAGGCCAGTTCCCCGGTTCGCACAGGTTGCGCTCGAACGCAACTCGGTCACAGAATTCCCCCGTTCCCGTCTTGCCGGCGGAGGAGATCGTCTCCAGGTCCGCATAGCCGCTGGCGGTGCCTTCGGTCGTCACAAGGCGCATTCCCTCCTTGACGGCCTCGATGACCCAGCCGGCGACATCGACATCGCGGGGATCGGTGAGGGTCCCATCGGCATAGTCCCACAGCATCCGCGGGGCGACTTCCTGGACGACGTTGCCTTCGCCATCGAGGACCTCCTGAACGACGTGCGGCCACATCACCTGCCCATCATTGGCGAGGGATGCGACCGAATTCAAGACTTGGAGAGGGGTGGCGAGGACGAAGCCCTGGCCGGTCACCGAGTTGTACGTGTCGCCGGTGGACCAACTTTCACCAAGGTTGATGCGCTTCCAGTCTTCGTTCGGGATCAAACCGGGCTGCTCCCCGGGCAGATCGATCCCCAGCGGCGCGCCGTAGCCGAGCGCCGGCGCGTACCGGTTGACACCGCCGATCCCCAGGCCAGGCTCGACCTCACCGGGGAATCCTCCGCCGATCTTGTAGAAGTAGACGTTGCACGACTCGGCGATCGCGTGGGTGAAATCGATCCGGCCGTGCCCTTCGCGATTCCAGCAAACGAAGTCCTTGGCTTTCCCGGGATCGTTGGGGAAGTACTGGTTGGTGATCGTGATCAAGCCCGGATCCACGAGGGTCCGTTCGGGCGTGATCACGCCTTCATTGGCGGCGCCGACGGCCGTGACGAGTTTGAAGGTCGAACCCGGCGGGAAGGGCGATGAGATGGCGTGGTTGATGAGGGGCTTGCTGCGTTCGGCGGCGGGGCCTTCGGTGAGTTGGGTCCAGTAGTCGAGCGGGATGAACTCCGCCAGGCGATTGTTCTCGTAGGTCGGTTCCGTCGCCATCGCCAGAATCTCGCCGGTCTGCGGATTGATGGCGATGACCGCCCCGAGGGGCACCCGCTCCTCACCGGCAAAGCGATTCATGAACTCGATCCGGCTGCGCAGTGCCGTGACGGCGGCCGCCTGGAGCCGAGTGTCGATCGTCAGGCGCAGGTTGTTTCCGGCCACGGGCTGGATCACTTCGCCGACTTCGCGCAAGGCCTGCCCGGCAACGTCGACTTCGACGAGCTTGCGACCATTCGCTCCCGCGAGGACGTCTTGATACTCCAGTTCAATACCGGCGTAGCCCACCTTGTCGCGGCCGGCCACGAAGCCGGCTTCTTCGTAGGCCTCGGCGCTTTCCTCCGGGATCGGGCCCAAGTAGCCGATGACGGCCGCCGTCAGAGCCCCCGTCGTGTAGTCGCGGACCGGGATCGTCTCGACGCTGACCCCTGGCATGTCGATCGCCTGTTGCTGGACGACCCGCGCCGTCCGCTCGGGCACGTCGCAGGCGATCGGCCAGGCATCGTAGGGCCGGTTGGTCTCGCCCTCTTCGACGAGCTGACGGATCCCGCGGCCCTCGATGCAGCGCGCTGCCGGCGGGCCGGGCTGGTCGACCGGAACGCCGGTCAGAGCCGAAAGGCGTTGGAAGATCGCTTCGATCTCGGCTTCGCTGTCGGGCAACAATGCCGGGGTGATGACGACGTTGAAGGCAGGGACGTTGCGAACGAGCTGGAATCCGTTGCGATCGTAGACGATGCCACGCGCGGCCGGGAGGCTCACGCTGGTGAAACGGTTCTCGTCGGCGATCAGGCGGTAGGACTCCCCCTCGATCACTTGCAGTTGATACAGGCGGACGGCGAAGACCACCAGCAGGATGATGCTGACGGCATAGGTCAGCAGGAGGCGCCAGAGTGGGATGTGGGCGGCCGCTCGCTCGCTCATCCCATCCTCACGGCTGGCGGGAAGGCCGCCTCCTGCAGACGGCCGGCGAGCTGCACAGAAGGCAGGGCTAGTAGGACGTTGAGAAACGTGCTGGGCAGGAACACCTGCGCGAAGGCCCGGTCAGGGGAAAGCGGATGGCCGGCAATCCAGATCGCGGCGGTCGTGATGACATAGTAGACCGCGGAAGCAGCCGCCATCACCCCGAGCGGCGCGAGGATGTGCGCCTCCCAGAATCTTCCCTCGGTCAGTGACGCCAGGTAGACCGAGGCCACCAGGGCGATCGATGAGACGCCAAACGGCCCACCGGAGAGCAGATCGAGAAACAGCCCTCCGATGAAACCGAGGATCATGGCTTCGCCGGCGCGACCGACAAGCGCCCAACTGACACAGGCGAGGAGGATCAGGCTGGGGGTTCCCTCCAGGAACGCGAGGCGCGTCAGGACGGTGGACTGGACGATTGCCAGGAGGGCCATGAGCAGGGAACCGGTCACGTATCTCATGGCACACCCTGGCCCGGAGAGAGCGGCTGGAAGTTGGTGATCACCAGGACGATCTCAAGGGTTTCGAAGTCGGCGCTCGACTGGATGACGGCTTGCTGGAAGAGCTCGTAGTCCCGCTTGCGGACGGTGACGACCTGGCCGACGGGAATGTCGGCAGGAAACGACCCGCCCAGCCCGGAGGTCAGCACAAGTTCGCCGGGGGTCACGGACGCCGACTGGTCAATCAAGTCCACCCACAGCTCTCCATTCACTTGCGCTTCCAGAGAACCGTCGGCGCGTGACGTTTGCAGGCGCACGTTGACCACGCTCGTGGGATCCGTGATCAACTGGACCCGAGAAACTGTGGCGTAGACCTCCGAGATCCGTCCGACCAGGCCTCGCTCCGTGACGACGGGCATACCCTGCTGGATGCCCTCATCCGATCCCTGGCCGAGCCAGATCGATCGAATGAACGGGCTGACGTCCTGTCCGATCACCCTTGCCGCGACATAGCGACTCTCCGGCCGAGTCCGCGCATAGCCGAGCAGGCCGGCCAGCACCTCGGCCTCATTGGCCTGCTCGCGCAGCGCGATCACCTCGCGCTGCAGCGCCGCTACCTCGGCCTCGAGACGCTGGTTCTCGGCGCGCAGCGTTGTGAGATCGGCCGGGGAGGTGAGAAGCGTCTGGACGGCCGAGACGCGTTGGGCGAGCCATTCCTGCAGGCCGCCGATCGGGCGCAGCACCAAGCCCTGGGCCGCCGAGAGGTAGCCACCGAGGTTCAAGACGAGCAGCCCGCCGGCGACGAGGGTCAGCGTCAATGCCAAGAGCGCCCGCGAGGAAAGCCGTGTCATCGAAGAGATCCTTGAACCGGTTTCAACCGATGGCCGGGAAGGCGCCGGTCAGACGATGGGCGAGGATGAAGGCGGCCGTTTTCGAGCGATTGCGGGAGCGGCATGACTCACCCCGCGCTCCGGTTCAGGCCGACCAGGAAGCGAGCGTTGTTGGCCAGATCATCGAGGACGGTCCCGGCGCCCCGGACGACGCACGTCATCGGATCCTCGGCGATCCAGACCCGCATGTGGAGATCGTTCGACAGGCGTTCGGGCAGGTTCTGGAGCTGTGAGCCGCCGCCGCAGACGCAGATTCCCATCTCCATCAGGTCGGCCACAAGCTCCGGTGGGACTTCGTCGATGGCATCCTTGATCGTCTCAACGATGACTCGAACCGACGGGGCCAGAGCCTCGCGGATTTCGACCGATGAGACCTCGACCGCTTCCGGCAGACCGCTGACGAGATTCCGTCCGCGAACGACCGTTGTCTTCTCTTCCTTGAGCGGGAAGGCCGAGCCGATGCTGATCTTGACCCGCTCCGCCATCCGTTCGCCGATCAGCAAGTTGTACTTGTTGCGGATGTAGTTGATGACGTCCTGGTCCATCTCGTCGCCCGCCACCCGCAGCGAGCGCGAGACGACGATCCCGCCCATGGAATACACGGCCATCTCGGTCGTGCCGCCGCCGATGTCGACGATCATCGAACCGCGAACCTCGCCGATGGGCAGCAGGGCTCCGAGTGCCGCCGCCGTCGGCTCCTCAATCAGGAAAGCCTGGCGGGCGCCGGCGGCCATCGCGGCGTCGTAGACGGCGCGCTTCTCGACTTCCGTCGCCCCGCTCGGGATCCCGACGACGACCCGCGGCCGCGGGACAGGGACAACGCTTTGCTCGTGGGCCCGGCCGATGAAGTACTCGAGCATCGATTCGGTGATGTCGAACTCGGAGATCACGCCATCGCGCAGCGGGCGTATGGCGGCGACGTTGGCCGGCGTGCGCCCGACCATCTCCTTGGCCTCCGCGCCGATGGCGATGACCCGCTTCGACTTCTTGTCGATCGCCACCCACGAGGGTTCGTTCAGCACAATGCCCTTGCCCCGGACATGGACCAGGGTGTTGGCCGTCCCCAGGTCGATGCCGATGTCAAGGGAGAAGAGACCCAGAAGCCAGTCAAGCGGGTTGAAGGCCAAGAATCCACCCTCCGAGAAGGAGGAGACCAAACAGGCATTATAGCATCGGGACGGGCGGCGATCTCCCGCGCAAGGTTCCTTATGTCTACAGGATACCAGAGCCGGGACCCCCGATGCTATAATCCTCATCCAATGCTCACCGAGCGGGTGGCCGCCTACGTTGCGCGTGAGCAGTTGTTCTCCCCGGATCAGAAAGTCGTCGTCGGCGTCTCAGGCGGGGCAGACAGCCTCTGCCTGCTTGACTGCCTCCACGCAATGCAGGTCCCCTTGCTGGTTGCCCACCTGGATCACCGCCTCCGGGCGGGAAGCTGGCAGGACGCCCGTCACGTCCTCGGAATCAGCCGGCGGCTGGGCGTCCCCGCGGTCGTCGAGCGGGCGCCCCAGAGCCTGCGGGAACAGGGAATCTCGCTGGAGGAGGCGGCCCGGCTGGCCCGCTACCAGTTCCTCGTGCGGGAGGCGAAGGCATGGGGAGCCGACGTGATTGCTACAGGCCACACCGCCGACGATCAGGCCGAGACGATCCTGATGCACGTCCTGCGCGGCAGCGGCGTTCACGGCCTACGGGGGATGCTGCCCTGCACCGAGTTGGGCGATTGGGCGGTCCTCGACGACGTAGCTGGGATCCGGCTGGTTCGACCCTTGCTCGCGGTGACTCGAGTTGAGACCGAGACGCATTGTCGCGTCCGAGGACTCCGGCCCCGTGTGGACCCGTCGAACCTCGACCGGAGCTTCTTCCGCAACCGCCTCCGCCACGACCTGCTGCCGGAGTTGGAGAGCTACAACCCTCGCATCCGCGAGGTTCTCCGCCGCACCGGGAACGTGATGCGAAGTCAGGCGGCGATGCTCGACGCGATGGTCGACGCAGTCTCGGCAGACGTCCTGGGCGCTGATCTGCCGGACGCGGTGCGGATCCATAGAGCGGCGTTCCTGGCTCAGCCGGCGCCGGTCCAGGCTGGCCTCCTGGACCGCGCCGCCCGTCGCCTCGCACCTGACTTGCGGGACTTCGGTTTCGAGGCGGTCGAGCGCGCTCGGGGGCGGATCCTCAGCGGGCTTCGTGGCCGGCGCCTGGCGCTGCCCAACGGCCTGGAGATGGTCGACCTCGGGGAAGATGTCTGGCTTGTGCGTCTGGGGGACTCGCCGACTCCGCCGGAACTTCCGCAACTGGGCGATCGGGAGTCGCGCGCCCTTGCCGTTCCCGGATCCGTGTCGCTTGGGAACCGGTGGTCGCTGACTGCCCGCGAGGTTGCAGTCCCCGTGGGCGAGCCGGCGGTGACCGGGGAAGGGAGCCGGGCGCGTCGCATCACGGTTGACGCCGACCGGCTGGAAGGTCCGTTGATCGTACGTGCCCCAGAGCCTGGAGACCGGATGCAACCCCTTGGGATGACAGGCCGGCGAAAACTGGGTGAGATCTTCAACACGATGAAGGTTCCCGCCCCGGCGCGAGCGCGCTGGCCCGTCGTTTGGAGCGGCGGAGCCGTCGTGTGGCTGGTGGGTCTACGGATGAGTCACGCGTTTCGCCTGACGTCATCCACGCAGCGTGCGGTAGCCCTCACGCTGCAAGATGGGAGGTCCGATGCGGATGATCCCTAGGTACAACCTGTGGCTGGAGGTCGACGGCGAAGTCGTCCTCAGCCGGTGGAGGGTGCAGCTGCTTCGGGCGATTGACGCGACCGGATCGATCCGATCGGCGGCCGATGAGCTCCATGTCCCGTATCGGCGGGCTTGGGAGAAGGTTCAAGAAATGGAGACGCGCAGCGGACGGCGGTTGGTCGATACGGAAGTTGGCGGGGAAGGGGGCGGCGGCGCGCAGTTGACGGCCGCCGCCCGCGATCTGGTGGCTCGCTTTATCCAGTTCGAAGACGGCTTGGACGAGGAGATCGCCGGCCGCTACGACGCCGCGTTCGGGGGTGGCTGACGCACGTCTCCTGAGCCTGAGCTTTTCGGCTGCCTAACTTGCGGGCGACCACTGGCTCGATCGGACCTGTGTTCTTCGGACGAAGACCAAGACCGTGACGAAGTAGGCGAAGTAGGCGAGCACTTCGGTCAACGTCGGGTCAGCGTTGTAGCCGAAGAGGGTCCGGAGCAGGGTTCCGACGAAGGACGACTCGCTGATCAGGTACTCCGTGGTCCATAACGGATCGATGAGGGCGGGAAGGACCCCGGCTTCGACGAACTCGTGGATCCCGTGTGCGAAGAGACCGGCCGCAAAAAGGATCAGAATCGCGCCTGTGACCCGGAAGAACCCGCGGATGTCGAGACGGATCGTGGCGCGATAGAGACCCCATCCGAGAAGCGCAGCCGTCGCGATCCCAGCCAACCCGCCCGCGAAGACGCCCGCCTGGCTGTCCTGGAAGGCGGCCGCGCTCAGGAAGAGTGCGGTCTCGATGCCTTCGCGGAGAACGGCGAAGAAGGCGATGGCGAACACCGCCGTCCGCTGGCGGCGCGTGGCAGCTACCTCGATTTCGCGCTCGATCCCAAGCTGGCTCTGGCGGCCCTGCTGCGCCATCCAGAGGATCATCCATGTCAGGACTCCGGACGCAAAGAGCATCATCGTCCCTTCAAAGAGCTCCTCGGCTGTCCCTTCGAGCCGGGCGCCGATGAGGGACAAGATCGCGGCGGCGATGATGCTCAGCCCGACGGCCACGCCGACTCCCAGCCAGGCGACAGGCGCCAGCTCGGACCGGTTCATCCGGCGCAGTACGCCGAACGTGATCCCCAGGATCAGGGCAGCTTCAAGGCCTTCTCGCAGGCCGAGGACATAGCCAGCAAGCATGGTTCTCCCTTGCGTTGGTTTGGTCTCATGGCTCTCGTCGAAGAAACGGCCAAGGCCAGGCCGGAGAGCCCGCCAATCATAACATTCGAAGATAGGTAGGGATAGTCCGGAACGCTGCTCGGCTTGCGGGGGAAGATGGAGGGAAGGGCTGAACCCATGTCACCGCGCGCAGGCAACGGGCCGGGCGTCGATCTTGACTCGATGGGTCGGGTTTGCTAGAATGCCGCGCGTTTTGGCGCGTACAACTGAATAGCAGGGAGATCAGCGTATGGGTCTCGGCGGTCGTCGCCGAGACTACGAGGTGGAGGTTCCCCGTCGGCAGACGGGGCCAACCCCGGAAGCCATCCCGGGGGAAAATCGATCCATCAGCGGATGCCTCCGGAGCCCGCCACAGGCTCCCTCTCCCCTTCCAGAGCTGCTGGCGCCCAAATCCGCGCGGTGACGTGCGGGACAAAGGCACCGGCCGTGGCCCGCCCGATGCGGCGGTCGCGCGCGGAAGGGGCAGCCCCATGGATGAGACCGGGCACGCCCTGCGTGCCCGGTTGCCTTTCCGGCCGGCGCTGCCGCCCACCGGAGCCTTGCCTGAGGAGGCATGTGATGACCGACATCCTGAAGCGTGTGAGGGACGATGGCGTTCGGTTCGTCTCTCTCCAGTTTACCGACGTCACCGGAGCCGTGAAGAGCGCCGACATCCCTTTGGAGCGGCTGCCGGCCGCTCTCGAAGAAGGTGTCTGGTTCGACGGGTCTTCGGTGGAAGGGTTTGCCCGGATCCAGGAAAGTGACATGCGGTTGGTTCTCGAGCCGGAGAGCTATGCCGTACTTCCGTGGAGTCAGCCCGAGCGACGCCGGGCGCGGGTCTTCTGTGACATCTACCGGCCGGACGGCACGGCGTTCCCGGGAGACCCGCGGGGCGCCCTGAAGCGCGTCCTCAAGAAGATCGAAGGTCGCGGCTGGGTCTTCAACGTTGGCCCGGAGCCGGAGTTCTTCCTTCTCAAAGCGAACGACGGGAACGGGGTGGGCGGTATTCATCCCGTGCCGCATGACGTCGGCGGATACTTCGACTTCTCGGCAAGCGATGAGGCCCAGCGGGTGCGCGCCGAGCTCATGCTGGCGCTCCTCCAGATGGGGTTGGAAGTCGAGATGGGCCATCACGAAGTCGCCCGCGGGCAGCACGAGATCGATTTTCGCTACACCGACGCCCTGCGAACTGCCGACAATGTGCTGACCCTCAAGTCCGCCGTCAAGGCGATCGCCGCCCAGCACGGCCTGGTGGCGACCTTCATGCCCAAGCCGATCTTCGGGATCAACGGCTCCGGGATGCATACCCACCAATCGATCTTCGATCGCCGCGGTGAGAACCTGTTCTTCGACGGCGACGATCCAGTCCGCCTGTCGAAGCTGGCCTACAGTTTCATTGCCGGCCAGTTGGCGCATGCTCGGGCGATGTCGGCGATCCTCGCACCGACCGTCAACTCGTACAAGCGGATCGTCCCCGGGTACGAAGCCCCCGTGTACGTGTGTTGGGCGCAGATCAACCGCTCGGCCCTGATGCGCATCCCGCGCATCCCGCCGGGACGGGAGAAGTCGGCCCGGGCGGAGCTTCGTTGCCCGGATCCTTCCTGCAATCCCTATCTGGCGCTGACGGTGATGTTGGCGGCCGCCCTCGACGGGATCGATCGCAATCTGACCCCGCCGGCGCCGGTCAACAACATGAACATCTATGAGATGAGCGACGAAGAACTGCATGGCCTGGGGATCGCTCAACTCCCCGGCTCCCTGGCGGAGGCGCTTGACGAGCTGGACGGCGACCTTGTGCTGCGCGAAGCGCTCGGGGATGAGCTCTTCGAGGCCTTCACGCGCGCCAAGCGGGCCGAGTGGGACCTGTATCGGACGCGGGTGACCGACTGGGAAGTGGCAACGTACCTGCAGACGGCGTAGTCGCCTGGATCCCACACGAGGTACGGAAAGCGACCGCCTCCGGCTAGCGGCTCGGGGCGGTCGCTGTGGTTTGGAGCTGGGCGAGGGCCATGGCTAGCCGAACCGGATCGGGTTGAAGTCGGTTGCGGTATCGAAGGCGTCGACGCCCTCGCTGCGCTTCAAGCCGTTGACGACGGCGTAGGTAGCCGGGGTGGCAATGGCTTCGAACGCCGACTTGACCAGCCATTGGGCTACGATCGCGCTGGCCAGGGCCGTCGCCGGGAGGATCCCGGCGAACGCCAGGGTGATGAACACGAGCGAATCGGCCGCTTGGCCGACGAGGGTGGAGCCAATCGTCCGGAACCACAGGCGCCGCCCGCCGGTGGCGATCTTCAGGCGGGCAAGGATGTACGCGTTGAGGAATTCCCCGACGAGGTATGCCGCGAAGGACGCGAGCAGGAGCCGCGGGGCGAACCCGAGGATCGCCTGGTAGGCGAGCTGCGCTTCGGCCGCCGACTCGTACACGCCGGCGGTCCAGAAGGGGCTCGGAGGCAGCCAGCCTCCGAGCACGATCGCGACGACGGCGATCAGATTGCATCCGAAGCCGATCCAGATGGCCCGGCGAGCGGCGGCATAGCCATAGACCTCGGTCAGGACGTCGGCGCAAATGTAGGCGACCGGAAAAAGAAGAATCGCCGCCGGCAGCGTCAACCCAAGCGCCTGGAAGAGCTTGACGGCGATGATGTTGGAAACGACCAGCGTGGTGACGAAGACGGCCACCACCGCCGGGTACCACCGCCAGCCAGGGTTCATACGCTTGCCGGGCGCGTTCCGTGCTCGGCTTCCACCGTGATGTTGATACCGCCCCGCACCGAGAAAGCCCCGCGCACCCGGCACCACTGCGGATCGAGCGCCGCCACCAGGTCGTCGAGGATCCGGTTCGTGACGTGCTCGTGGAAGACCCCCTCGTTCCGGTACGACCACAGGTAGAGCTTGAAGGACTTCGACTCGACGATCCGCTCGTTCGGGACGTACTCGACCGTGATCGTGGCGAAGTCGGGCTGGCCGGTGGCGGGGCAGACGCAAGTGAATTCGTCGGTTTCGAGGCGGACCAAGTAGGGGCGTCCCGGATGGCGGTTCGGGAAGGTCTCGAGGGTTCGTGAAGGCTGGACACCGCGTCCGAGCAGCGTCAGGCCTTCGAGGTCGGAGGCGTCGGTCATGTCAGACTACCCTTTCCGTATGGAGCTTTCGGTGCCGGATGCTGTCCCAGGTCCGACAGAACGAACAGGTCTCCGGCGCACTCGTCGGCTGGCCGCATGTGGAGCAGGCGTGGAGATCGGAGCGCCCGCCTTCCACCGGCGTCGGGAACGCGCCCTTGCGCTTGGCCTCGAGGAACGCCAAGTAGAACGCCAACTTGGTTCCGGGGCGGTCGGCCTCGAGCCGGTTGAGCGTCTCCTTGTGGGCGATCGAGGTCGCGCCGACCGCGAAGGGACATTCGTCGTCGATGTAGTCGATCCCACGAAGGAGCGCGTAGGCGGCGGTTTCGCGCTCATAGAACCGGCAGAAGGGTTTGACCTTGCGGGCCAAGCCCCCAGCCCCCGGCAGGACCGGGCCTTGGCGCGCCAGGAATCCGGTCGACCAGGTGAGGGTGTTCCCGAAAAGCGTAGCGGCTTCGTCGTCCAGATTGTGACCAGTGGCTAGAACGTCATACTTGCCATCGAGGGCGAAGCGATTCATCACGTGACGCTTGGTGAGACCACAGACGGAGCACGGCTTCTGCCGGCCGCGGTGGGTGAAGGAGGCGGCTTCCGGGATGGTGGCGCCTTCGATCTCGGCCACATCGTGAACGTGCAAGGTGAGGCCGTGCGACTGAGCGAAGGCCTGGGCGCGCCGACGCGATTCGGCGGAATAGTCGATCCCGCCATCGATGCCGAGACCGATGTAGAGGCCGTCGGCGGCGTAGCCGAGGCGATCGAGAACGTCCCACAATGCAAGCGAGTCCTTGCCGCCGGAGACGGCGACCAGGATCTTCTCGCCGGGGGTGAGCATCGCGTACTTCTCGATGAAGCGCTGAGTCTGCGCCGGGAGCCAATCGAGGTAGTGCTCGCGGCACAGGGCCAGCTTGTGCTGGCGCATGTTGATCGATGCGCGCTCGCCGCACTTGCGGCACTTCACCGGCGGTCGGTCCCGGGGGCGCCGCCGGAGATCACGCGAACCAGGCGGATGGTTTCCCCTTCGCGCACCTGCTCGTCGTCGGTCAGAAGCTCGCCGTCGCGCGTCGGCAGGACGGTCTCAGGCTCAATCTGAAGCCGGATCAACGCATCGCGAATGGTGATACCTGTCGGGACCTCGTAGGTCTGATCGCGATATCTCATTTTGGCCGGCATGGAGCGTCCCTGTGGGTCATTCTATCGAGCGGCCGAGGGCGTGTCAACGCGAGGGCGCTGAGCCGTCGAAGGCCCCGTGGGCGGCGGCGTCGATGACGGGGGTGGCGGCTCAGGCCGTCGGTTGGACGGTCCCTTCGGCTTTGCGCATCGCCTCAAAGGCGGCAATGGCTACTTCGATCATCGCGCCGTCGGGTTCGCGCGTGGTGAGGCGCTGAAGCGCCAGATTCGGAAGGACGAGCAGACGAGCCCACGGCCGTTCTCCGACGCGAGCCGTCCAGCGGATGTACTCGTAGGCGAGGCTGGCCAGGACCGGGATGAGCACGACCCGGCTGAGCAGCCGCAGGCCGAGCGGCATCGGACCGATCAGACTGAACACGATGACCGAAAGCACGACGAGTGTCAGGAGGAACGCCGTTCCGCAGCGTGGGTGTTCGCGAGGGAACGGAGCGATCTCGGCGATCGTCAGGGGCCGTTGGGCTTCGAAGGCATGGATCGTCTTGTGTTCTGCTCCGTGGTAGGCATAGACGCGGGCGATCTCGGGGATCCGGCCGATTGACCCGATGTAGCCAAGCAGCAAGGCAAGCCGCATCAGGCCTTCCAGGATGGTTCCCCACGCTGCCGGGAGGCCAAAGACCACCTCGACCAGATAGGCAGCACCAGCCGGCAAGAGAAAGAACAAGCCCAACCCGGCCAGGACCGCCAGAGCCATCGAGCCGGCGATCGGGACATCCGATGTCCCCAACTCGGGACCCGCCTGGACGCGCGCCGAGAACGCCAGCGCCCGAAACCCAAGGTTGAGCGTGTCGACGAGGACATACAGACCTCGCACGAAAGGGAGCCGCCCGATCTTCTTGCGCTGGGCCCCGTCGAGGGTATGGACGTCGAATGCGATCGAACCATCCGGTGAACGGACGGCGGTGGCGCAGGATGACGCGCCGCGCATCATCACGCCTTCCAGCACCGCCTGGCCGCCGTACGCCAAAGGCGGAGCCGGAGCGGGCTTGTCTGGGGAGCTCACTGACCGTACGTCCCGAGAAACCGGATGAAGACCTCGGTGCCGCGCTGGAACGTCGGTAGATGGATCTTCTCGTTCGGGGCGTGCAGATTGTCGTCGGGAAGACCGAATCCAACGAGAACGCTGTCGGTCTTGAGGATGTTCTGGATCATGGCCACGATCGGAATCGTGCCTCCCGTCCGGCCAAGGACCGGGCGCTTCCCATAGACCTGTTCCATGGCGAGTAGCGCCGTTTGGACGGCGGGGGAACTCCGCTCGGCGATCCCCGGAAGGCTGTGGGCGAGCTCGATGAGTTCCCACGTGACCGTCGCCGGCATCGCAGTCTCAAGGTAGGCCCTCAGGCACCGTCGGACCTGCTCCGGAGTCTGGTCGGGAACAAGCCGCATCGAGACCTTGGCCATCGCTTCGGCTGGGAGGACGGTCTTCGACCCGACCCCCGTGAACCCGCTGAGGAAGCCGTTGATATCGAGCGTCGGCCGGGCGAGAACGCGCTCATTCACGTTGAAACCGGGTTCGCCGAAGAGCGCCGGAGCGCCGGTCTGCTCCAGCCACCAGCGATCGCCGTGCGGCATCCGGCTGAGCTCCTGCCTCTCGTCGTCGGCGAGAGGTCGAACAGGGTCGTAGAAGCCGGGCAGTGTCACTCGACCTTCGGCATCCCGCATGCCGGCGATGGCGCGCGCCATGGCAATCGCCGGGTTCTCGACCGAACCTCCGAACAGACCAGAGTGCAGGTCGTGTGCGGCCGCCCGGACCCGGATCTCGAAGTAGGCCAATCCACGCACGCCGTAGGTCACCATCGGGTCGTTCTCACCAAGGATCGAGCCGTCGATGTTGAGACAGGCATCACACGCAAATCGATCACGATTCTTGGCCAGGAAGGCTTCCAGGCTCGGCGAGCCGGTTTCCTCCTCGCCTTCGATCAGGAACTTGAGGTTGACGATCGGCTTGACGGTCTGCAGCATCGATTCGAAGGCGTGCAGGAAGGCGATGAGCTGGCCCTTCATGTCCGAAGCGCCCCGGGCGTAGAGGTTCTCGCCGCGACGGTCCGGCTCAAACGGCGGGCTCTTCCAAAGCTCGAGGGGGTCGACGGGCTGTACATCGTAGTGACCGTACACGAGGATCGTGGGCGCGCCGGGCCCGGCGCCCAGCCATTGGCCGTAGACGACCGGATGGCCGGCGGTCGGCATGATCTCGACATCCCCAACGCCCATCCCCTGAAGGCGGGAGGCGACCCACTCCGCCCCCAGGAGGATATCGGACTGATGCTCGGGAAGCATCGAGATCGAAGGGATGCGCAGGAAGGCTGTCAATTGATCCAGGGCGCGGTCCCGATTCTTGCGGGCATACTGGAGGGCGGCGTCAAGTTCTGGCATTCGGATCTCCTCGTCAGGCTGCGGCGCGGCTGATGGCTTCCAGCAGGAAAGCCAGTCGGTAGTGGAGGTTGAAGTGACCCCCCTCGTGTTCGGTGTAGGCGTGATCGATTCCGAGTTGCTCCAATCGGCGGTGGAACAGGCGCATCCCGACGTTCAGGAAGAACTCGTCGCGCTGGCCGCAGTCGAGGTAGAGCAGACTCAGCGAGCGCAGCGCCTCCACCCGCTGCTCGAGGAGCACAATCGGGTCGTGGGCCCGCCAGCGCGCCCAGACGTCCTCGCGCATGGCCCCGGTCTCGAGATCGATCGGGAAGTCGAAACCGCGAGGCGTGTCGGGGTTTGGCGAGTAGCACGCCGACAGGGCGGCCAGTTCCATCACATCGCGGAACGCCTGGTCTTGAGGCCGGTAGCGCTGAGGATGGGCGAGGGCACTGTCGAGTTCCGGGAATCGCTCCAGGGTTCGATGGACTCGCGGCAGGGTCGGGCGGTAGACGTACTCGAAGTACTTGTCACCACTGACATCGCCGATCAGGCCGAAGATCCCGGGGCGATCCATCGCCATCCGGACCGCGCCGAATCCGCCGGAGGACTTGCCGGCGATGGCGCGCCCGCGCGGCTCGGCCTGGGTCCGGAATCGATGATCGGTCCACTCGACGAGCTCGAGCAGATAGTCCTGGTAGCGGCCGGTCCCTTCGGAGTTGATGTACTGGGAGCCGCCGAAGCGGGTCATCCCATCTGGCAGGATGAGCATCATCGGTCGGATTCGGCCTTCGGCCAGCAAGCGGTCGGCCATCTCCTGGATCGTCTCATCCCAGGCCCGAAAGTCGAGGAAGCTGGCGCCCGTCCCCGTGAATCCGGCCAGCAGGTAGACGACCGGGAGGCGCTCGTGTGAGGCGGCATACCCCGGGGGAAGGTAGATGTGGACCCGTCGCTCGATGGGATCGCCGAGGGCGTTGCCGGCCAACGCCTCGCTCTGGAAGGTTTCGACTCGAATCTCCGAGGGCGCCATGCGACCGGCATTATAAACGAGCCGATTGGAGGCACGCCTTGGCCGCGCCCCCGAATCGTGGTAGCCTCGGTGGCCGAGGGCGGATATGGGTGAGGGCGGCCTCGATCCTTCCATTGCGAAGAACGTTCACGATTCGATCCTGACGACCATCGGGCGCACGCCCCTGGTCCGACTTGGCCGCGTCGGTCGCTCCTTGCGGGTCCCCTTGTATGCCAAGCTTGAACAATTCAACCCCGGCGGGTCGATCAAGGACCGCATTGGCCTGCCGATTCTTGAGGCCTATGAGCGCGAAGGGAAGCTCAAACCCGGCGGCACCGTTGTCGAAGCGACGTCCGGGAATACCGGGGTCGGCCTGGCGATTGCTTGCGCGCTGAAAGGCTACCAGGCGGTCTTCGTCATGCCCGACAAGATGAGCGACGAAAAGCGCTCCGTGCTGAGGGCGTTTGGAGCGCGGGTCATCATTACCCCAACCGCTGTCGAGCCCGAGGACCCGCGTTCCTACTACTCGGTCGCCCGCCGCATCGTCGAAGAAACCCCGAACGCGGTGTTGGCCAACCAGTACCACAACCCCGTCAATCCGCAGAGCCACTTTCAGTCGACCGCGCCGGAGATCTGGGAGCAGACTTCCGGAAAGGTGACGGACATCGTCGTGACCATGGGGACCGGTGGCACGATCACCGGGATTGCCCGCTGGATGCGCGATCACGGACACCCGGTGCGGATCATCGGGGTGGATCCGGTCGGCTCGATTCTCTACGAGGCATGGAAGCGAGGCGGGTCGGCGGAAGGCTTGGAGGCGTTTCCCTACAAGGTCGAGGGTTTTGGGGAGGACTTCATCCCTTCAACGCTGGACCTTTCTCTGGTCGATGACATCATCGTCGTCGACGATACTGAATCCTTTCAGTGGACCCGCCGCCTGGTTCGGGAAGAGGGGATCTTCTGTGGCGGCTCCGCCGGGGCAGCCGTCGCCGGGGCGGTCAAGGCGGCCGAGGGTATGGGCAGCGACCGGCTGGTCGTCGTGTTGTTGCCGGACTCGGGGGCTCGCTACTTGTCGAAGATCTTCAACGACGATTGGATGCGCGAGCACGGCTTCTTGGAGGCCGATCGCCGCCGGATCTCGGCAATCCAGGTCGCCCAGGCCCGGGGCTTGCCGGAGCTCGTGACCGTCCGGCCGGAGGATACCGTTCAGGAGGCTGTCGCCCGGATGCGCGGGGCGGCTGTCTCACAGCTTCCCGTCGTCGATGAGAAGGGCGGGCTGACCGGGCTGGTTTCGGAAGTGGACGTGTTGCGACATCTCCTGGAGCGAGGCCCCGAGGCCTCTGAAGATCGGGTAGCCGAAGTCGATGGATCCCAGCTTCACGCCGCCTCGGCCGACATGCCGTTCGAGGAACTCATGCCCGAACTGCTGGCGTCCAGAGTGGTCGTCCTGGTCGACGAGATCGGCCAGCCGTGCGGCATCCTGACCATGATCGATGGTCTCGAGTACCTGGCGGGAACCCCCGCCGCATGAGAATCCTTCCGGACCTTCCGGACCTGCAGATCATCCCAACCAGTGCCCTGTGCCCGCATGAGCATGCTGAGGACGGGCGTTCGGGGCCGATCGCCGAGGCTGTCCAGAAGGATGGGGTCCTTCGCAATCCGCCGATCGTTCTGCAGCTCGCCGGCGAACCGGAGCGCTATGTCGTCCTGGACGGGGCGAACCGGACGACGGCTTTCGGCGTGCTCGGAATCGAGGACATCCTGGCTCAGGTTGTCCATCCGGGAGACACCCGGGTCGAAGTGGAGACCTGGAACCACGCCATATTGGATCTACCAGAACCTGAGCTGACACAGGTCCTCGCCGCGATTCCAGAAGTGGGTCTGGTCCCCTCCGATCCGGAACAGGCCGCCGTCGACCTGCAGCTTGGCAGCGGGTTGGCGTACCTTTCGCTGCGCGGCGGGCGCGTCGTGTGCCTGGTCGCCGATGTCCCCGACATGGCCCGCCGCGTCGATGGCCTGCATCGGATCGTCGGCGCCTGCAAGGCGAACGCCAGGGTTGAGCGGACCAACGCCCGGGAATTCCACGAACTCGAAGGCGTGTTTCCGACGATCGGAGGTTTGGCGGTCTTCCGAAGTTTCACAGTCCAAGACGTGGTCGAGTCCGTCTCGCAGGGTCTTCTGCTTCCCGGAGGGCTGACTCGATTCGTCGTCTCCCCGCGGGCGTTGCGAGTGAACTACCCGTTGGAATCCCTGGCTGCGCCGCAGCCGCGCGCGATCAAGCAACAGGCCCTTGAAGCGTGGTTGCGGGCACGGGTGGCAGGACGGCGGGTGCGGTACTACGCAGAGGCGACCTATCTGTTCGACGAATAGGATCGCGGCTGCGCCTACGCCTGGCGACTTCGCTCCAGCGCCTGGTCAACGTCCCAAACCAAGTCGTCCGCCCCTTCCAGCCCGACCGACAGTCGTACGAGAGCCGGGTCGACCTCAAGCGGTGAGCCAGCGGTCGAGACGTGGGTCATCGCCGCCGGGATTTCCACGAGCGACTCGACACCGCCCAGGGATTCGGCCAGGGCGAAGATCTGGGTGGATTCGGCGAAGCGGTGCGCAGCAGGGGGACCGCCCCGGGGGAGGAAGGAAACCATGCCTCCCGCATTGCGCATCTGCCGGCGGGCAAGCTCGAACTGAGGGTGGCTTTCCAGCCCGGGGAAGTAGACCTGCTCCACCCATGGATGTCCGGCCAAATGCTCGGCCAAGCGCTGGGCGTTCTCCGCGTGACGATCCATGCGGACGGGAAGGGTCTTCAGGCCGCGCAGGACGAGGAAGCAGTCGAGCGGGCCAGGAACCGCGCCGACGGCGTTCTGCACGAATGCCAGACGTTGGCCAAGCTCCTCGTCGTGCACAACCAGGGCGCCGCCGACGACGTCGGAATGGCCCCCGAGGTACTTGGTCGTCGAGTGAATCGCAATGTCTGCACCCAGTTCCAGCGGCCGTTGCAGGTAGGGCGTGGCGAACGTGTTGTCAACGCAGATCCAGGGACGCGGGGTCAGGCGCCGGGTTGCCTCCGCCACGGCACGCAGGTCGATGAGTTTGAGGTACGGATTCGTCGGAGACTCCAGGAGAATGAGGCGGGTCTCCGATCGGATCCCCGCCAGGAAAGCATCCAGTTCTGTCGGCTGAACGTACGACGTAGCGATC
Source organism: Anaerolineales bacterium (assembly GCA_035471625.1). Classification (GTDB taxonomy): domain Bacteria; phylum Chloroflexota; class Anaerolineae; order Anaerolineales; family E44-bin32; genus DATEVL01. The sequence continues at coordinate 25,748 of DATIPT010000023.1, forward strand.
CCATACTGCGCATAGACACGATCCAGAAGTCGGTAGGTTCCTCCGTAAAGGTCGCCCACGGCAAGGACGTGGTCGCCTGGCGCAAGCAGATGAAAAACGGCGTCGAGCGCTGCCATGCCGGAGGCAAAGGCCAAACCTCTCTGGCCCGTTTCGAGGACGGCCAGGCAGGCTTCGAGCGCGGCGCGCGTCGGATTGCCGGTGCGGGAATATTCGTACCCGAGCGTCTGGCCGACGCTTGACTGGGCGTAGGTCGACGTCAGGTAGACCGGGACCATCACCGCACCGGTGGCCGGATCGGGCGACTGACCAGCATGTATGGCGGTCGTCTCGAACGTCTGGGGCCGTTCCATATTGGGGATCCTCCGAGGAGGATTGTAGTAGGGCGAAAGGTTCCGGTCAAAAGGGAAGAGGCCGGGCATATAATGAGGGGCACGCTTGGCCGGAGAAGGCTTGGACCTCAACCTCGTCGAGCCCGATGAGATTCCGCTCCCTCCGGAGAAGGTCCGCATGCGCGAAATCCTTGCGACGCCCCTTGCGGACGGACGGCGGGTTCGCATAAGCGTGCGCATGACGCCGTTTCTGGAACGTCCGACGCTTGGCCTGGCGATTCTCGCCCCCGGGGGCGAGATCCTTTCAGAAACGACGGTCGTCGAAGCCGATCAGGCAACGTTGGAGCTCACGATGCACTTGCGCGCTGAGCCCCAAGAGGGCCGCTACGCGGTGCGCGGGGAACTCTCGTACGGTGGAGAGGCTCCTCAGGACGTGCGTGAGTCCCATTTCGATTTGGGCGGTTCGTGAGATGACGGCCGCGGTGAGGCGGAGCCGGCGGCGGAGTCCCGCCGGACCCAGCGTATCGGTGAGGCGAGTGCTGTGCCCAGGGTAGACCCGGTCGTCCGGCACGCAACCACGCCCCCGGCCTTCGACCCGACGAAGATTCATCGCGAACGCCTGGTCGACCAGATCCATTCGTTTCTCCCCAAGAAGCTGATCGTCGTGGCCGCGCCGGCGGGCTACGGCAAGACCATCTTGCTCGCCGACCTGACGGCCCACAGCGACTTCCCGGTCTTCTGGGTGCGGCTCACCCCGGCCGACCATGATGAGCGCCGCCTGGCGGAGCTGATCGTCGCGTCGCTCCGGCGTCGCTTCCGGCGCGTCATGAGGGCCACCCGATTGCACGCCCTTGCCGGCGCGACCCCCGAGGCCCTCGGGCGCGCCCTCGGCGAGGCGATGGCCTCCGTCGGGGAGCCGCTGGTGCTGGTGTTCGACGATGTCCACCATCTGAACGCTTCACCGCCGGCCCTGGCTCTCATGGATGCGATGCTCGAGTCGATGCCGGCCGACGCCTCAGTCATCGCCTCCGGCCGTGAGGTCCTTGAGGTCTCGCTGGCGAAGCTCATGGCCGAGGAGCATCTGGCCGGCCTGGGCCCGCAGGATCTCTCATTGACCGAGGACGAGTTGCGGGCGCTTGCTTCGCAGCGAGGCTCGCCGATCGCCAGCGACCGTGACTTCATGATGATCCTCGAAGAGACCCGCGGGTGGTTGGCGGGGGTCCTCCTCTCTGGGGTGCTGCACGGCCGGCGTACCGCCGGCCCGATCGATCCTTCGCGGCCCTTGGTGCACGACTATCTCGCCTCGGTCGTCCTCAACCGCCAGCCCGACAATCTTCGTTCCTTCCTCATGGAATCGTCCGTCCTACCGTTCATGAGCGCGGAGGCGTGCGACCGCGTGCTTGGTCGCAGTGACAGCGCCCGGATGCTGGGGCGGCTGGCGAAGGAAGGGATCTTCGTCACGGCCTCGATCGAGACCCCTCGTACCTATGAGTATCACCCCCAGTTCCGCGAATTCCTGATGACCACCCTGGCCGAGGCCGATGCGTCCCGGCTCCAGCGCGTCCGGCTGCGGGCGGCGCGCTACGCCGAGCGCACCGGTCAGGTGGAGCAAGCGGTAGAGCTCTACCTGGACAGCCGCGAAGCCTCGCGGGCGTTGCGGCTGGCCGAGCGCAATGCCAAGGTGATGTTCGACCTGGCCCGGGTCCAGACGCTCCAGACGTGGGCCGACCGCCTGCGCGACGCCGGCGTCGAATCGCCGATCACGCTGCGCTACCTCGCCGTGGCGTTTGCCGACTTGGGCCGGATTGCCCAGGCCGAAACCTACCTCGATCGGGCCGTGCGAGCCTTGGACGAAGCGCCGGATCCTGATCTCCTGGGACTAATCGAGAACGCCGGGGCGCTGATCGCGTTCTACAAGGGAGACTACGAGCGCGCCCTGGAGCGGACCGAGCGCACCCTGACCGTCCTCAGCCCGGAGGGGGATCGCGGTATTCGCGCCCATGCACACATCCTGCGTTCGTCATCGCAGCTGGCCGGCTTCGGCCGGATCGGCGAAGCGGAGCGAGACGTCGAGCGGGCCCTGGGCCTCCTGAAGGCCGGCAAGGATCCACTGCTCCAGGCCGATGCGCTCCGCGCCCGGGGTTTCATTGAGCAAGCGCGCGGCGCGTTGACCCGGGCGGCCGCCGACATGGCCGAGGCCTATCGCCTCGTGCGGGACGAGGGCCCTGCGCTCTCGATCGCCTCTCACCTCATCAATCTGGCCAACTGCTCGCATCTGCTTGGCCAGTACGACAAGGCGATCCAGGAATCGTCCCAGGCCTTGCGAGAAGCCCGGTTGGTGGGAAGCGATCTGCGAGAGGCGATCATCCTGTACGGGATGGCAGATGTATACAACGATGTTGGGCTGGCGATTCAGGCCGCGGAGCTGTACGGCGAAGGGCTCTCGGTGGCGACGCGAATCGACAGTGCCCCCTGGATCATTTACGGCTGCATGCGGACGTCGGCGCTGTACCGCCGACGAGGCCTGCCCACGGTGGCCAAGGAATGGGTGCGGCGGGCGAGGCACCTAGCCGGGTCGAGGCACCCGGGAGATGAGCTGGCCGTCGAAGAGGCGTATGTCGACATCGCCTCTCGTCCCCAGACGGCGCTGGAGGTCTTGGCGACTGTCTTGGCCCAGCCAGACGGGGAACTTGAGTCGGCTGTTGTGACACGAGCCTGGGTCGCGGTGGCGCGCGGGCGTCTGACGATCGGCGATCTCGAAGGCGTCCGTGAAGCCATGGCCGCCGCACTTGACTTCGCCGGGCCGCGCCAGCAGGAGCAGGGGATCGCCGCCGAATTGCTGCACGACGAGGATTTGCGGGTCCTGGCGGCAAGAATGATGGGGGACCATCCATCCATGGGTGTTGTCCTGAACCGGGTGGAGGCGATGCTGTCGTTTTCCCGATTGCACGAGACCGTATCGGAGGAGCCAGCAGTCCGCCCGGCCCGCCTCGAAGTCTCGGCCTTGGGCGGAGCGCGCATTGCCCTGGGCGGCCAGGAGCAGCGGACAAGCAAGCCGCAGCTTCGCGAAGTGCTCCTGTACCTGGTTGACCACGGATCGGTCTCGCGGGACGCACTGGGCGAAGCCTTCTGGCCGGAATCTCCCCCAGGCAAGCGAAGCGCCAATATCCATATGGCTATC
>DATIPT010000024.1:0-43409 GCA_035471625.1 Anaerolineales bacterium
CGGTTGCAGGACGTCGCCGCGAACGGTTTCCACGTCGCCGGACCACGGCACGCCGTGAAGCCGGCGCGGATCCCGCACGAAGCAGCGGACACCCCGGCCGGCCTCGAGCAGGCGAGCGGTCAGGCGACCGCCGACATAGCCGGTGGCGCCCGTCACCAAGACCCGGCCGTAGCCGGACGCGGTCATGTCGTGTGCTTCCCCATCCAGAAGCGACGCCAATCCCCCTTCGCACCGCGCAGCGCCAGGAAGGCATACAGACTGGCCGTGAAGAATCCCAATACCATGACGAACAGGACCCAGACGATCGCCCGGACGAGGGACTCTTCCCGATAGACGATCCATCCCGAGAACAGTGCAAATCCGACGTACAGATCGACCAGGGAGACGATCCCCCACGGCATCGAGAGCAGCTGCGCGCCCTCCGCCGCAATATCGCCCTGGGTGAAGGCGTAGACCAGCACGGCGCCCATCGCCACCACGCCCAACCCGCTCAGGACCATCGCCCAACGCATGACAACCTCCTTCTGTGTGGTCGAATGCCTGCGCCGATCAGCCGGCTCGGCGCGGGGGGAGCGGCACGAACGCGCTTGTCCGCTCCATGTATTCCCGGTAGCCCGGCTTGGTTTCCTTCAAGGTCTTCTCGAGCATGCCGACGCCGGATACGCGAACGAGCAGGAAGGTCATGATAACCGGGCTGAAGATCGTCCACGCGCCGATCCCGGTGGCGGCGGCGATCAAGTAGAAGCCCCACCACTGGGCGGCGTCGCCGAAGTAGTTCGGATGGCGGGTGTAGCGCCAGACGCCGCGATCCATCAGCTTGCCGCGGTTCGCCGGATCGGCCTTGAAGCGCGCCAATTGCAGGTCGCCGACGGCCTCGAAAAAGAAACCGTAGGCCCAGACGAGCACGCCCAAGCCTTCGAGGAGTCCCAAGGACGATGGCGTCGGGCTGGCAACACCGACCACGAGCGGCGCGCTGATGATCCAGAGCAGGATACCCTGGAGCAGGAAGACTTTGAAGAAGCTGAACCACCACCAGCTCGGACCGGCGTCTTCCCGCCACTTGGCATAGCGGAAATCCTCCGGTTTGCCCCAGTTGCGCCACAGGATGTACAGCGAGAGGCGCAGGCCCCAGATCGTGACCAGCGTTGCCAGGAGCAGGCGGCGCGGCCCGAATCCGTCCGGGACAAGAGCGTAGGTGATCCAGGTGACGATGACGAAGCCGGTGCCCCAGAATATGTCGACGATGCTCGAGTTGCGCAGCGCCAGGCTGAGCAGCCACAGCAGGACCATCAGGCCGAGCACGACGCCGCCCGCCGCAAGCCAGAGATTCACAACCTCCATCTCGCCCTCCTTCGCCGGGGGTCCTACAGGACGAGAATCACGCCCAGTACGATCTCGGTGACCAGGCTGATCACGTTCGACTGCACGACGGAGCGATCGATGACCATCGAGACGGCTCGCACGACGGCGATCGCCAGATACCCGATGCCGAGCATCAGATAGGCGGCCTCGCCGAGCCACAAGGGGGTCAGGCCCAGAGCGATGAAGAGGCCTCCAAGGACGGCCCGCAGCTCGCTGATCCCCCGCCCGCCGATCGGCTCAAGGCCGGTGAAGCCGACGGTCTTGCGCGGGGCAAACAGGACGAAGACGCCGGTGGCGGCGGTCGCCAGCGCGGCTACGATCTTGAGAATTTCGAGGACTGACATGGAACGGCTCCTTTTGTGTGGGCGGGATCAGAAACCACGCCCCTGACCCGTCCAGGGGGGCGGCGATCCCGCTTCGAACTCGGCGATGCTCGGGCCGGCCAGGCGGGCGAGCCGCCACGTGCCGTAGAGATAGGTGGCGATCAGCAGCACCACCGTCGCCGGCCATCCGTTCAGCAGGCTCGCTGCGGCCAGCCAGGCGACCTGCTGTTGTTGGATCAAGGTCCATTGGACCAACGCCTGCAAGCCAAAGAACGCGCCCCACGCCAGGGTCACTTCCTGGTAGGCCGGCAGAACACGCGGATGCCAGTACCAGGCGCGCGGCCACCGCCGGACGACGTGACTGGTCCACGCCACCAGGGGCCGGCGAACGGCGACGGTGATCAAACACACCGCTGCCAGGACGGCATGGGTCACCAGGTCTGGCAGGAAGAACACCTCGGAGCGTTGGAGCCATCGGGCCGCCAGGAATGCCAGCGCCGATCCGCCCAGCCCGAGCAGCGCATAGGTCACCGGCTGGCGCCGCAGGGCGCGGACGACGACGAACAGACCGGCAGCGACAAGCGCCGCGGTCATGGCCGCCTCGGTGCTCCCCAGGGCGCCGACGGCCAGGAAGACGATTGGAGGCAGGATCGCGTCCAAGAGTTGAGCCCGGCCGAGCACCACCGAGCGGAACTCGTCTAGAACCTCGCGGGACTTGCTTTCGTTGTTGGTCATCCGGGATGGCTGTGACCCCATCACTTCGCGGCCCTGGCTCCGGCGACGGCGCCTCGGACCCGTGCGACCCCGCTGCGAAATCGCTCCATGCTCGCTGTGGAGAGCAGAAGGGTCACGCTGAAGACAATCAAGACGTTGGTCAGCAGGAAGAACAGGATCTCCTCAACCGGTAGCGGTCCCAGCCGCACGCCGAAGATCAGGGCGGGGTTAAAGTCCCAGGTGCCCGCGGAAACGGCGAAGATGTCGGCCAGTGAGTAGTATAGCGTTGCCGCGACGATCGTCGAAAGTGCGATGCGGCGCTCTTGCCAGAGCAAATCGGCGCCGAAGATCACCTGGATCAGGATCGGGGGGAGGGCCCAGGCGAGCAAGAGGACGGAGTACCGCCATGGGCCCCAGGGCCCTGCCAGGGCGGCGCACGCAATGACCCAAAGCATCAGAAGGGGAAGCGCGGCCCAGAGACGCAGGCGCGCCGGCGGCCCCGACTCGGCGCGCCGGCTGCGTCCGGCCACCCAGATCAAGCCAAGACTTGTCAGCACCGTCTGCAGCACAAAGAACAGGTACTCCTCCAAGGGGACATATCCCAGGATCACGCCAGACACCTGCGACCGGGGATACCCCCACACGCCGCTGGCGACCAAGTAGTTGTCCCACGGCGTCGTGTAAATGACGGCCACCAGCGCGGTGATGGCGATCGCCGCGATCGGTCGCAGGGCCGTGAGGCGAGGGGGCAAGCCAGAGCCCTTCCGGCGCGCCGCGAAGTAGATCAAGGCGGCCGAGATCGGGACGACCAGGAAGAGTCCCAGGAAGGCGAAGTAGGTCATCTTCGCTCCCGTCCGGTGACGGTCATAAACACGCCTGGCCGAGGTTCGAGCGTGGCGCCCATGTGAGCATGAACCGGGCGATCCAGCAGGTTCATCGTCCAGTGGCGCAGCAGGTAGGCCAGGACCGCTTTGGCCTCGACAAGCCCGAAGTAGGCCCCGATGCAGTTGCGCGGTCCGCCGCCGAACGGCACGTAGACGTACGCCGAAGGCGCCGGGTGGCCGGCAAACCGATCGGGGTCGAAACGATCGGGGTCGGGCCAGTGCTGCGGATCGCGGTGGGTGAGATAGATCGAATACAGAAGCCGCCGTCCCTTGTGCAGACTCTCACCCTCGACGGCCCGGTCGACTCGGCGGTTGCCGAGGTGGATGGGGGGATATAGCCGAAGGCTCTCGTGAACGACGTTCTCGAGGAAGTGCAGCTGATCCAGGTGCTCGGGGCCTGGAGGTTCGGCCTTGAGGACCGCGTCGACTTCGCGGCGGGTCCTCTCGAGCGTCTCGGGGTGCTGGCCGAGGAGGTACAGCGTCCAGGCGAGGAGCGCCGTCGTCGTGTCGTGGCCGGCGATCAGCATCGTCAGCATCTGGTCGCGGATCAGGTCGTTGGTCATCGAGGGATCGCGCACCAGGCGGCCAAGCATCGTGTCGCCGTCGGGCGCGATTCGGCGCTGGCGGATGAGGCCGTAGAGATAGTCGTCGACGACGCGGCGGGATCGGCCGTAACCCCAGCGGGGCGCGGACGGCCAGACGATCCAGGGGCCTGGCGAGATGTAGGCCAGCAGCCGGAGGATGTGCGGCCACAGACGGTCGAGGTCCGGGGCCAGGTCGAAGCCGAAGAGGGTCTCGACCAGGATCAGCAGGGTCACCCGGCGCATTTCGACGAGCATGTCGACACGTCCGCCGTCGGGCCAGGTTGCGGCGACGCGCTCGGCCGAGTGCCACATCGCCGCCACGTGCGTGCGGACGGCGGCCCGATGGAGCGGGGGGTTCAGGGCCTGACGCAATCGGTCGTGGGCCTCCCCGTCTTCCACCAGGACGCCGTGACGCAGCAAGCGGACGACCGGGTCGCGCTCCATCCGCCATTTCAGCCGGTCACGGGCGGTCACCAGGATGTACCGGTTGGCCTCCGGTCCGGAGACCATGACCGGATCGAAGCCAGGCAGCGGGATGCGGAACACCGGCCCCAGCGCATCGCGCAGGGCGCGCAGCGATGCCAGGATCCCGTCCTGCCGCCAGGCGCGCAGCGCGGCGCGGCCCGCCTCCGAATCGGGGACCGCCGCGGAGGCCAACGGGGAGTCGCGTTCGGGATCGACCGCGCTCACGTCGCCGGATCCAGGAGCGGACGCCCCTTCCAGGTGGCCCGCCGGCGAAGGTGGAAGATCAGGGAACGGTACGCGGCGAGCGAGGCGATCGCCACGATCCATGGATGCATCAGCGGCACCGAGAGGGGGAGCCCGGCCTTGCGGGCGGCCACGGCCCATAGGAGGAAAGAGGCCAGAATCGCCACCACGGCCGCCGCGAATCGGATCGGATGCGGAAGACCGTTCACGCCTTCGACCAGGGCCACCAGCCAGGGCGTCACGAAGACGATCGGAAGCCAGGTCCACACGAAGAGGTAGGGAAACACCCGCGATCCGAAGACGGCGAAGAGATTCTTGGCGAACCCGTCGAGGGCTTCATGCAGGCCGGTGTACATGCGGCAGTCGATCTCGGAGGTGGCGTCACACAGGCGCCAGCGCTCACCGGTCGCCTGCGCCCTGCGGGCCAGAGCGATGTCTTCGGTGATCTCGCCGCGCACGCCGGCATGCCCGCCGAGGCGCGCGTAGGAAGCGGCCGGAAAAAGCAAGACCTGGCCCACGGCCGTCGCCAAGAACGGCAGCCGCACGCGGGTGGCGAGGGCGAACGGGAAGAACGAAAGCACGCTCCAGGGAAGCACCGGGACCAGGAGCCGCTCGCCCCAGGTGAGCATCCGCTGGCGCGGCAGGGCGGAGAGCAGATCCGCATCCTCGACCAGCAGGGTGGCGACGACGCGGCGCAGGCTCGTCGGCCGGTGGAGAGTATCGGCGTCGGTGAAGAGCAAGATCTCCCCGCCGGCGGCCTCGGCCAGTTGATGGCAGGCCCACGCCTTGCCTCGCCAACCTGCGGGGAGCGGCTCCCCGGCCAGGACCCGGAGCCGGGGAGCCTCGGCCGCCAATCGCTGTAGGACGGCGAGCGTTTCGTCCTCCGACTCATCATCGAGCGCGAGGACTTCGAATGCCGGGTAGTCCAACGCGAGCAGGGATCGAACGCAGGCCTCGACCCGCAGGGCCTCATTGCGGGCGGGCACCAGGATCGAGACGAACGGCCACCGCCCGATGCGTGAGCCGTCTCGCAGAGGCGATATGGTCCGCAGATTGCTGGCGGTGATCAGAAGCACGACGGCGAGAAACAACACGATGCCGAGGTAGAACGAGGTCAGGGGATCGATCACGAAGGCGGGACCTCGGCCGTTCGGCGGGGACGCCAGCGGGGTCGCTGGCGAAGATCGCGTCGATGGCGCTCCAGCAGGACCGGGACGGAGCCGAGCCACACCGCCAGCAGCACCGGGTCGCTCCCGCTGGAGACAAGATAGGCCAGCATGCACACCAGGGCGAAGGTGACGGCCCACCCTTCGGGCGTGACCGTCAGGTAGAAGATCAATGCCGAGAGGCCGGCGACCAGCGGCATGGCGAAGAGAGTCAGACCGGTCCACACGCCGAGGGTGACCGCCAACGCCTTGCCGCCACGGAATCTCAGGAATGGGGAGTAGGCATGCCCGAGGATCGGGGCCAATCCGGCCAGAGCCAGGGGCCAGCCGTGCAACCCGCCGACGAACTGGGCCAGGCCGACGGGAAGGGCGCCCTTGAGGAAATCGAGAAAGAAGGCCAGCAGGCCGAGGGGCCATCCGGCGGCGCGCCACAAGTTGGCGGCGCCGGGATTGCCGTCCCCGTAGGTGCGAATGTCGACGCCGACGAAGACCCTCCCGAGGACGAGCGCGAAGGGGATCGAGCCGACGAGAAAGCAGGTCAGGATCCAGGCGGCGCTCATCGCAGGGTCGTCTCCGTCACCCAGCGGCGTCCTGGGCGGCGCGGTAGGCGGCCAGGACGACTTCGCGTTGATGCCTGTGGTCGACGATCGGCGCCGGATAGTCGCGGCCGATGCGGCAACCGGCGGCGTCTTGAACCTCGGGCGGCATCCGCCAGGGCTCGTGGATGTGCTCCCCGGGGACATCCTGCAGTTCGGCGATCCAGCGCCGCACATAGGCCCCCTGCGGATCGAACTTCTCCGCCTGGCGGGTCGGGTTGAAGATGCGGAAGTAGGGAGCGGCGTCGGTCCCGACGCCAGCCGTCCACTGCCAACCCCCGTTGTTGGCCGCCGGGTCGCCGTCGACCAGATTCTGCATGAACCATCGCTCGCCCCACCGCCAGTCGATGAGCAGATCCTTGGTGAGGAAGGAGGCGACGATCATCCGGGCGCGATTGGGCATCCATCCGGTCTGGGCCAGCTGGCGCATCGCGGCGTCGACGATCGGGTATCCGGTCTGCCCGGAGGTCCAGGCCTCGAACGCCGCAGGATCATTGTGCCATCGAATGCGGCGCAGCGAGGGACGAAAGGCCTGGTCCAGCACGTTGGGGAAGTGATACAGGATGGCGATGTAGAACTCGCGCCACACCAGCTCGTCGATCCAGGCCTGCAGGCTCGTGCGCGCCCCGGGCGTGTCGGCCGCCTCCAGGGCTTCGGAAGCGTGGACGAAGGCGGTCCGCGCCGAGAGCATACCGAAGCGGAAGAAGGGGGAAAGCGTCGATGTCCCGTCCCCATCGAGGCGGTTGCGCCCTTCGTCGTAGTTGGAGGCCGGGCCTTCGAGGAATCGCTCCAATCGCCGGACCGCCTCGGCCTCTCCCGGTGGGAACTCGCCGGGCGGGGAGACCGCTTCGAGCGGCTGGCTGGGGATGGCCGGAAGCTCCGGCAGGGACGACGGCGTCGCCAGCAAGCCACGTCGGGTCGGCGGCGGGAGAGAGGCCCACAGTCGTCGGAAGGCGCCGAAGACCGTGTAGGGGGATCCGTCCGGACGGACGACAAGCTCCGGGGGCTGGATGGTGACTCCGTGGACCCACTGCAGGGGAAGGGCGGTGGCGACCTCAGCGTCCCGCCGCCGGGCGAACGGCGAATGATCGACCTCGGCGACGATGACCTCAGCCCCGACCTCTCGGGTCAGTCGGCTGAGTTCGGTCCGGGGATCGCCCCGGCGCAGGATCAGCCGCCCGCCGATGGACCGCAGCGACTCATCGAGGGCGGCCAAGCCTCCGGCAAGGAAGCGGTTGCGCGTGGGGGAGGCCATCCGGCCCTGGAGCAAGCGATCGTCGAGGATAAAGGCCGGGATAACGGTCCGACCGCCTTCGAGCGCGGCGGTGAGCGCCGGGCTATCGCCCAGGCGAAGGTCCCGTCGGATCCACCAGATCGAGGTCGCCATGGGTCACGCCGCCGACGCATCGCGCCGGTGCCCTCTGGTCTTGGAGGTTTCCAGGGATAGCTCAGGGGCCTCCAGCTGGGCGAGGGTCCCGAGCACATCGGGCAGGAGGAACACCTTGCGCAAACCCGAGGCGTGGGCGCGTCGTCGATGGACGTCGTAGTCGATCCGTTCGATCTGGCGCAGGATATCTCGGTACAGCAATGCCGCCGCGCCGACGGCGACACGGGCCGAGGGCGCCAACAGGACGATGCCGGGGAGGGCCTCTTGGTAGAGGAGCCGGGTGCGGGCGATCTCGTATTGCAGCAGCCGGCGGAAGCGCTGGTCGGAAACGCCGGCCACGATATCGTCGCGAGTCAGCCCGAATCGCCGGAGATCGTCCTCGGGAAGATAGACCCGGCCCCGCCCGGCGTCCTCGCCGATATCGCGCAGGATGTTCGTCAGCTGCAGGGCGACGCCCAGCTGGATGGCGAACGGGGCGGCGTCCTTGAAGCGGACCCCGTCCGCCAGACCGAGTACCGGGATCGCCATCAACCCGACGGTGGAGGCTACCAGGTAGCAGTAGTGTTCGAGCTCGGCCCAGTGGCGATAGCGCCTGGTCGTCAGGTCGAGGGCGACACCGCTGATCAGCTCTTGTTCGTATCGGCGGTCGATCCCGAACTGATCACGAGTTTCGCTCCAGGCGCGCAGGATCGGCGAGGCCTGCGACGCAGCCGGCAGGTCGACTTGGGCGCGCCAGGCTTCGACATCTTCGAGGAGAGCGTGTCCGGAGTCGACCAGATCGTCGGTGGCCCGGCAGAAGGCGTACAGGGCGCGAATCGCGTTGCGTTGGCGACGCGGCAGGAACGCTGTCGCCAGGGTGAACGTCTTGGAGTGCTGGCGAATTGAGCTTTCGACCTCCGCCGGCACAGGCGGCAAAGGGGCGGTCGCAGCGGGACGGCGGAGGCGTGCGATCATTGCCGTTCGCCCTTCGTGGCCGTCCCGTTGGCCGAGGCAATCAGGTCGGCTGTGATCTTGGCCGACGAGAGCACGCCCGGAAGTCCGGCGCCCGGGTGGGTTCCGGCGCCGACCAGGTAGAGATTCTCGAACTCCTCCGAGCGGTTGTGCGGCCGGAACCAGGCCGACTGAGTCAGGATCGGTTCGATCGAGAAGGCCGATCCCTGGAAGCTGCGCAGGGTTCCGGCGAAGTGGGCCGGGTCGATCCAGTGCTCGGTGACGAGGTTGGCGCGCAAGTCGGGGAGGAAGTGCGCCTCGAGGTGGTCCAGGATTCGGTCCTTGTAATGCGGAGCGGTCTCGGCCCAATCGACCGGCGCCTCCAGATTCGGAACGGGCGATAGGACGTAGAAGGCTTCGTGGCCCTCCGGTGCCAGGGACGGGTCGGTGAGTGTCGGCATGTGGAGGTAGAGCGAGAAATCGTCGGCCAGGATCTTGCGCTTGAAGATGTCGTCCAGCAGGCCACGGTAGCGCGGTCCCAAGATGATGTTGTGGTGCGCCAGGTCGGCGGCCGTATACCGCCGCCGGGTGCCGAAGTACAACACGAACAGGGACATGCTGTGATGCATGCGTTCGATTCGCCGATCGGTGAACTTGCGCCGGTGACGGGCCGGGATCAAGGCACGGTAGGTGTTGGCCATATCACCGTTCGAGATGACCGCGTCGGCGCGGTGGGTCGTGCCGTCGGCCAGGCGGACCCCCCGGACGCGGCGATCGCGAACCAGGATCTCTTCGACCGGGGCGTCGAGGTGGATCCGAACTCCGAGCTCTCCGGCCAGCTTGCCGAGCGCCTCGATGATCGCCCCGGTGCCGCCCATGGCGTAATGGACGCCCCACTCGCGCTCGAGGTAGTGGATCAGGGAGTAAATCGACGTCGTCTGGAAGGGATTGCCGCCGACGAGCAGCGGGTGGAACGAGAAGCACTGCCGCAAGAACTCGTCCTGGATGAATCCGGAGACATAGGGGTAGACGTTGCGGTAGGACTGGAGGCGGATCAGATCCGGGGCGACGCGCAGCATATCGCTGACGTGCAGAAACGGCCGGTCGGCAAGCTCGACGAACCCCTTCTCGAAGATCGCCTGGGTCGTGGCGATGAAGCGGTGGTAGCCCTCGACGTCCGAAGGGTTCCACTTGCGGATCTGTTCGTCGATGAAGGCCGGGTCGGAGTTGTAGTCCAGGAAGCGACCATCGGGATGGAAGATGCGGTAGTACGGATGCAGAGGGACGAAGGCGACGTAGTCCTCGCGGCGACGCCCGGCCAGGGCGAAGAGTTCGTCGAATAGGAAAGGCGCGGTAATGACCGTCGGGCCGCCGTCGAAGGTGAATCCGTCCTGGCGGTAGACGTAGGCGCGGCCGCCAAGCTGGTCGCGCGCCTCGAATAGCTCGACCTCGTTCCCCTGCGCGGCGAGACGAATGGCGGCCGCCAGGCCGCCGAAGCCGCCGCCAATGACGAGGATCCGGCCGGTCAACGCGTCTCCTCCGGGGGGCTCACGGGGAAGGAACTCAGGTCCAGGGTTCGTTCGCGGGTCTCGGCGCCGGCTTGCGCCGAAGCGTGGGCGCGCCCCGACCGCTCGAGGGTCAGAGTGCCGCGGCCGCCGCGATTGTCGGCGAACTCGAGGGAACCGTAGGCCCGAATGCGAGTGCCGCGGAACAGGCCGATAGCGAGTTCGCTGGTGAGGGTGCCCGAAAGCCGGACGATGTAGTCCTTGTCGGCCGTGGCGAATTCGAACTGGCTGGGGGCCGGCATCCCCAGGCCGCGCAGTCCGACGGTGGTCCCCAGGATCTTCTCTCGTCCGTCGAACTTGGCCCCGTCGGCGAGATGGACCTCGGTGCGAATGTCGTAGTGGGGCGTTTGGCCGATGAGCTTGGCCGAGACCCTGGCGCCCGTCCTTGGATCCGGTTCGGCGACCTCGTCGCCGACGGCATTGAACGTCGGCTGGTAGTACGCCGGGCCGTAGGAGGTCGACGAGGCGGCGGCGTACAGGGCGATGTCGAGCAGGGCCTCCGCCTGCCGGCCGGCCTTGAGGTGGCGAAGGGCCGACTCGAGCATCCCCGTCTTGTGCATCCGGCGGACGACGTATCCCAGAAGGGAGGTCCCCTGTTTCGGGAGTTCGTACCGAGTGGTCTCTGGGGTATCCATGAGGGCGTTCAACCATTCTCCGAGGCGCGGGGGGTTGCGCCTCTGGACCGGGGCCATCCAAGTGAAAGGCGCATGACCAGGCTCCGGTACGTGAAGAGCGCGAACAGCATCGGGGGCGCGAAGAGCGTGCGCGTCAGCAGGCCGGACCACCCGGAATCGTGCTGGTAGTCGATGTGCTCGACGATGCGCGATCCGCCGCGCCGATCGGGTTCGTAGCGGTGGCGGTGGATCCAGGAGCGGAACGGTCCGGCCTCCTGGATATCGGTGAAGCCGCCTTGCGGGTCGACGTCCACATGAAGCGCCGTCCAGCGGACCGGGATGAAGCCGAACCACAGGGTGAACTCGGAGATCGAACCTTCGGCCAGCGGATCCATCCGATGCATCGACATTGGGACGACGAACGGGGTCAGGCGACGGATGATGCGCGGCGCGGCGTGGAAGCGGGCGACATCTTCGACGTCGGCGGCGACCCGGGTGACCCAGTCAAGCGCGGGCACGGCGGACTCTCCTCGCGATAGGGCGTGATGGAACAGGAACAGGGACCGGAACCGGCGCGCCGGGGCGCGGCGCAAGCGGACTGGCTTCCAGGTCCCGCGCCAGGCGGTCGAGCAGTCGGCGGAGCCAGTTCATCCCGAGGTCTCCGCCACGGGCTGCTGCCCGGAGGTGCCGACGGGGGTCGGCGAGATCGGGCGGGATGGGATTCGCCGGATGGCAAAGATCGTGGTCCAGGCGAGCAGAATCCCGCTGACGATCCCGGGCGCCCAGGCGCCGATGTCTTGGAGCAGCCAAGCGCCGACGATCGGGGCGATGATGCGCGACAGGCTCTCAAGCGCGGCCGAGAGCCCGAGTGTCCCGCCGACTTCGTCGCGGGTCACAGACTTCGAGATCGCCGAGTTGATGACGGTGTTGAGGATCCCGCCGGCGATTGCCAGCGGGGTCACGACAATGACCAAGGCGGCCAACGTCGGGGTGAGGGCCCAGGCGAAGAACGAGACCGCCATGATGGCGAGGCTGATGATGATCAGGCGGCCTTCGTCGACGCGGCGCGTCAGCGCCGGAATCCCGCCTCCCTGCACGACGACGGCCAGGATGCCGACATACGTCAGGATGAAGCCGGTCGTCTGGATCTCCAACCCAAGACGCGCCTGGGCGAAGAGCACGAAGATCGTCTGGAACATGGCGAAGCCCAACCCGAAGAACAGGCGCACATGGAGCAGGGGTCCGAGGCGCGGCCGACGGAGGGCTTCGCGAAGGGCTGAGAGTGAGAACGATGCTCGCGGCCGGGTCTCGAGTTCGGCCCGCCGTTCGGCATCGAGTGACTCGGGGAGGAACAGGAACACCATGACCAGGTTGACGGTGGCGAGCACGGCGGCGGCAAGGGCCGGGACGGCGTAGCCGAAGGTTGCCAGCGAGCCGCCGACCGCCGGCCCGATGATGAACCCGAGTCCGAAGGCGGCCCCAATCAGTCCGAGGCCCCGCGCCCGGTTCTGTTCGTCGGTGACGTCGGTGATGTAGGCCTGGGCCACCGAGATGTTCCCGCCGGTCAAGCCGTCGAGCAGGCGGCTCAGGAAAAGGAAGGCGAGGACGAGCCCCGAGGCGCTGGCCAGACTGAACCGGTCTGCCAGGCCCTCACCCATGGCGGGCGCGAAGGCCATCAGCAGGAATCCGATGACCGTTCCGGCGATGCTCGCAAGGAGCACGGGTCGCCGCCCGAGGCGGTCGGAGAGCCGGCCCAGGATGGGCGCGCCGATGAACTGCGCCGCGGCGTAGGTGGCGACCAGCAGGCCGATCAGGGCTGCGCCGGCGCCGTAGGCCTCGGCGTAGTACGGAAGCAGCGGAAGGATCAGGCTGAAGCCGAGCAGGTCGACGAAGACGACCAGGATGACCGACGCCAGGCGGGGGGAACGGGAAGAGGATGGGAGTGTCACGCGGTCGCGCTCTCTTGAGATTGAGTCTTGAGGTAGGACGGGACGATGTGCGCCTGGATTCTGGCAGACGGCGCCCGACCCGCCAGGCGGCGCAAGATCCAGCGGAACGTGCGTGCGAGGATGGTGCCGAACCCGACCAGGCTGACAACCCGGCCAGTCTGACCGTCCGTCGCCGGCCCGGCGAGCCACGCCGCTTTGCGGGCCGGAGCTTCGGGCGGACTGCCCCAGGCGTTGACGATGAAACCGTAGACGCCCTGGAGGTCCTGTTCCCGGCCTGCGATCACATCCGGGTGAAGAAGCAGATCCGTGAGGACGAGCCCGGGGTTGAAGGCGAAGATACTCACCCCCGAATCGCGGTACTCACGCGCCAGGGCCAGGGTAAACGACCGTACCCAGGTCTTGCTCGACCCGTAGGCCGACTGATAGGGCGCCGGCTGGCGGTCGCCACGACCAAGGAGGTTGATGAGTTTCCCCGACCGCTTCGGCAGGAACTCGCCCAAGGCGGTCATCGATCCGTGGTAGACGCCAAGGATATTGGTCGCCACAACCTTCTCGAACGAGGACGGATCGACCTCCGCCGTCGGTCCGTAGGGAGCCGAAATCCCAGCGTTGTTGACCCAAATGTCGAACCCTCCGAAGGTCCGCCGGGCTTGCTCGGCCAATCCGGCAATCTGTGAAGGCGAGGTCACGTCGCACGCCAGCCCGGTTGAGCGGGCGCCTTGAGCCTCCAGGCGGCGGACAGCCTCCGCGACCGCCTGGGGGCTTCGGCTCCCGATCACAACTGCCGCTCCCTCAGCGCCGAAGGCTTCCGCCATCGCCAGGCCGAGCCCGCGTGAGCCTCCGGTGATGACCGCCGTCTTGCCGGAGAGAAGACCGCTCACGCCGTTGCCTCCGCTTCTGTCGACGGTCGACGCGACCGGATCTTGCGGGCGATCCACAGGCCGCCACCGATCAGCCCGGCGAGAAGCAGGACGGCCAGGTAGTCGATGACGGGGATGCGGATGATCTCATTGAGGCGCGCCCAACCCAGCTGGCTGTAGACTCCGATCACGGCCGCCGCATAGCCGGCCAGGATCAGCAACCTTGCCCAAACCTTGAGCCCGATCCCGTGCATCTGGGTGATCACGAAGATCCCCCCGAAGCCGAAGAAGAACATCGGCCACAGACCGGCGCCTTGGGCGATGGCGACCAGCGTGCCGTGGATGAGAACCATGAACTCCAGCGCCAGGGTCCAATACCGGTTGACGTGGACCCGGGTGTACATCAGGCTCCCCTGGAGGAGGAGCAGGAACATGTAGATGAAGCCGATCAAATGACCGGGCGTCGAAACCATCGGGTGGTACCAGAAGGTGTAGATCGCCGCCCAGGCGAAGAAGTACCCGTGGTAGGTGCGGGCCCAGCGGACGATCTCCTGGCCCAGCGGAAGCTTCTTGCCCCAGAACATGCCCCGCCGGTTGTTCTCCATCAGGAGAACCCAGACGAGCAGGACGATGACCGATCCCTGGGAAGAGAAGATCGAGACGTCCTGGGCCAGTCCGTCGTACCAGATGTGGGTCTGAATCAGGTGCAGGACGATGAAGACGGCGGTCGTCGCCAGGGCGATGATGTTGATCGGCTGCAGGCCGGTGCTGTACTTGCGGACCCGGGTCTGTCCGTAGTAGATCAGGCCCCAGGCCGTCACCTGATGGAGCAAGTACAGGCCCCAGACGGAGACGCGCGTCCAGAACGTGGGCTCCGGCAGCTTCCAGTAGTACCAGGCGGCGCCCTGGTCCGGCAGGAGCTCGATCGCGTCGAGCCGCGGTCCGAGCCAGGCGATCAAGGCTGTGAACCCCAGGCTGAAGGCGATCCCGCCCCACAGGGCTACGATGTCCCAGCGGCGCGGGCGAGTTGGAGTAGCGGCGGCGGTTGTCATGTCTTCACCTCATCGAGCATGGCCTGCGCTGCCTGGATCAGGTCTCGAATCTCCGGGTCATCTCCTGGGAAGCGGGCGTAGTGGGCGTAGCGGATGGTTCCGCTTGAGTCGACGAGGAAGGTGCCGGAAAGCACCCGGGCATCCCCCGTGGCCTTCCCTTGCATGTGGCCGCCCGACGCAGCTTTCAACGCGGCAGTGTACATGCCCGGCTGAACCAGCGTATCTGCGCCGGCACGGCCGATGCCGTAGGCGGCGTGGGCCTCGGCCGTCGGTCGCGACAGGCAAGTCGCGCTCGGCGCCAGGCGCGGGCCGAAGTAGGCGGCATGTTTGGGCTCTCCAAGACCGATAGCAACAACCTTCACTCCCACTCCTTCAAACTCCGACCGATGCTGCTCCAACTGAGCAAGCCAATTGCGACAGAACAGTCAACCGAAATGCCGCAGGAACGTCAGGACCATCGGACCGCGGCTCCAGATCTCCGAAAGCGACACCGAGTTCCCATCAGGATCGAAGGCCTTCACATCGGGCGCCGGATCTCCAGGTACAAGACGATCGGCGCGGACCTTGGAAGCGGGCCAGGGCATCGGTTCAGCTTGCATGCGAAGCCCTCAGAAGCATAGTGTCGAGTTCGTACAGAGATTCGCTGAGCGGACCGGTCAGGATCAGGGCTCCGTCCGGGCGGGGTCCTCCGGCGAGGAACGCCTGGCCTCCCACGACGAGGGCCGGCGATTGGGCCGGAAGCCGTCGCGGGAGCGCGGCAAGTTGCGCGAGCGTCTCGGGCGCAAGGCGACAAGCGGCGGAGATCAAGAGGGCATGCGGCCGGATGCGGACCGCCGCCCGTTCGAGTTCGTCAAGCGGAAGGTTGGGCCCCAGATAGTGCACACTCCAGCCTCGACGGCGCAGTCCGACCAGTACCATCAGCACTCCGATCTGGTGTTCATCACCGGGTGCGCAGGCGGCCAGCACTCTCCCCGGCCGCCATGGGTCTGGCGAGGCCGAGTACAGGAGCATCAACTGACGCAGGAACAGGGCGCTGGCGAAGTGTTCTGCGGCGATCGAGAGGCGCCCGCCGATCCACTCGGCCCCGAGCCAGGCCAGGGTCCGCCCGATCAGGGAATCCATGACGTCCTCGACCGGGTACAGCACCGAGGCCTGGCGCAAGACACCCGTGGCCTCGCGTTCGTCGAAGCGCGAAATCGCCTGAATGAGCCGTTCGGAGAACTGGTCGAACGGATCCTGGTCTGGGAGTCGTGTCGGGACCAATGGCCGGAGCAGTCCTTCGACGGCCAAACCGATTCGCACGCCGTCGTCGGTGCGGGCCTTGATCCGGCGGAGCGTCTCGAGATCCGCCTGGGAGTAGAGTCGGTACCCGTTCGCCGCCCGCCTCGGGCGCGGGATGCCATGACGACGCTCCCAGGCGCGAAGCGTTGCCGGGCTCATCCCAAGGAGCTGGGCCGCTTCCCGGACGCCGAGGTAGGGCTCCGCGCCAGCCATGTCAGGTGTAGATTCGCTGCTCATAAATCAAACCATAGCGGGTTGGACCGCTTCGTTCAACCTTTTGTATAAGGTTGCCCGATTGGCTACCGGCGATTCTTTGCCCGGCTCTCGAGAAGCTCGAGGGCGATGGCGGCGCCTTCGACCGGGCTCTGCCCGAGATAGTGTCCGGCGACTTCGTCTCGCAAGGCTGGATTCAGGTCGAACGCCCGTCCCCCGTACCCGAACACCGGCGGGGGCTCGAGCTCGGAGAGGCCTCGGGCGATCTCCTGCATGGCAAGGGCCGTCTCGTCTGTTGAGGCGGAAAGGGCGACCAGGTCCGGGGCCTGGTCCCTGGCGTAGGCTGCCAGGTCGGAGGCCTCCAGGTTGGCGCCGAGGTAGTCGACTCGCAGGCCGCCGCGGCGCAGGAACAGGGCCAGCATCAGCGCACCGATTTCGTGCTGCTCCGATGGAGCGCAGCCGACAAAGGCCCGCCGGGCCCCGCGGCGAAGGGGGTACGTCTGGAGCAGGTTGAGCAGATGGCCGCGCAAGAAGCTGGAGGCGAAGTGTTCTTGGGCGATGCGTATCTCTCCTCGGTGCCAGGCATCACCGATCTCGACTAGGCAAGGGGTGAGAACCTGAAGGCACACCGTATCCAGATCAAGGTCCTGATGGGCATGCTCCAGCAGAGTGCGAGCGCCGCCTTCGTCGCCGGCTACCAGTTTTCGGAACAAGGTGCGCGCCATGCGTTCGGTCTGCTCCGGCGAAGCCGGCACTCGTTCGAGGGCGGGAAGCGCCTCCGGCCACCTTCCGCTCTGTATCATGGCCTTGGCCTGCGCGGAAGCGTGGCGGACCGGGATCCCCGAGTCGACCTCGTGCTTCAACCAGCGCAGGAGGGCGATATCGCGGTCTGAGTACAAGCGGTAGTTGCCCCCGCTGCGCGAGGGCCGAACGACGTCGTAGCGTCGCTCCCACATCCGCAGAGTCACCGGTGGAACACCGGTCCTCTCCGAGACGGTCTGGATCGTGTGCTCAGGCACGGTCGAGAAGTCGCCGATCGATGGCATCTTGGATCTCTGAGAACCCTGTACAAACATTATACACAGGCCCAAGGTGGGCCACCGTCAAAGCAAAGACCCGGCCAACGGCCGGGTCTTTGATCCGCGTTTCAGCAGGGGGAGGGCGGGCTACTTCTTGCCGCCGCGGCCCCCCTTGGCTGGGCCATAGGTTTCCTGCAGGGTCGCCTGGACGCAGTGCCAGTCGCCAGCGCAGGCGCCGTCGGCCAGGGCCTGGACCTGCTCGACCGAGATTCGGTAGCGGGCGGCCAGCCGGGTGGCGAGGCGGGATTGCTGCTCGGTCTGCTGCTGCAACCGTTCCTGCTCTCGCTCCTGCTTGCGCTCCTGCTGCTCCGCCTGGCGGGTCTCTCGGACGCCGGCCTCAAGGACCGCATCCAGATCCCCCTCGTCGCCGGCCAGGCCCATCGCCTGCTTGATCTCGCCCCACGAGTAGCCCTCGGCGTGAGCCGCCGTCAGCGATTCCAGGTCCCCGCCGGTTTGCTCGGCCAGCCGGGCGGCCTGGCGAAGCTGGGATAGCGAGATGCCTTCAGCCAGATAGGCGTCGATCTCGGACGGGTCCAACTCCAGGTCGTCCGCCATTCGATAGATCCGGCCGAGCTCTCCGGGGTTGGCGCCGCCGGCGGCCCGCTCGAGAGCATCATAGAAGTCGGCCTGGTAGCGGGTCACCGCGCGCACCGCGGTCCGGATTTCACCGACCGAAGCCTCCCCGGAAACGACGATGTCGAACAGCTCGCGAAGGCCGACGTCGGCAAGGGTCTCGGATACTCGATCCAATTGGGTCAGCAGGCCCCAGCCTGTCCCGTCGAGCTTCCACTGGAGGATCTCCTCCCAGGTGAGGTCCTCCATCGTTTGGGCCAGCTTGTAGGCGTGCCATAGGCGGCCGTATCCCAGCACCTGCCCGGTCAGGTCGCCGCCCTTGATCCCGAAGATCTCCTCGCAGGTGTAGAGCGTACCGGCCTGGTTCGGGAAGAGGGTGTTGATTCCGTCGGCGATACGTTGCGCCATCGGGTGGCAGGCCTCGGCCTCCGGGTCGTCGACCAACACCGGCAGGGTGGCAGTCGCCGTCAGGCCGCAATCGTCTGTAACCTGGACTGCCGCCTGGTACTTGCCGCCCGCCGAGTACGCGAAGGTAAGCTCATCGGTTCCGGGTTCGAAGATGCCGTCCCCCTCGGGATCCCAGGCGTAGGCGTACGGGGGCTCCCCGCTCGTGGCCGAAGCGGTCAATGTGATGGAAGCCTGACTATCGATCAACGGGAGCAGGGGCGGAAACGGGTCACTTGTCAGGCTGACCTGGGGACCGATCACGACGGTCCCGCCGAGGGTCGTCTGCACCGCGGGATCGGACGAATCGGTGATCAGCAGCGACCAGGCGTACTCCCCGGCAGCGCCGTATGTGTGATCCACAATCATGGTTGGGTCGGCCAGGCCACCGTCGAGCTGGGCCTCGCCGTCGCCAAAGTCCCACACGAATTCGAAGGGCGCCGTCCCGCTGATCCCGGAGACGTCGAAGGTGGCCTTCACGGTGGCCTCCTGGCAGACGGAGGTGACGCTGACCCCCGGTGCGTCCTGTGCCAGGGCCGCCACCGGGACAGCCAGGAGTGAGAGCAGGATCAGGCCGGTCAGGATGCGATGGAGCTTCATGGTTTCCACCTCCAGGGCTCAGGGAAGACTGCCACAGCGGGCACGGGAGTCCGCTCACAGGGGAAACGGCCTTTCCCGGCGGCTGTTACGCCAGGGCTCTGGGACACCGGTACCGATTCCCGCAGGCGGCATTCGGCGGGTATCCTTATCTGGGGACCGGGCCCCGTAACGGCCAGCCCGCTCCCTCGTTCTCATGAGCGAGACACCCACCGATGCGGTCCTTGTCGAGCGTGCCCGGAAAGGGGATGTGGCGGCCTTTGCCGATCTCTACCGGCGCCACTTCGACCCGATCTACCGCTATCTGCGCGCCCGGCTGGTGGACGAGGCCGACGCGGAAGACCTGGCGGAGGTCGTCTTCTTGCAGGCCTTCCGCTCGCTCGATCGGTACCGGGAAAGAGGACATCCGTTTTCGGCCTATCTGTACCGGATCGCCCGGAACGCCTTGGCCGACCACTACCGAAAGGCCGGGCGCGAGGTCGGCCTGGACCATGCCGAAAGCCTGGCTGAGCCGGGAGCCACACCGGATGAGCACCTGGCCCGCCAGGAGGAGATCGCGGCGATGAGGAACGCCCTGGCTGCGCTCTCGCCCGATCATCAGGAGGTCATTCGCCTGCGCGTCCTGCTGGATTTGTCGACCGAGACCACGGCCCAGTGGATGGGCCGCTCGGAGGGCGCGGTGCGGGTGCTGCTGTTCCGAGCGCTTGGCGCGCTGCGCAGCAAGATGAAGGATGGAACCTAGGGTGGACGCCCGGCAAGGCCGTCAGGCCGACGAGCTCGATCGCTCGATCTCCGGCCGCGAGGCCGCGAGCCCTGAGATTAGGCCGCTGGCCGATCTGGCGACGAACCTGCGGGCCTCGCTCGCGCCGGCGGCGCCGCGCGCTCCGGCGCGGGCCCGGGTCTGGGCGCGCCTCGAGCCGCAGCTGACGCCGAAACCGAAGCACTGGGCGCCGGGCTGGATCCTCCGGCCGGCGGCGGTCCTGGCGAGCGTGATGCTGGTGCTGATGCTGGCGACGGGCACCACCGCCGCCTACGCGGCCGAGGGCTCCCTTCCGGGAGATGCCCTGTACCCGGTCAAGCGGGGGTTGGAGACGGCGCGGCTGGCCCTGTCCTTCACGAGCGAAGGTGATGCCGACCTGCAGGCCGCCTATGCCGACCGGCGTCTGGCAGAGCTGGAAGCGCTCACCGGGCTGGGTCGGTGGGAGGACGCTGAGTCGGCGATGGAATCGTACGCCGCGGCGATCGACGGCCTAGTGTCTCAAGATGAGGGAGACGCCGGTCAGCTTCAGGCCAAGCTCCAGCATCACATCGAGGTTCTGGAGCGGGTCCGTGAGCAAGCCCCGGATGCGGCCGTCCCCGGACTGACCACGGCGCTGGAGCGCGCCGCCCAGGGATTGGAGAAGATCGGCAAGGGCCGTGGCAACGACCCGGAGTGGGTTCCCCCGGGGCAGGAGAAGAAGGATTCGGAACTCGAAGGGGAAGCCGGTCCGGGCAACGAGCCCGAACGCGGCGGGAAGGGGCGAGGCCGCGGGACGAGGACCCCGCCCGGCCTGGAGCGGACTCCGGAACCCGGTCCTTAGGGCGATCCAGCTCCGGGGATGCCAACTCGATCGCCATGCGTTTCAAGCAAGAACCGGCCCGCAATCCTGCGGGCCGGTTCCTTTCTTGCTGGAGACTCGGGCGGCTGGCGGTGGAGAACGCTACTCCGTCGGTAGGGTTTGCGCGTATCCCAGGACGTCGAGGACGTCCTGCAGCGTCCAGCCCGTGTCCTCCGAGGCTGGCATCCCTTCCCCAGGTTGTCCGAAGCGCACCTTGTGTACGAACTCCCACGGGTTGTCGACGGCGATCGTGCCCAGGTACTCGGGTTCGGCGTCGTCGCCGAAGTTGAGCGTCCGGCCATCCTCCCCGTGACAGGCGGTGCAGGCGCTGCTGTAAAGCTCCTGTCCGTGCCCGGCATCGAAGGCCACGGGCGCTTTCGCGCTCGCATCGATGACCGGAGCGAGGTCGACCAGCGCCTCCTTGAGGAAGGTGATCAGGTCGGTGAGGGCCTCCGGGCCCATCGCCGAGTAGTCGTGATCGGCGTCGACCTCGCCGGAGAGCATCTGGAGGAGTTCTTCGGCCGACTTGTCCTGCGCGCCGAAGACTCCGGGGAAGCCGGTGAAGTGCGAGCCGGAGCCGTAGGCCCCGTCGGCACCGGCGTAGTCCCACCCGTGGCATTCCTTGCAGCGCCAGGTGTCGCCGCCGCTCCGCTCATTGGTGGACTGCCGGGCCCATAGCGGGTTGTCGCCGTCCGGCGTGTCGAGTCCGACGGTCGTCCACCACTTGTCGTAGAGCTTTCCGCCCTCGGAGACCGACCCGCCCACGGACGCTTCGGTGGGCAGGGTTTGGGCGAAGGTCAACACATCCACCACCTGTTGCAGGGTCCAGCCCAGGTCGATGGCGGCAGGCATGGCGGTGCCGGGTTGCCCGGCCCGGACCTTGTGGATGAACTCCCAGGGATTGTCGAGGGCGATGGTGCCGAGGTATTCCGGCTCGGCGTCGTCGCCGAAGTTAATCAGGAGTCCATCGGCGCCGTGGCAGGCGGTGCAGTTCCCCTCATACAGCTGCGCTCCAGCCTGCCCATCGCCTCCGATCGCGGCCTTGGTTTCGGCATCGATGAAGGGCGCCACATCCACCAATTCTTCCTGGAGGAAGGTCGCCAGGTTGGCCAGCGAGTCGGTGCCCATCGCCGAGAAGTCGTGATCGGCATTGGCCGAGCCGTCTAGCCAGGCTAACAACTCGGCATCACTCAGGCCGCTGGAGCCGAAGACTCCGGGGAAGCCGGTGAAGTGCGAACCCGAGCCGTAGGCCCCGTCGGCGCCCTGGTAGTCCCACCCGTGGCACTCCTTGCAGCGCCAGGTGTCGCCGCCGGTTCTAGTGTTGGTGGATTGGGAAGACCACAGGGGCTGATCCCCCGGGGGTTGATCGACGCCGGCTTCTCGCCACCATCGATCATAGAGCCGTCCGCCCTCTGGGGCCGAGCCCGAGAGTTCAACCTCGGGCTCCGGCTCTGGGCCGGGCGGTGGGGCGGTGGGTGTTTCCGGGGCGGTGCAGGCCCCCAGGGCCACCATCAGGCCGAGCGAAAGGGGGGCGAGCGTTCGGAGGTGTATATGCACAATCCGCATCCTTTCTCAATGGATCGCCGCGAGCCTCTTCGAGAAGGCTGTCGCCAAAGAAGGACTGCAGCCCTGAAGAGATTCAGGGCTGCAGTGGACAAACTGTACGATCGGGAAGACTTGGGTCGAACCCAGGATCGCCCCTACCGCATCGCTTCCAGCGCCGACTCGAGCAGGGCCCTGGTGTACTTCGAGTTGTGGACGCCCATGCTGTTGTCGTACACCACGATCTTGTAGTTCCACATGGCGTTGCCCACGGCCTCGGTAACGACCAGGGGCTTATCCGCCGACGGATTACTGAACGTGCCCGTCGCGGCGTCGTAGATCCCCCACAGATCGGTCTCCGGGTTCAGCAACTTCTCGTCGACGAAGATCGTGTGGAGCTCCTCTAGCATTGCCTCGATCTCGGTCTGCACGCCGTTGATGTCGAAGTCCTCGGCGTCGGCATGGCAGGCCTGGCAACGCTCGACCTCGGGCTCGTAGGTGTGGTTGCGCTCCTCGCCCATGTGGCAGCCGACGCAGGTCTCTTCGACCATGGCGTAGTGCGGGCTTGGATCGCCGGTCACACCCGATCCGCCTTCGCCGAGCATCATCGGGGCCGGGATTCCGTAGTGAGGCCCGTAGCGCGACGACGTGACCGTGATGTTCCCGCCGGCGGCTTCCGGCAGGTCATTGCGGACCTGGTGGCAGGCGGCGCACAGATTGCCGTCGCCCCCGTCGTACGTGCCGAAGGTCTTCTCCATCAACACCGGCTGACCGCCACCCGTGAGCGAGAAGTCCGCTCGGGTGTAGGTCGTGTGGATGTTGTGGCAGGTTCGGCAGTCGAACGGCGAGACGTTGACGATGCCTTCAACCGACGGGTCGTGCGGGGGCAGGCCGGCGTTGATGCGGGCCTTGGCGCCCTCCGTGCCGTGGCATCCGGCGCAGGCCGTGTTCTCACCCCGGATGAAGGCTTCGCCCGTTCCGTGAACGGAGCTCTCGCGGAACTGGGCTTCCTTTGACACGATCAGGGTGGTGTCGTTGTGGCACTCGGTACAACTCAGGTCGGCGGCCGAGACCTCGCCAGCAGGGCCGGCGGGGCCCGCAGGACCGGCCGGCCCTGCTGGACCGGCGGGGCCCTGTTGAGCACAGGCCGCCAGAACGAGCACGCCACCTACCACCAAGGTCAGGATGGCTGCGGTTCTTCGGGTCATAGAAACACTCTCCTCCAGATTCTATAGTGCAGTCCCACAAGAAGCCGAACGGTCTCTTCGCTTGCTCTCACCTCCTTCCAATCCTCTGGCTAGGGCCTCATCCCCGCTCCGAGAGCTGCCCAATAGGCAAGGGGGCGGACGGGCGGGCTATTCACGGATATTGTACTTTTCCCACCTCCTTTAGCCGAATCCACTTCGAGGGATCGGCCTGGAAAGCGGCTCCTGGCGGGTCGGCCTACGAGCCGAGGGACCCCAGGAAGGTAAGGACCTGCCAGATCTGGTCCTCCGTCAGCACTTCCCTCCAGCCAGGCATGGCACCGCGGCCGAGCGTCATGACGCAGAGCGCCTCACCCGGCTCCCGGCGCAGTTGGGCCTGGTAGGCCTGGCTGGTGAAGTCCGGGGCGCCGGTGATGGCGCCGCTCCCATCCGGGGCATGACACGCCGAGCAGGATTGGCCGTAGATCGCGTCGCCCGCCTCGATCGCGGCCTGATCGTCCCAAGTGAAGGGGTTGGTCTTGGCCAGTGTCGCCGCGTCGCAGGCCGCCTCGACACCAGCGGTCGCTTCGGCCGTCGGCTGGCCTTCGGGCCCCGCCTCTTCGCCGATGGCGGAGTCGAAGGTGAAGGTCCGCAGATAGTCGATCACGGACCACCGCTCGTCCTGGGAAAGGCGGCCCTGCCAGGCCGGCATCGAGCCGCGGCCCTGGGTCAGGACCAGGTAGAAGTCTCGCGGGGCTCGGCTGCCCATGATGCGCAGGTCACTGAAATCGGCCGCCCCCAGGACTTTGCCGGTCCCATCCTCCCCGTGGCATGCAACGCAGTTTGTCTCATAGATCGACTGTCCCAGCGCCAGGGACTCGGGGGTGGTTGAGAAACTCCAGACCTTGGCCACGGTGTCCCATCGTTCGTCGGACGTCATCCGCCCCTGGAAGGCCGGCATTTGCCCGCGGCCTTCGGTGATGGCGGCATAGAACGACGTCGGTGACTCGCCGCGCATGAAGTCGAGGTCCTGGAAATTCCGCGCCCCGGGGACCGTTCCCCGTCCGTCTTCACCATGACAGCCGGCGCACTGTGGGCCATAGATCGCGGTGGCCAATTCCACCGACGGTTTCCGGGCCGGGTAACTCTGTATGTCGATCGGTGCCTCGGTCGGCTCGCCGGGCAGAGTCACGGGCAGGGTAGCCGGGATCAGGGTCGGGATGGGGGTCGGCCCGCCGGGAAGGCTCTGCGGGGCGGCACATCCGGCCAGGAGGAGCCCCAGGAAGACCGTGAAGACGACGAGTCTGGCTTTCATGCGTGGCGGACCTCCCTATTCACCCGCCCGGTACGGGAGGGTGCGGACGAAGTTGACGACATCCCATCGCTCGCGCGGGGTGAGGTTCTCCGCCAGCGGAGGCATCTCCCCGAAGCCTTGCACGATGGTCAGGTACACCGAGCCGTCGAACTCGGCGGTGATCTGCGGCCCGGTGAGGTTCTCCGGCGTGCGGTCGAAATAGTCGGCCAGCGGGCCGTCCCCGTGTCCCAACTCGCCGTGGCACAACTGGCAGTGCAGGTCGTACAGAATGTCCCCCCGCTGCAGGGAAATCTCATCGGCGGGGACTGGATTGAGCGGGAGCTCCTCGGGGATCACGGCCAAACCCTCAAAGGACACCGAGTTGGCCGGAGGGGCGAGGCGAGGGGCCTCGAATTGCGTGACCGACGGCTGGCTCGACATGTCGGACGGATACGAGATCTTGATCACCTCGAAGGTAAAGAGCATCCCGATCGCAAACGGCGCGAGGGCCAGGCCGATGATGACGAGACCGCGTCGCAGGCGGGGGTTCATAGGCTGATCCACTCCGGGTCCCCGATGTGATGGGCCTTGTGGGCTTCGAGGATGTTGCGGGCCTTCGCTTCTAGGTTGCGCGGAATCTCGAGCAAGACCGCTAGCTTCCCATCGGTCACCAGGTTGTGATACGGAGCGCGCCCAAAGCGGGGGAAGTCCATCTCCCAAAGGACGCCTAGGAAGGTCGAGACGATCGTCGAGATCATGGTGAAGACGAAGACGATGACCGCCGCCGGTCCGAAGGCCGCCGGCGGATGCCCGCCGACGTCGAGGCGATACAGGTGCGGGGTGATGACGGCCAGGAACAAGCCGACCAGGAATCCGACGACGGCGCCGGCGGCCACGATGTACGGGAGTGTGAGCCATCCGACATGTCGGCCGAGGGCCCGCTCGGGATAGGGGACACCGCTCATCACGACGATCTTCGAGTCCTCGATCCCCAGGGCGTGCAGGGCGTCGATCGCCTCGGCGGTCTGGGTGGCCTCGTCGAGCAGTGCGATCATTCGGATCGTGTCAGTCATGATGTCTCTTCCGCCTCGGGCCGGCCCTATTCGATCTCGGCCGCCGTCGGCACGAGCAGACGGCCGATCCGGCGCAGGGTGTAGCGCAGCCGCCCTTCCTTGATCTCCCACACCGGGACGTAAGGCACGATCCGTGAGAACAGCGTGTAGAGCAGGGCGAAGGCGGCGAAGGTCATGGCAACCACGCTGATCTCAACCCAGGTGGGCCGGTAGGTTCCCCAGTTGAAGGGAAGGTCGTTGCGCTGCAGGCTGCCGATGACGATCAGGGCCCGTTCGGTGTACATCCCGACGTTCACCAGCAAGGTCGTGCCGAGGAGCAGGATCGGCGTGGTGCGCACCTTGCGGAAGGCCAGCAGCAGGATCGGGATCAGGTTGGCGCCCATCTGCAGGTAGAAGAAGGGTGCCAGGGAGCCCGAGATCTCTTCCTCGATCAGGGCCCGCACGATGGGCTCGTTGCCGTACCACTCGACCAGGAACCCGGCGAACCAGAAGTAGGTCCACAGCATCCCGGCCACCATGATCAACTTGCCGAGCGAGTCGAAATGCTCGGACCGGAGGAACTCCTGGAGCCGCATCCCGCGCCGGACGATGATCAGGATCGTCGCCAGCGCCGAGAGCCCCGAGTAGACCGCCCCGATCACGAAGTACGGGGCGAAAATCGTGCTGTGCCAGCGCGGCTGGATCGTTACGGCGAAGTCCCACGAGACGATTGAGTGGACCGAGAGGAAGATCGGGATGATCGCCACCGAGAAGATCGCCAGCGCCCGCAGCAGCTTGTGCCACTCGGCCTCGGTGCCTCGCCATCCCAGGGCGAGCGTGCGGTAGAGCCGGTGGCGCCAACCGGTGGTGTGGTCGCGGGCCATCGCCATGTCGGGGATCATCGCCAAATACAGGTACAGCGACGAGCTCACCAGGTAGGTCGTGATCGCCACCAGGTCCCACATCAACGGAGATTGGAAGTTCGGCCACATCAGCCGGTTGTTCGGGTAGGGGATCATCCAGTAGAACTTCCACACCCGGCCGAGGTGGATCAACGGATACAGACCGGCCACCATCAACGCGAACGCCGTCATCGCTTCGGCGCCGCGTGTGATGGGCCGGCGCCAGTCGGCCTTGAGCAGACGGAGCACGGCCGAGATCATCGTGCCGGCGTGGCTGATCCCGATCCAAAACACGAACGTCGTGATGAACAGGGTCCAGTACACGGGCCGGTTCTTCCCGGTGGTTCCGAGACCGTACTGAATGAGGTAGCCCCAGGAGTACAGCCCCCACAGGATCACGCCCCCGAGGCCCGCCACCAGGGCCCAGAAGCCCAGGCCGCCCCGAAACATCGGCTTGAGGACGGCCTCGTTGATTTCGGCGTCGGTCCGCTGGGCGAGGAGCAAGCGCTCTTCGTATTCGGCCGGGACCTCGTCTCGGGATTCGGCCTGCCCCAGGGGCAAGGCGGCTGCATCAGACATTCGTTTCGCCTCCCTTGAGATAGACCACGGCCGGATCCGTACCGAGCTCGGCCAGCAGGCGGAAGGACCGCCGACTGCGGGCCAATTGGCTGACCCGGCTGTCGGGATCGTTGAGGTCTCCGAAAATCAGGGCCCCGGGCGGGCAGGTCTGGACGCAGGCCGGCTGAACCTCGCCGTCGTGGAGCGAACGGCCTTCGGCGGCGGCGGCGAGTTCGACCCGGCGGATCCGCTGAACGCAGAAGGTGCACTTCTCCATGATCCCGCGTGAGCGCACGGTGACGTCCGGGTTGAGCTGCTCGGTCAGCGGCTCGGGAAATTCCGGCGTGAACCAGTTGAAGGTGCGGGCCTTGTACGGGCAGGCGTTGCCGCAGAACCGCGTCCCGATACATCGGTTGTAGATCTGGGCGTTCAAGCCCTCCGGGTTGTGGTAGGTGGCGAAGACCGGGCACACCGGTTCGCACGGGGCTTCGGTGCACTGCTGGCACATGAGCGGGTTGAAGCGGGCCTTGACGTTCGGATACTGGCCCTCCCAGAAGCGCTGGATGATGACCCAGTGCAGCCAGCGTCCATACGCCGAAGCGGTTTCGCCGGCCACCGGGACGTTGTTCTCGGCGTGACAGGCGACCAGGCAGGCCTGGCAGCCCGTGCAGCGATCGAGGTCGATCACCATCGCCCAGCGGCGACCGTTGCCGGAAGTCTTAGTCAAGGTGTTCACGTCCCTCCCCATCCAGGCTCTCGAGTCGGGCCAGCTGGCGGCGGCGGCCGGTCGGTTCCAGGCGCACGCGGGTCGCGCCCCAGGCGAGCGCGCCGACCTGGGGATCGGTCGTCGGGGCGAGCAGCGTGATCGGATTGGCGCCGCGCCGCTCGGCGAAACGCCCATAGTCCTGGTGACCCTGGCCGACCGGGATCGCGACGACATCCGGTCGCAAACCAGGGTAGACGACAACCGGCGCTTCGAGTTCGCCGTGGGCCGAGACGACCCGGACGATGTCATCATCGTGCACGCCCAGGCGGTCGGCGGTCTCCGGGCTGAGTTCGACCCAGGTCGACCAGCGGGCGGTCGTCATCGGGTCGGGGGTTTCCTGGAGCCATGGCAGGTTCGCCCCGCGCCCATCGCTCAGGGCGACGGATGGATAGGGATGCAGATGGAAGGGATAGGCGGCGGGGGCCCCGTCGAAGGACGGCTTGACCACGGGCAAGGGGGAAGCGACGATCTCGGTCGCCTCCGGCTCGAGCGGGATCGGTTGCTCCGACCACCATCCTCCGTACTGCCGCCACAGGCCCCAGAACCCGGCCAGGGTGCGCGCATCGTACGCGCTCAGGCTGGATCCCTGAAGATCGGAAGCAACCTCTTCCAGGTAGGCGACCTCGTTCGGCCAGGGCAGCGCTTCGGCGGCGGCGCCACCCAATCCGGCGGCGAGCGCCAGCAGGACCTCGGAGGTCGAGCGCGTGTCGTAGAGCGGCCGCACGACCGGTTGCTGGCCGGTGACGACGGGGCGATCGGCGCCCGGGGCC
This sequence comes from Anaerolineales bacterium, assembly GCA_035471625.1. Taxonomy (GTDB): domain Bacteria; phylum Chloroflexota; class Anaerolineae; order Anaerolineales; family E44-bin32; genus DATEVL01. Next base: position 28,548 of record DATIPT010000024.1, read on the forward strand.
GGCACTTGATAGCCCCATGACTCCAGGTAGGTGTGATCCGGCAGGATCCAATCCGACTGCGCGGCGATCTCGTCGACGAACGGACTGAACGAGAACACCGCCGGGACCCGCGCCACCGCCTCGGCGATGCCCGACGCCGGCGGCAGTTCGAAGATCGGATTGGCGCCATAGACCATCAACAGGTCGACTTCGCCGGCCCGCATTCGGTCGATCGCCTCCCGCACCCGGGTGAACGACTCGACCGCCGGCGTTTCTCGCAGGACGGCGGTCGGGCCCGGATGTGAGAGGAAGACGCCGCCGGTTCGTCCCAACTGCGCCACGAGGACATTCAGAGCCTGCACCGCCAACATCGAGGCCGAGCCGTTGGTCTGGCCCGACAGCCCGCCGCCCGGGATGGCGACGGCCCGATCGGCATCGGCGAAGATCTGGGCCAGGCGACGAAGGCTCTCCACCGAGACGTCGCTGGCGGCCGCCATTTCAGCGACATCCACATCCTGGTACAGGATGGCAAGCTCGCGGCGAGTCCCGACGTGGCCGAGCCGTTCTTCGACGATCAATCGGCCGATCCCCAAGGCGATGAACCCTTCGGAGCCCGGACGCACGGGGATCCACTCGTCGGCGGAGGCGGCCGTGGCCGAGAGCCGCGGCTCGAATTGGACCAGCAGGCCACGGCCCGTGCCCCCCTGGCGCATTTCGCCATAGGCAACACTCTGCGCCACCGGCGACATCCATGTCTCGAGCAGGTTGGCACCGAACGAGAAGACGACGCTGCTGTGCTCAATGTCGTAAATGGGCAGCTCGGGCCGTCCGAAGAAGGTCTCCGCCAGCCATTGGGCCGAAGCCCGGCCTTCGAGGGCGGAATGCAGGTCGAAGACGACCGGCGGCGGAGCCCCCAGCGAATCGAGCAATCGCGCCGCCAGACGATAGGTGTGATCGGGCATCAAGCCGCCGAAGAAGAGCAGGCGCTCCGGCCTGGCCAGGGTAGAGATCTTCTCGGTCAGCGTTGCCAGGGCGTCTTCCCACGGAACGGGCTCGAATACCCGCGACCCGCGGCCGCCCGTCTGGCGGACGGCATTGCGCAGGCGATCCGGGTTGTAGAGCGCCTGCAGCCCGGCCTGTCCGCGGGCGCACAGCTTGCCGCGATTCAGCGGATGCAGGGGATTGCCCTCGATCTTGCGGGCCCGCCCGTTGAGCACCCGCACCAGGATCCCGCAACCGGCGGCGCACTGGCGGCAGGTGCTGGCGAACCAGGCTTCTTCGCCGGTGAGCGATTCCTCCGGCGGGTGGGAGAACGGTTGGAGCAGGAAGCGCTGCGCCTGTGGCGCCAGCCCGCTGGCGCCGGTGGCACCGACGGCGATCTTGAGGAACTCGCGACGAGAAAGGGGTTGAGTCATGGGCGGGTCACTTGTGGCACGCCACGCAATCAGCCAGGCGGGCAACCTTCTCCTGGGGCTGATCGAGGTGGCAGCTGAGGCACCAGCCCATGTCCATTCGGACGACGGGCCGGGCCACGGTCATCCGGGAGACCTCTCCGTGACAGGCCTCGCAGTTCAGGCCGGCGCCGAGGTGCGGTTGGTGGGAGAAGAAAACGAAGTCCGGCTGGAGGTTCACCCTCACCCACGGGATCGCCTCGCCCTGGGAGGCGTACTCGGCGATCTTCTGGACTTCAGGGTGTTCGACCTCGATCACGGCATGGCAGCCCATGCACTTCTCCGCGGTGGGGATTCCGGCCGACGACGTGCGCTGGGCGCCGGAGTGACAGTAAAGGCACTCGACCCCGGCGGCCACGTGGACCTCGTGGCTGTAGGCGATCGGTTGCTCCGGGGCGGCGAAGGCCTGGACGCGCGTCCATACCAGGCCTGCCCCCAGGAGCAGGACCAGGCCGACCACGGCCGCCACGAGGAGGCGCCTGACCGGGAGAGACCGGCTGGCAGGGCTCTGCGGAGGTTGGTTCATCGAAGGCTCAGCGCCATCCTTCCTTGAGTCAAAGCCCGCCTCCTGGTCAGGTAGTCCGCAGGATCCGGAGGAGATCCTCGGGATCGGCGACGGTACGCTGCTCGCGGCGGTAGACCTGCAATCCGTTGTCGCTGAGGTTGAGGCCGAGGATCAGCATCTCGGACGGCCCGGCCCGCAGGGCCTCGATTGCCTCTGTCGGGGCGCCGGGGGAACCTTCCTCTGCAATCACCACGTCCGGTTGCATCCGGCCGATTTCCTCCAGGCCGATCGCCGGGTCCGAGCTTCCCCCGACGACCTCGACCTCGGCCCCTCGCAGGAGGCGGCCGAGCGTCTCGGAGAAGAGGGGGTGCGTCCAGAGAATGTACACACGATGTTTCGCCATTCCCGCCCCGGCGACATCCAAGCCCGAGAGATCCTTAGGACCAGATTAGTGGGATCCTTCACGCACGGGAATCAGGGGCCGCGCCAGATCCCTCGCGCAAATCGCCAGATGGGGCAGGTGAAGGGGAGAGGACGGAGCAGGCCGGTAACGGCGGCATGGCCGGGCCGGCAGGGAGCAGGCTAGGGGTTTGGCGCCCCGGGGTCTTCGCCGATCCAGCCCCGCTTGCGGGCGTACTGGACGAGGCCGTGCTGCGTGTCCAGATCGAGTTTTTGCATCAGGTTGTTCCGGTGGCTGTGGACGGTGCTGGGGCTGATGACCAGCCGGTCGGCGATTTCCTTGTTGGTGTAGCCTTCGGCGATCAGGCGAAGGATCTGCCGCTCGCGAGGCGTCAGCCGTTGGTCCGCCGGGTCGTCGAGGCCTGGCGTCCGGCTCAGGTAGTCCTGCATCAGCTTCTTGGCCATCGCCGGATATAGGAAGGCCTCCCCGCGGGCGACGCTGCGGATCGCCCCCAAGAGATCGTTGGTGTCTGCTGCTTTGAGGACGTACCCAGAGGCGCCGGCCTTGAGCATGGCGAAGAAGTGCTCGTCGGAACGATGCATCGTCAGGACGAGGATCCCGATTTCGGGTGAGGCAGCCTTGATGCGGCGAGTCGCCTCGATCCCATCCACGCCCGGCATGGCAATGTCCATCAGGATGACATCCGGCTGCAGTGATTGCGCCATCCCGATGGCGGCCTCCCCGGTGATCGCCTCGCCGACAACGTCCATATCGGGCTCGCCTTCTAGCAGGAGGCGAACCCCGCTGCGGACGATCGTGTGGTCGTCGGCGATCAGGACCCGGATCTTGCTAGCGGCCATCTGATGACTCCGGGAGAGGGATGCGGACGGTCAGTCGAGTGCCCTGTCCCGGCACGGAGGCGATCTGTACCTCGCCGCCCCACGGACTGACCCGCTCCTGCATGCCCAACAGCCCCAGGCCACGCATTTCGACCCCGGGCGGCGTCTGAGCAAGGGATTGGACATCGAATCCGACGCCGTCGTCGATGATCTCGCCCTCGAAGATACCTCCCGTGAGGCGCATATGAAGACGGATCTGGCGGGCACGCCCGTGCCGATGGACGTTGCTGAGGCCCTCCTGGAAGATGCGGAAGATCGCCGTTTCCATCTCGCTCGGCAGTCGCTCGGTCAGACCGTCGGCGTCGATTTCGATCTGGACACCGGTGTCCTCGAACAGGCGCTCGGCATGGGCCCGGATGGCCGGAGCGAGGCCGAGGTCGTCGAGCCCGGCCGGTCGGAGGGAGAGGATCACGCCGTAGATCCGGTCGGTGGCGTCGGCGATGAGGACGCGGGCCCGCTCCAGAGCCCGCTTGGCTTTCGGGGAAGCCCCGGGCTCCTCCTGGGCGATGACTTCGAGCTGCATGGCGGCCCCGGCGAGGTCCTGGCCGAGATCGTCGTGGAGATCGCGCGCCACCCGCCGACGCTCCTCTTCCTGGGCCGTGGTGAGCCGAAGGAGCAACTGGCGCCGCGCTTCGGCCTGGGCCTGCAGTTGATCGGAGAGGTTGAGGTTCTCCTGCTCCTCGGCGTGGATCCGGTGGGTCATGGCGTTGATCGATTCGGCCAATCGGCCAATCTCGTCGGGGGACCGAACCGGGGTTTCGACGTCGGCCTGGCCGAGCCCGAATTGGCCAACGGTCTCGCGAATGGTCTGCACAGGCCGGATCACAAAGCGGCTGACGAAGAGGACCGTCATCAGCATGACGAGGGCGATGGTGAGCGCCGGCCACAGGACGTGCTCGCGCAGATCGATCGCCAGCGGGTCGTCGACCGAGGTCATCGCAAGGTCAATCAAGAGCAATCCGTTGAGGCTCTGGGTCGGCTCGTGGCAGGCGTGGCACTCCGGCCGGTTTTCAATCGGATTCATGCTGCGGAAGACGCGGCCCTCTCCCGGGAGGTCGACGATGACGCTGTTGGGTCGCTCCTCGGGCGGCAAGCGGTGGCAGGGCTGGCAGGTCGGGTCGCCGTTATCGAGGATCTGGCCGACGTTCTCCCGCCCCGGGGCCATCGCCACCCGACCCGCGGGATCGAGGATGGCGATCGCGTCGATTGCCTCGCCCTCGCTGATGGCGTCGATCGTGTGCTGGAGGCCCTCCAGGTTGCGGTTGAGCATCTCGTTGCGCAGGCTGTTCTCGACCGCCTGGGTGGTCTGGCTGGCGAGGAGCAGCAACGCTTCCCGGTGGGCTTCCTCGTGCCGGGCGAATTGGAAATAGCTGGAGAGCCCCAACAGGGCGATAAGGGGCAGAAAGAACCCCAGGGCGAACTTGGCACGGAGGCTGCGTCGAATGGCGTGAAGGATCACAGGGCCTGGGGACAGTCTCCGGCTCGGCGAGCAGAGCCGGACGGAACCATGCTCGACTGTTGCCTCATTCTACCCCGCTCGCCGCAGGCAGGCGGCTCGATCGCGGCCCCAGGGCGCTACGAGCCTGCGACCGAGAGAAGCCGGCCGGTGCCGATCCCCCACGCCGGGAGCAGGATAGCTCCGATCAAGAATCCGACCGCCACCAGCGGGTGCTGCATCCCCCCGAGGAAGAACCACCCGATGGCCGTCAGGACGAAGCTGAGGCCCCCGAGGATTCCGACCCATCCCAGCCAGGTCGGAACCTGACCGCCGGAAAGCTGTGCGCCCTGGGTGATCGCCAGCCACAGCCCGATCAGGGCGCCCATCGCCAGGACGGCGCCCAGGGTCTGCTCGAAACGCACGACGCCCACGACGAGCAAGGATTGCAGCACGGCGAAGACGAGCATCGCCAGGACACCGACGATCGTCACGATCAGGACCGCCGTCGATCCCGCTGGCCGCAGAGCCTGATGGGTGGCCAGGGCGACCGGGATCAGGAACAGGAATTGGAAGACGCTGATCAGGTCGTTGATCGGTCCGAAGATCCCTACTCCGGCGAACATGATCATCAGGGTCACGGTCGAAAGGATCGAGGCGACGGCGAAGAGATAGGCCGACAGCGCGGCGTTGCGGATCAAGACTTCCATTAGGCCTCCTGGGGTCAGACAGCCCGGGCCAAGGGTCGCCCCTCAGCCCGGGTGGGCGGACGGATTTCCGAGGCGCCGACTAGCCGGAGCGCCCGCGGAGGTAGAGCCAAACGCTCGTGACGGCCAGCCACACGGGCACGAGAAACACCCCCATGTAGCCGAACGGCGAAAGCAACAAGATCGTCAGGACGACACTGATCCAGCAGAACCAGGCGGGAAACGCTCCGCGGCGCAGTCCAACAACGGCCGTGGCGGCGATGGTGACCGCCAGGCCGATCCCAAGGAGCACACCCTCGATGTTGGTGGCGAGGTCGTAGAGCGTGACGGCGCCGACCGGATCGAGGCCGCCCAGGGCTCCGGCGCGAGTCCCTGCAACCTGGAGGGTCAGGAAGCCGATGCCGAGCCCAACCCCGGCCGCCACCCCGCCGGCAAGCGCCAAACCGGAGAGGCGCGTCCCCTGTTCGTGGCGGCGAAGCTCATCCATCAGGCTACCGGCGAACCAGATCAGGAAGAACGACGACAGGGTTCCCAGGTAGCCTCCGATCGCCACGTTGCCCGCATTGGCTGCGATCGCGCCGGCGATCTTCTCCGCCGGCGGCATGTACTCGACCAGGCCAACAACCATCGCTGCGGCGATCATCAAGATCACACTCAGGAGTCCGCTGAGCGGGGCCAACCGTTCCAGAGCTGACTTCTGCATCCTCTCTCCTCCTTGGCTGGGACGTGCGGCGGATCCGTTGGCCCGACTCGCGTTCACGTCGGGGCCCCCTCCGGGAATGGCGTGCTGTTCCTCGTCATCAGGTAGACGGCCCACCCGCGAATGAATCCTGTGCTCAGAGTCTCCCCGGCGTATCGCTCGATGTCGAAGTACGGGCGGAAGCGGGATTCGGCTTCCCCGGGGCGGAGGGCCATCCGGGCGTGCAGGATCTGCTCCCACCGGCGAGGCTCCCATTCGAAGGCGAAGAGCAGGATCCGGCTGCCAGGGTGGGTCAGCGGCAGGACGTTCCGGATATAGCGATCGCGATCGTTGGGGTGGAGGTCGTCGAGGGTCCCGTAGTCGACCAGCAGGTCGAAGGTCCCGTCGACGTGCTGCAGGCGGGTCAGGTCGTCCTGGACGAACTCGACCTCGACCCCGGCCTCCTGTGCCCGCCGACGGCCGAGCTCGATCGCTCCGGCGGCGAAGTCGACACCGGTCACCCGGAACCCGTGCTGGGCCAGGAAGATGCAGTTCCAGCCGGTTCCGCTTCCGAGGTCGATAGCCCGGCCTGGGCGGAGACGCCCGCTCTCCACGAGTTGCATCAACTCGGTGCGAGGGCCGCCGTCCCAGGGGACGCGGAAGTAGCGATATCCGAGATTGTAGAGGAAGCGCGCTATCCCCACCGCGCTGCCTGTCTCTGCGCCCGGACCGGGCTGACGGCCGGCCGCGCAGGGTCAGGTAGAGCCCTCACCGCGAATTACCTCCCTTGCGCGTCCTAGCATAGCAGATTTCGCCGGCAGGGCATGCGGCGAGCCGTCGAGGGGGGATTGGGGCTCAGGCGGTGGTGGGACGGACCGCCCGCGTGGCGACGAACGAGGCGATGTGCTTTGCCAGCGGATGCGCGCGGTCGTAGTCTTCGAAGAAGCCGGTCAGCACGAAGCCGGCCTCGAGCTGGCCGCCGATCTGGTCGTCGAGCGAATGGCCGAATTCGATCGTGTCGTTCGCCTCGAGGAAGCGCCGGCGCTCGTCTTCCGTCGGGCCGGTCAGATCCGAGTAGGGGATGCTGTGGCAGACGACGAGTTCGCCCTTCTCGGCGCGGGCCCAGTCGAAGATGAACTGCAGCGGGTTGACGAAGCCTGCCAGGAGGGCCCCTCCGGGACGGAGTACGCGGAAGGCCTCGCGCCACACCGGACGGATCTCGGGGACGAACAGGTTTGAGACCGGGTGAAAGATCAGGTCGTAGGACTGATCAGGGAAGATCGAGAGGTCGCGCATGTCGCCCTCGATCGTCCGTAGGTCCAGGCCGTCGCGGTCGGCCACCAGGCGGTCCTGCGCCAGTTGGCGTGGTGAGTTGTCGAAGCTGGTGACCCGCGCCCCGGCGGCGGCCAGGATCGGGGCCTGCTGCCCGCCGCCCGAGGCCAGGCAGAGCACGTCGCGGCTGGTGAGATCGCCGAACCACTCGCGCGGCACGGGCCTGGTAGGGGTGAGCACCACCTGCCACTCGCCCCGCTGGGCGGCGGCGATGACCTCCGCCGCGACTGGGACGGTCCATTCGTTGCCGCCCTCGACCTGGCGGTCCCAGGCGGCCCGGTTGTGGGCGCGGATATCCACCGGACCCTTCACTTGCCGGCGCACAGCAGCTCCAGGACCTCCCCGTATTCCGCCTCGGTCAGGCCTGGAGCGGCGGTACCCGCGATCTGGTCGCACAAGTCATGACGAAGGCTCTCATCGTGCCGCAGGTACAAGGAGACTTGATGTGCCGCATCGGCATCTCCGCCGGCGACGAGCGCTTCCAGGAAGGGCAACCACTCGGAAAGATCCGTCGGCTTCAGCCCGCGGTCGAGCACCTCGCGGGCGAGGGCGGTAGCTCCGTTCCAATCGGCTCTCTGTCGCGCCAGCGATACCTGCTGATAGTAGTAGCACCAGCCGTGGCTTGGCTCGGGGCCGAACAGCTGTGGGACCCGAGGGGGTGAGGCGGAGACGTCGACTCGACTCACGTCGGAGTACCGACCAAGGGCGCGGGCCAGGCTCGAGGCCTGGCGCGGGAACTCCGCCCGCCGGCCGTCGAGGAGATGGACACAGGAGAGCACCGTCGGGCGGAGAGCGACGATCACCTTGCCGAAATCGCGGGGATACTCGATGATCTTGCGCATCCCGCGTTCATCGCGAAGTCCCAATCGGACCTTCTCGGCCGTGGCTTCGTCGAAGACCTCGGAACCGACGAGGAGCCGTCCCGGCCGATCCGCATAGATCAGATTCGCCGGGCCCCAGGCCTCGTAGTCCTCATAGAACCCCTCGTCGGGTAGCTCCGCCAGGAGCACGGTCTCCGCTACGAATTGGGGGGCGCGCCAGGAGAGTTGCCACCAGAGTTGTCTCTGGTCCTCCCAGAACGTGGCCCAAGCGGAGCCGTTCAGGGCGTGCGTGAAGACGCCGACTCCCACCAGGGTCAGGGCGAGGGCGCGTCGCAGGCGCGCGCTTGTCACAAAGAGTCCAGCGCCGACGATGACGAGCGCCATCCCCAGGGTGGCGTGGAGGGCGTAGCGATCGAAGCCGCTCTCCCACCGGACGTCGCGCCCGGCGAAGATCACGGGCAACAGGCTGCCGACGAGGGAGACGGATCCGACCAGGACCATCTCCAGCCGAAGATCCTGGGCTTCCCGGTCGGCCGAAGTGCCACGACCGCGGATCCAGCGAAAGGCGAGCAGACATCCGGCGATTCCGGCTCCGGCGAGGAGCACGGCGAAGAGCACGGGTCGGTATTCGATGACGTCGCCGTACTGGTAGGGGGGGATGACCCATCCGCCGACGATGACCTCGCCGAGATCCTTGACGAGTTCTACGATACGAATGAAGAGCAACCGGAGAGGATTGGCGGTATAGGCCTGGGCAAGCGCCGGGAGGTCGGTCGCGCCGCGTTGGCTTTCAAAGAAGAAGGCTCGCCACAGGAGGTTGGCGAGGATGACGCCGGCGTACGGGAGCCACTGCCGGACGACCCAGCCGATCTGCCGGCGTCGGCCCATCGCCCGATCCCGCCAGGCGAGCAAAGCCAGGATGGCGAGGCGCGTCGCTTCGAGGCCGATCATGTACTCATAGAGAAGTTGATAGGCCAGGGCCGTCGCCAGGGCGAGCAGCGTCAGGACGACGCGCGCGCTCCGGCGGCGGGCCAGAATCGCCCACGCCGTCAGCGCCAGGGAGGCCACCGCCAGCAGGTAGGTCGTCAACTGGTTGGTGAAGGTCATGGCGTTCGGCTGCTGGAGGAAGCCGGGGTAGATCAGGAAGAGGCTTGCGGCCAACGTCGTGGCCGCGGGGCGGGAGGGCCAGAGCGCCCGGAACAGCCCGAGGGCGAAGACCGCCCCAAGCCAGCGCAAGGTGATGGCGTAGATCTGCCAGGCGATCGCCGAATCACGGAAGATCGAGTAGGTCAGGGAGAATAGCCAGCCGACGATCGGGCGGTCGATCGAGAACATCTCGACGATGCTCGACGGCCCGTACACTTGGCCGGCCCAAAGGACGTACCAGTCGTCGCGGTAGAAACCGAGCTGCCGGATCCAGGGACCGTAGGCCAGGATGGCGAGGAAGGCGAGGAGCCCGATGGAGGCGGCGAGTTGGAACCTGCGGTGCGAGCTGCCCATCGGGCCAATGATACTCGCGGGCCGCCTCGACCGCCCCGGCCGCCCATTCGGCGGGTCCGCAAGACGGTTCTAGCGTAACTCTAAGGCTTCTGTAAGGGGAATCGGCCGATGGGCGTGATAGCATTCGACGCTCGTATCCCGGGCCGGAACGCAGTCCGGCTGGTCTGGGACGCCTCTTGGCGCGCCTATCCCCTAGGGGTAGCGGGCCGGATCGACAGCAGCAATAAGGTTTGTAATGTCGGGTCAAGCAGAGAAGCCGATCCTCCAGGTCAGGGGTCTGTCCAAGGAATACCGGACAGGTGATGTGCCATTCCTGGCGCTCGACGAGGTCGACCTGGAGATCCGGCCCGGCGAGTTCCTCGGGATCACCGGGAAATCGGGAGCCGGCAAGACGACGCTCCTCAACCTGATCTCCGGGATCAGCCCGCCCACCTCGGGCGCGATCCGCTACTTCGGGACCAACGGAAACGGTCGCACGAACGGGCACGCCCTGTCGATCCATGAACTGAAGGAAGACGACCTGGCCCGCTGGCGCGGCGAGAACCTGGGCATCGTCTACCAGTCGTTCGAGCTGATGCCGTCCCTCACCCTGATCGAGAACGTGATGCTCCCGCCGGACTTCTCCGGCGACTACCGTCCGGGCGCCAGCCGAGAACGGGCCATCGAACTGCTGGACCTGGTGGGGCTGGCCGAGCATGCCCACAAGATCCCGGCGCACATCTCCGGCGGCCAGAAGCAGCGGGTCGCCATCGCCCGGGCCCTGATGAACGACCCTGCTCTGATCGTCGCCGATGAACCGACCGGCAATCTCGATACCGTCACGGCCGAGACGATCTTCCGGATCCTCGAGGGGCTGACGGAACGGGGCAAGACGGTTGTGATGGTGACGCACGACGAGAGCCTGGCGGGTCGCTTCTCGCGCCGTCTGGTGATCACCGATGGTCGGCTGAGCTCCCCATCCGGCAATGGATCGGGGACGTCTACCGTTCCGCCGACCGCCAGGCCCGCAGCCGTCCCTTCCGGGACCTCGGTCTCGGGGGAGCAGGTTGCCGCCCCGAATCGACGTGCCATTGCGGTCGAAACCCCTCCCCACCCGGCCCTGTTCCTGGAGGGGGTGACCAAAGTCTACGAGGGACCCGCCGGCCGGTTCACGGCGCTGAAGTCGGTCGACTTGCAGCTGGACTACGGTCAGTTCATCTCGGTCGTGGGGAAGTCCGGCAGCGGGAAGTCGACCCTGATCAATATGATCTCCGGGATCGATCATCCCACCTCGGGCAAGGTGCTGGTGGGTGACCATGCCATCTATGAGATGAGCGAGAGTCAGCGAGCCCAGTGGCGCGGTCGGAATCTGGGGATCGTCTTCCAGTTCTTCCAATTGCTGCCGACGCTCAGCCTGCTCGAGAACACGATGCTGCCGATGGACTTCTGCAACATCTACCCGTTCGCCGAGCGCCCGGACCGGGCGATGGAACTGCTTCGGCTGGTCGGGTTGGAAGATCAGGCCCACAAGCTTCCGGCCTCGGTCTCGAGTGGGCAGCAGCAGAGCGCTGCGATCGCCCGCGCCCTGGCGACCGATCCGCCGATCATCCTGGCCGACGAGCCGACCGGGAACCTCGACTCCCGCTCGGCCGGCGTGATCCTCGATCTCTTCGAGAGCCTGGCGACGCAGGGGAAGACGATCGTCATCGTCACCCACGATCCGGCGATCACGCGGCGGACGGATCAGACCGTGATCCTCTCGGATGGGGAGATCGTCGATCAGGCGATCGCCCGGGCGCTGCCGTTCCTCAGTCACCCGCAGATGTTGGTGGCGACGCATGGCGCACGCAGGCAGACGTACTTGCCGGGGTCGCCGATTCTGAGCCAGGGTGACGCCGTCGACAGCTTCTTCATGGTCGCTCGGGGCGAGGTCGAGATCCTGTTGCGCAACGGCGAATGCGGCGAGATGCGCCTGGCCCAGCTGGGCGAGGGCCAGTTCTTTGGGGAGGTCGAGCTCACGCACGGCGGCGGCTCGATCGCCAGCGTCCGGGCGGGGTCCGGCGGACCGGTCGAATTGGCGTCGTTGCCCAAGGCTGAGTTCCTCCGCCTGATCGAGACTTCGTCGCAGGCGCGCCGCGTCCTCGAAGACGCGGCCGACTCGCGCCTGGGCGAGAACCGCCGGGCGCAGAACGGCGGATGCTGATGGATCGTCCCGGGATCCCCTCGCCTCGCCCGCGCTGGCGCAAGGTCCTCTCCGACCTGTGGGAGAGCCGCTCGCGCACGCTGCTCGTCGTCGCTTCGATCGCCGTCGGCGTGTTCGCCATCGGGATGATCGTCAGCGCCTACGCCATCATCGCCCGAGACATCAACGTCTCGTTTGCGGCGATCCGCCCGGCCAACGTCGAGATCGCCACCGATCCCTTCTCCGAAGACCTCGTGCGCATCGTGGAACGCGTCCCGGGGGTCACCGACGCCGAAGGCCGGCGGATGGTGGGCGTTCGCGCCCGGCGGGAAAGCGACCCCTTGTGGCTGCGGCTGAACCTGATCGGGGTGTCGGACATGGACCATCTCGGGATCAACCAATTGTCCGTGGTCGACGGCACCCGGACTCCGGGTCGACGCGAGTTGGTCGTCTCCGACAACTTCATGAACAGCACCGGCTTCCAGGTGGGCGACGTCATCGAGCTCGAACTCCCCGACGGCTCCACCCGCACCCTGCCGCTGGTCGGAGTCGTGACCGACCAGGCCACCGGCCAGGACGGCCCACGGGCAGGGGCCAACGCCTACGTCACACTCCAGACCATGCAGTGGCTGGGCCTGGGCCGCGATTTCAATCGCCTGTATGTCACCGTGGCCCAGGGCGGCGAGGAGGCCGCCATCAGCGGCATCGCCGCGGCCGTCGAGGATCGGGTGGAACGCCACCAGTTGACCGTCTACCGGACCGAGACCCAAGTGTCGGACGAGCATCCGATGGCGGCGACGATCCTCGCCGTCCTGGGCGTCCTCGGGGCGCTGGGGATCCTGGTGATGTTCTTGAGCAGCGCCTTGATCGTCAACACCCTGAATGCCCTCCTGGCCCAGCAGAGACGCCAGATCGGGATCATGAAGCTCGTCGGCGGCCGCAGCCCCCAGATCCTGACCATGTACATGATCCTGATCGGGATCTACGGCCTGATCGCTCTGGCGGTCGCCGTACCGACGGCGGCCTTCGCCGGCTACGCCTTCGCCCAGTTCATCGCGACGATGATGGGTGCCGAGCTTCAAGGGTTCCGCATCGTTCCGATCGCCATTGTGCTTCAGATCCTGATCGCGTTCCTGATCCCGCTGGGCGCCGGGTTCTTCCCGGTGCGCAAGGGGGTCCAGACGAGCGTCCGGCGGGCCATCGCCGACGCCCGCCCGGGAGAGCAGACCGCCGGACTGAGCTGGCTCAACCGGCTGTCTGAGTGGGCGCAGTGGATCTCCCGACCGGTCCTGTTCTCGATCCGGAACACGTTTCGCCAGCGGGGGCGCCTCCTGCTGACGCTGTTCACCCTGAGCATCGCCGGGGCGGTGTTCATCGGGGTCTTCAACGTACGAGCGTCGATGGCCGACTTTCTGGAACAGCTCACGCGGCACTTCATGGGCGACGTGACGCTCGTGTTCGATCGGCCGCATTCCATCACCCGGGTCGAGCAGGTGGTCCTGCCGGTCGACGGCGTGGAGAGCCTGGAGGGATGGGGCGGTGCCAGCGCCGAGATCATCGACGCGGACGACAACGGGATCGAGAATCTCCAGGTCATCGCCCCGCCTTCGAATACGCAGCTGCTCAACCCAGACATGGTCGCTGGCCGCTGGCTGCGCCCGGGCGAACGCGAGGCGATCGTCGTCTCCGATACGATTTATGAGACCTTCCCCGACCTCAAGCCGGGTGATGCGCTCCGAGTAAACGCCCCCGGGGACCAGAAGCTGGATTGGACCGTCGTCGGAGTCTTCCGGTTCGTCAGCATGTCGGGCGACGCCATCGCGTATGCCGACTTCGACTACATCGCTGATGTGCTCGACCTCCCCAATCAGGCCTACTCGTATCGCATCACCACGGCCGACCACAGCCTCGCTGGGCAGCGCGAGGTCAGCCGCGAGTTGGACAAGTACCTCTCGGACCGCGGCTTCCAGGTGCGCAGCGTCGAAGCCGGCAAGACGATCCAGGAAGAAGCCGGCCGGGGGATCGACATCCTGATCATCTTCCTGATGATCATGGCCCTGCTGACGGCCTTCGTCGGCAGCATCGGCCTGACCGGGACGATGGGGATGAACGTCTTGGAGAGGACGCGCGAGATCGGCGTGTTGCGGGCAATCGGGGCCGTGGACCTGGAAATCATCAAGTCGGTCGTGATCGAGGGGGTCATGATCGGACTGATCACCTGGGTGTTGGCGGTCGCCGCTTCCCTGCCGGTGAGCTATGCCCTGCTGCAGATCATTGGTCGGGCGATGATGGGGTCATCGATCGAGCTCTCGATCACGGCCCAGGGGATGGTCATCTGGCTAGGGGTCGTCGTCCTGCTGGCGATTGTGGCGAGCCTGCTCCCGGCCCGCAATGCCGCCCGGCTGACGATCCGCGAAGTGCTGGCGTACGAGTAGCAACCTAGACCGACCCGATCGGCCCCCGCCTCAAGATTCACGTGCGCAATCCAAACGCCTCACAGGCCGGGCCCCGGCCGCAGGGGACTGGGCCGGCCCGGGTCACCGCGAGCTGGTCGTTCTCCGGGCAGGACCTGACCTCGGCGACGCTGACGCGCATGAACCCTGACGGCAGCACGACCCCGCTGTACGGCGGCGCCGATGTCGATCCGCAAGGTCAGTACGACGACCTGATGATGAGCCCGGGGACGTACTCCTACACCTAGAAGGTCGGCTCGGAGTTCGGCGGAGCGGCAGTCAAGACCGTGGTCGTCACCGTCAACTGAGGCGCCAACGCTCAGACTGAGCGCCCGACGACAGCAACGCTGGAAGGTCATCCGCCCGCGCGAGGCACTCGCGCGGGCGGTCTGATTCGTAGCCGGGAGGCGGGTTCCAGCCCTGGGGTTCTGCCGATTCAGATCGGCTCTTCCCGGCGCGACCCTGTCACCAGGTACAGGCGGCGGTAGACCACCAAGACCTCCAAGGACAGGAACTGGAGCAGCGTTGCGGTGATGGCCG
>DATIPT010000025.1:0-60190 GCA_035471625.1 Anaerolineales bacterium
TCCCCCAGGCTCGCACCACGCGCTTCCGCAGCCTGCTCTTTGCCTTTCGGCCGGAGAGCTTCTCCCAAGCCGGCATCCATGGGCGGTTCAAGAGTTGCCATAGTCGCATGCGGTGCGGCCTCGAGCACCGACGCCAAGGAAGGCGCGCCGGCGCCCGGAGGACGCATCCATCGCACCCTAAATGTAGAGGGCGCCAGCGGCGAGCGACCATACAGTCCCCCTACACGAGGACCAACCCGCGATCCGGCGGGACCGGAGTACCAGGCAATCCGGCCTGGATTGGTCCGCAAGGCGTTGTTTGGCATTCCGGAGGGAGACGGATAGACTTGGTCGGCGGCCTCCCGCAAGCCCTTGCCGAGGGAAGCCTGCCGATGAGCTGGCCCGCCGATGCCCCCGCCCCCCGCCCCGCCCCAGATCGAGCTCCCCCGCTTCCGGCCGTTCACGGCCCGGCAATCGGAGGCCGGGGCGCTGCGCGCCGTCCTCGACTACCTCGGGGTGCGGGCCCCGCACTCGGGGGAGGCCTTCACCGAGGCGATGCTCTTTGGCCTGGGCGGCGGGATCGGCTTCTCGTACTTCGTCTTCGAATACCGGTCGGCACGCCTCAAGACGCTGACGCTCGGCACGCGCATCACGACCCTCGAAGAGTCGTCCAGACCCCAGTTTGTACAAACGATCTGCGACCGGATCGGCGCCCCGACCCGCGTCCTGCACCCGACGACGGTGTCGGCCGCCAACCAGGGAGTCCGCAAGGCGCTGGCCCAAGGGATCCCGCCGATCGTCTGGGTCGACCTCTCCGGTCCCCCGTACCACTTCCCGGCGACGGCGGAGTACGCCGCCGCCGTGCTCTATGGATGGAAGGGGGATCAGGTGTTCCTGGCGGGCCGTTCTCGTCGCCCCATCCCCATGCGCCGGCGGGCCTTTGAAGCCGCCCGCAGCTCGGTCGGCGTTCCCAAGTCGCGCGCCGTCCTCGTTTCCGCCCCCGACCACGAGGTCGGACTGAGCACATCGCTGCTGTCGGCGCTGCGCGAAACCCGCGACCAGATGGCCCGCGGGATTGACGTCGGTCCGTTCCGAGGCAATTTCGGGTTGACCGCCCTCGAGAAGTGGGCGGGGCTGCTCACCGATCCGGCGGACCGGAAGGGGTGGCCGCGGTTCTTTCCGCTTGGGCGGGATCTTCTGGCGGCCTTGCTGGCGGTGTTTGTCCAGATCGAAATGCGCGGCCGCGGCGGGGGGGCCTTCCGCGCGCTCTACGCCGACTTCCTGGAGGAAGCGGCGGTGATCCTCCGCCGGCGCAAGCTGGCCGAGGCGGCCGAGCCGTTCCGCCGCTCAGCCCGCGCCTGGCGCAGCCTGGCCCGGGCCGCACTCCCTAATGCCGTCCCGCAGCTGCGGGAGCTTCGCGAGATCACACTGGCCCGTGAGGCGCAGCTTGCCCGAGAGGGCGCCGCCGGCCTGTCGCGCGCCATCGAGATCACAGAGCAGGCCCGGCGACTCCGCCGGTCCCTGGAAGATGAATTCCCGATGCAGACCGACGAGGTGCTCGACCTGCTGACAGGCCTGCGCCAGCGGGTTCTGAAGGTCCACGCCCTCGAAGCGGCCGCCCTGCAAGCCCTGCGCTCCGCCTTGCGGTAGAGCGCACCGCCCACGGCCCGAGATCCGGATCAAGACCAAGCCGGCTCGAGGGAACCGCCAGGGCCGGGAACGTGGGGGCACCAGGCCAGTGCCACGAGCTGGACCGTGATCCCAGTTTTCTTCGGCCGGATCGAGATTGCCTCCAGGGTCTGATCGTCGGTGAGCGCATCCTCGATCGCCTCGACTTCGGCCTCGAACTCCGCTTCCATGGCCTCGAGTTGCTCCTGGACCGCTTCGGCGTTGGCCTCGGCCCGATCGATGTCCTTGGATTCTTTGAGCGATCGGCTGACGCCTCGGGCGGCGGTGGTGGCCCGGCCCAGCGTGGTCGCCGAAACCGCTTTCCGTCCGACGAAGGCCCCCAGCACCGTGGCTCCGAACGAGATCGCCGTCTGAGTCTTCTGGGCCTGGGCCTGCTCCGATTCACGCTCGACGGCCTGCTCGGCCCGGCGGAGTCGATCCTGGAGCCGGGTCAGTTTCGGGGCGTACTTGCGCCGCAGTTTCTCGACGGCCTCGTCGCGCCGCTCTCGGTGGGCCAGTCCGACGCGGGCGCCGAAGCTGGCCTCTGTCTCTCCCGGGTCCGAGACGACCCCCGTTGCGGGACTGCGCCACAGGTCCAGGCTGTAGCCGGAGGCGAGCCACGCGGTGAAGTCCTTCTTCCACCCGGCGTAGTTGGCGGCGCGGGCCCCGGGCGGCGGCAGGACCTCGTAGTTCGCAGCGGGCAAGCCCTGCTGGGCCAAATCGTTGGGGTTGAGCTGAATCGGCCGCGCCTCCGCCCAGTCGACCGGGATCGGCGCATCCTTGATCGCCGTCAGGAAGACTTCGTCGGCGGTGGTATCGATCTTCAACGTGCGGTCGGCGAAACGCATCCGCGCCACGCCCAGCAGCATCGGACGGTAGACAACCCGGCCGTCCTTCGCGCGACTCGGCAGGTAGACCTGGGGCACCGATTCCGGGAGCGCCGGCGCCGGGCCCATCTCGTCGGCGGCCCGCTCGGCTGTGGGCTCCGGTCTGGAAGCGGCCGGGCGCGAAGGTTCGCCTTTGCGATCGCTTCCCATCAGACTCTGGATTTGTTCGCGGGTCACAGGCCCGCGCAAGTAGGACAGGGTCCAGCGCGTCTGCAGCACACTGGGCCCATCTTCGTGGACGTTATTGACGAGGAAGACCCTCTTCTCCAGCCCACTGATCGCTTGATCGAGCCACTTGCGGGTCCAGCCACCTTCTTTCCGGGCGGCGACGCCCTCGAGGCCGTCCAGCAGCCTCTGCTTGTCGCGCTCCGTCTGGAGGCGCCCGACGAACCACGTGCCGGCATTGGCCAGACCCTTGTAGTCGAGGTCGGCCGGATTCTGCGAGGTCAGGAAGATGCCCAGGCCGTACGCCCGCGCCTGCTTCAACAGAGTCAGCATCGGCGCCTTCGACGGCGGCTCGGCGACCGGCGGGAAGAAGCCTAGGATCTCGTCCATGAACAGGATGGCGCGTAGACTGCCCGTCCCGGGCTGCGTCCGGATCCAGGCAAGGACCTCATTCAGCAACATCGTGACAACGAACATCCGCTCGGATTCGCTCAAGTGCGCGATCGACACGATCGAATGGCGCGGCTTCCCGCCCTCGGTCCACAGGAGCCGCTCGATCTCCAGCGGCTCGCCTTCGGTCCACACGTCGAAGCCCGGGGCGGCCACGAGGTTGTTGAGCGCCGTCACGAGATCCGAGCGCTGGGCAGCCGGGTACGAAGTCTCGAGGTCCAAGACGCCCAGCTTGTCGAAGGGTGGAGTTTGGACCAGCCCGACCAGGCGCGCCAGGTTGATCTCCTCTCCCCGGGTCCACGCCCAGTCCAGGAGGTTGGCCAGCAAAACGTGTTCGCGACTCTGGACGGGGTCGGCAGTGACCCCCAGCAGGCCAAGCAACCCGGAGACGGTTGCCCGGATCCGCTCCGTGTACAGGTCGGGGTCGTCGCGCAGAGAGGCCGGCGGGGCGGACAGGGAGCGGAGCATCGCCAGCGGCATACCCGATCGACTCCCGGGGGTATAGACGACGAACTCGGCCGCCTCGCGCAGGCGGGCAATGCGACCCCCCTCTTGTCCCCACGCCTGAAGGCCTTCCGCCCACCGCTTGGCCTGCTCCTCGGCGAACGCCTCGGGACTGATGCCCTTGCGGCTCGCTTCGTCGGCGTTCACCCAGGGCAGAAAGTCCTCCCCTCGCAACTCAGGGAAGGTCAGCAGAAGATTGACCAGGTCGCCTTTGGGATCGACGATCAAGGCCGGGATCCCGTCGATAGCGGCCTCCTCGAGCACACCGATCCCCAGGCCGGTCTTGCCCGATCCGGTCATCCCGACGCACACGGCGTGGGTTACAAGGTCCTTGGCGTCATACAGGAACAACTCATCCTGGACGTGGCCGGCCTTCAGGTCGTAGGTCTTGCCCAGGTAGAACGTCCCCAGCTTCTCGTATGTCTCTCGGCGAGCGCGCCGGGCGCCCGAGCCGGCCTTGCGGCGTGCGGACATGATCCCTTCCTCCGATGGTGACGCGGGTCAACGCGCCATGGCGAACACGCGCTCGAATTCCTCCAGGAACCGGGCGGCAACCGCCGGTTCGTGGACCACGACCAGATTCTCGTCGTTGAAGAATTCGGCGCTGCGGCTCAGATTATACGAGCCGAAGACGACGATGGAACGATCGATGACGATCACCTTGTGGTGCATGTTGTCGAGGTTTCCATCCAGATGGACATCGAGCCCGGCGTCCCGCAGCGCCGGCCACTGGCTCCCGAGGTTCTCGGCCTGGCCCGACTCGATCACCCCCCGGACGCGCACGCCGGCGGCGTCCTGCGCCAGCATCGCCTCGGCCAAGTCGGGCGAAGTGAAGGCAAACGCCAGGAAGTCGATCTGTGACTCGGCCCCCCGGACCAGCTCCACCAGCCGGTCCAGGGGCCGGTCGTCCGGGGCGAAGTAGATCTCCATCACCGAGCCGTCGTCCAGTCGTAGGTACAGCCCGGATCCCGGAGGCGAGAGTGCGCCGAACACGCCGTCAGCGAACATCTCTTCGAACTCGTCCCGAAAGGCGGCGGCCGCCTCGGCCGAACGGATCCGCACCAGGTTGTTGTCGTTGCGATAGCCGTCGCGTATGGTGTAGTTCATCGATCCGGTCCAAACCTCGGCGCCGTCGATCACGGTGAACTTGTCGTGCATCAAGGGCTCGGCGCCGTCGGCGGCCACCGGGATCCCGGCAGCGATCAGCTCGGCCAGCTCGGGCGAGGCCAGGTTGTCACTCTCGACAACCATCCGCACGGCGACGCCCCGCCGCTTGGCCGCCAGCAGGGCGTCACGGACGCTCCATAGATCCAGATCGTAGATCGCCATGTCGACCGCCGTTTCGGCCCGGTCGATGGCGCGGGCCAGGTCGGCGTCCGGCCCGCCCCGCAACGTGGTCGGGCGGTCCGGGTCGGGGCGTGTGAATCGAACCTCGAGACTGGCCGAAAGGCGCGGGTCGGGGGCTGGCAAGGTGTCCGGCGCCGATTGCCAAAGAAAGGCCGCGAACAGAACGAGGAGAGCGGCTCCGAAGATGGCCGCCCGGCCCCAGGGACCCGCGACTCGCCCTCGGTTCAGAGACACTCAGGCCCCCAACCTACCTTGCGAGCGATCCGAAGGATGAGGACGACAGCCGTCATACCGCGATTATAGGGGGCTTCGACCTCCCCGACGCCGCTACGGCCCCGCATGATGTTCCTCCCGGACCGGGGTGACGGGCTGCACGTGCCAAGGCCCACCGTAGAAACTATTCTAAGGTCTGCCTTAACTTTGGCTACGATGACCGACACGATCGGGCCCAGCCCGGAGATGTATCTCAAGACCCTGCACGAGCTCTCGGTCAGCGACCGGCCGGTGAGCATCTCCGCCGTCGCCGACCGGATGGGCGTCAGTCCGGTCTCGGCGAGTGAGATGATCCACCGCCTCGAAGAGCGTCGGCTGGTCCGACACCGGCGCTATCACGGCGTCACCCTCACCCGGTCGGGCAGGGAGCACGCCAAGTCCCTGATCCGCCGCCACCGCCTGTGGGAATGCTTCCTCCACGAGGAGCTCGGCTTGCCGTGGCAGGCGGTCCACGATCTGGCCTGCGAGTTGGAGCACGCCGCCCCGGACGAGGTGACCGAGGCCCTCAACCGCCGGTTGCAGTCACCGGCGAAGTGCCCACACGGGAATCCGATCCCGTCCGACGCCGCCCCCGAGCGGCCCACCGAAGCACCCGGCACCCCATTGGCGGACCTCTCGCAAGGGGATCTCGGGGCTTTCCTCTCGATCCATCCAGAGACGTCCGAGGACCTGGAGTACCTAGCCCGCCACGGCTTCCTGCCTGGAACCGAGTTTCGCTTGGAACGGATCGAGGTTGCCGATCAACTGCGCGTCCTTCGTCACGCTGGAGGGACGATCGTCATCGGGCCTTCCCTGACAGCGAGACTGCGCGTCCGTGGTACGGCGACCCGCCGATGACTGTGGCCGAGGCGGCCTCCGCCGGCAGCACCGCACCATCGGTCGCGACGATCGCCCTGGTCGGCCAGCCGAACGTCGGCAAGTCGGCCCTGTTCCACCATCTGACCGGGATCTATGCGACCGTCGCCAACTATCCGGGGACAACCGTGGAAATCGCCCGCGCCGCCGCACGCGCGCTTCCCGGCGCCTTCGTCGTCGACACGCCCGGCATCATCGCTTGGCCCGGCCAATCTGAAGACGAGATCCTGACCAGCCGGATCCTGTTGGAGGAGCGGTTGGGCGCCGTCGTCCAGGTCGGCGACGCCAAGAATCCGCGTCGCACCCTGCTGCTGACCGTGCCGCTGGCGGAGACCGGACTGCCGCTTGTCCTTGCCATGAACATGTCCGACGAGGCGAAGGCCCGCCGGGTGGCCATCGATCCATCCGGTATCGCCGAACGGCTGGGTCTCCCAGTCATCCCGACCGTGGCCATCGATGGAAACGGCGTCGACGCGCTCGTGCGCGCCATGGCGGGGGCCCGGCCGACTACCCTGCGAGTGGCCTACCCCGAGCCGATCGAGGATGAACTGGAGCGTCTTGCCGTCGAGCTTCCGGTGGCCGCCGTCTCCCCCAGGGCCCTGGGCCTCCTGTGGCTCCAGGAAGACCCCGCCGCCACGGCCTGGATCTCCGCCCACCTCGACACCGAGACGCTTCGCAAGCTCGAGGAGAACCGGAACGCCCTCCAGGCCACTCTAGAGGACCCCCTGGCGGAAATCATCCACCGGGCGCGACTGGCGTTGGTCGAAAACATCCTCGGACCTGCGCCCGGCCTCGGTGCGGTCGGACCAGACGGTTTCGCCGCATGGCTGGGCCGGCTGTGCCTGCATCCGGTTTGGGGCGTCGGCATCCTCGCGCTGATCCTGCTCGGTGTGTATCTCTTCGTCGGAGTCGTTGGCGCCCAGATCCTCGTCGGATGGCTCGAGGAGCGTCTGTTCGGCGAGCTCCTCAACCCACTGGTCAACGATCTGGTCGCCGGGATGTCGCTCGGACCCTTTGTGACGGCCCTTCTCGTGGGCCCCTACGGCCTATGGACGATGGGGCTCACCTACGCGGTAGCGTTGATCCTCCCGATCGTCTCCACGTTCTTCTTCGCTTTCGGCCTGATGGAGGATTCTGGGTACCTTCCTCGCCTGGCCGTCCTGACCCACAACGCGTTCCGGCGGATCGGATTGAACGGCAAGGCGGTCCTTCCGATGGTCCTTGGCCTGGGCTGCGTGACCACGGCCACCGTGACGACGCGCATCCTCGAATCCCGGCGCGATCGACTCTTGGCGACCGTCCTGCTCGCCCTGGCCGTCCCGTGTTCGGCTCAGCTCGGCATCGTCCTGGGGGTCCTTGCGGGCATCTCGTTCTCGGCGAGCGTGATCTGGGCGGCGGTCGTCCTCGGCCTCTTGTTCTCGGTCGGCTGGCTGGCGGCGCAGCTTGTCCCTGGCGAACGGACTCCCCTGCTCCTCGAGATCCCGCCGCTGCGCCCACCCCGGGTCCGGAACACAATCGTCAAGACCGGCGCCCGGCTCGACTGGTACATGCGGGAGGTCGTTCCCTTCTTCCTGCTGGGAGCTCTGATCGTGTTTCTGCTGGACTGGGTCGGCTGGCTCAACGGACTGGCCCGCCTGAGCGAGCCGCTGGTCACCTCGTGGCTCGGACTCCCGCCGGAAGCCGGGCTGGCGTTTCTCCTGGGCTTCCTTCGTCGGGATTTCGGAGCGGCCGGCCTCTTCGCGATGGCCAGCGGCGGCCAGTTGAGCGACGTTCAAGCTCTCGTGGGGATGGTCACGATCACCCTGTTCATACCCTGCCTCGCTGCGGTCATGATGATTGCCCGCGAGCGAGGCTGGCGAAATGCCATTGCCATCTCCGCACTGGTGATCCCATTGGCCTTTGCCGTCGGAGGCGTCCTTCGCCTCATCCTCCTGGCACTAGGATGGGGTTCATGAGAGCGCGCTGCCCGCTTTGCGGCCACGGTTTCGAAACTGGGGAATCACTCGCCTGCGGATCGTGCCCCATGGCCCGGGGCTGCAAGGCGATATGCTGCCCTTCCTGCTCCTACTCCTGGGTCGAACCGAGCCATTCACCGGTCGGCCGCTGGCTGGCACGATGGCTTCGCTATGCTGAAGATGCAGGCCCCGCCGACGCCCGCTCTCTGGCCGACGTGCCTCCCCTCCGCCGGGCCCGGATCTTGAGCTGTGGCGATCTCCCCCATCACGGACGCCGCCGCCTGCGGGCCTACGGACTCGCTGATGGCGGCGTCGTCACCGTTCTTCAACAATCCTCGGCGACCCTGATCGTACTGGACCACGTCGAAATCGCCCTTGAGACCGATCTCGCCCGGTCGATCCTCGTCGAAATCATCGAGGGTGAAGGGACGGAAAGGCATCCCGAGCGTCACCGGTCTCCCACCGGGTGACCGGAGTGCCTGTAAGTACAGGCCGAGGTCTATTTGTGCCCGCCTTCACAAGGCCCGGTGGCGTGGCCCCGGGGTCCACTATCTGGCGTCACAGGCCGGAAGCCGTCCCAGCCTTGGCGCCTCCACACCTCCACCGGCGTTCCTGATCACCTCTCTTGCGGGCTTTCCCCTCTTGCGGCGCGGAAAAAAAGGATGGTGTACAATGCGCCGAGAGCGTGCCCCCGGCAAGCGCGCCAATCATGCTGATGGGAGGAGACCCATGCCAGCTAAGGCAAAGAAGACCAAGAAGAAGACGACCAAGAAGACCGTGAAGAAGGCCAAGAAGCCGGTCAAGAAGACCGCCAAGAAGAAGGCCGTCAAGAAGACCACCAAGAAGAAGGCCGTCAAGAAGACCGCCAAGAAGACCACCAAGAAGAAGGCCGTCAAGAAGACCGCCAAGAAGCCCGCGGCCAAGAAGCCTGCGGCCAAGCCGGCGCCGACGATGGCCCCCTCTCCGATGACCCCACCGACGTCCGCAATGGGCATGCCCCCGGCCCCGATGGCCGCGCCGAAGCGGATACGCGCCGAGCACACTGTCGCGGTCGGCGATTCGCTGCGCTTGATTGCCCTGAAGTACTACGGGCCGGGCGGTCAGGAGAACTGGAAGGTTATCTACGACGCCAACAAGGCCGTCATCGGCGAGAACCCGTACATCCTGAAGCCGGGCCAGGTCCTCAAGATCCCTGAGCTGTAGGCCCAGGAAACCGGATCGCAGGAAACCAGGCCCCCCGCTTCGGCGGGGGGCTTCTCTTTTTGTCGGCTCGAGGGTCAGCCGGGATCGGCCAGCCGTCTCAGCACGGCCGGCCCCTGATACACCATGGCCGTGTAGACCTGGACCAGCGACGCCCCGGCGTCAAGGGCAGCGATGTACTCGTCCCGCGAGGCGATCCCCCCGCAGGCGATCACGGGGATCCGGCCCGAAGTCGCCCGGGCGAACCTGCCGACCAAGTCCAGGGTCCGGGCAAACTGCGGTCGTCCGCTCAGGCCTCCGGATTCCGATCTCAGGGGAGATCGCACGCCGCGCCGTTCGGTCGTCGTATTGGTGGCTATGATCCCGTCGAGCCCCTGGTCGGCGATGGCGGCGACGACATCATCGATATCGGCGACGCCCAATTCGGGCGCCACCTTCACCAGCACCGGAGGCCGGCGACCCTCCAGGCGTCGCCGGGCCTCGGCGACGATTCTCAACAGGTCGTCGAGGAACGCTCGCGCCTGGAGGCGACGCAGCCCAAGCGTGTTGGGCGATGAGATGTTGATCACGAGGTAGTCCGCCACGGGATGAAAATGCTCGAAGAGCCGGAGGTAGTCCCTGGCGGCCTCGTCCAAGGGTGTCGAGGCGCCCTTGCCGAGGGAAACCCCGACGACGAGCCCCTCGGGTCGGCGGCCTCGTAGTCTCCGGACCACGTCTTCGGCGCCGCGCGATGGGAAGCCCATCCGATTCACCAGAGCTTCGTCTTCGACCAACCGAAAGAGTCTCGGACGCGGATTCCCGGGTTGAGGCTCCGGGGTGACGGTCCCGACTTCGATGTGACCAAAGCCCAGTGCCCCAAGCCCCGTCAGGCAAACACCATCCTTGTCGTAACCCGCCGCCAGACCCAGGGGATGGCGAAAGCGGAGGCCGAAGGCATCAACGGGTGCTCCGGGGAATCGAGGCGCAAAGGTCCGGCGCAGCCAATGCTCCGCCCCAGGAAGCGACGCGAAGGTGCGAAGAAACCGCAGGGTTAGCCCGTGCGCCGTCTCCGGGTCCAGGCGGAACAGCAGGGGTCGGAGCGCGCGGTATAGGTCCAGGGAATCGGCCTCAACCGGGGGACGTTCGGAGGAAACGCCTTGCGGCTTCAATGAGGCCCGGCTCGATCCGACCGGACCGCTCCCAGTGATCGAGCAGCTCTCCGAGAGTGTAGACGGAATGCAGTCGCACGCCGGCGCCGGTCAGCGCCTCGGCTGCACCGGATTGGCGGTCGACCAGGACGACGACGTCGGTGACCCGCAGGCCCGCATCCCGCAGGCGTTCAATCGCGTCGAGCTTGCTACCGCCGGTCGTCGCCAGATCATCGACAACAACGACGACTTCGCCAGGCGCGAACGCACCCTCCACCATGCGCCTGGTCCCGTGCTCCTTGACCTCCAAGCGCGGATAGACCATCGGCCATCCTGCGTCCAGCGCCAGGGCGCCCCCAATCGCCATCGCCCCATACGGGATCGCCGCCAGCCGGTCGAAGGCGAGTCCGGCCAGGATCGCGCGATAGGCATTCACTACCGTCCCCAGCAACTTCGGGAAGGAGGCCACGCGCCGGAGATCGATGTAGAACGGCGAACGCAGGCCAGACTTCAGGGTGAACTCGCCGAACTGGATGCACCCCGTCTCCACGAGGGCATCGGCCAACATTCCCCGTTCTCCGGTGAGCCCTTCGATGGGCGCCGGTTGGCGACGATGGCGGTTGATCTCGTCGCACAGTCGCCGTGCCTCGGCCGAAGGGTCGGCGGCGAGAGACAGCGCCCGCGCAACCGGAAGGACCATCCCCAGGCCATCCGGCCGGAGACCGGCGTTCAACGCCGGCTCGATTTCTCCACCTTGCGGGCCGACACCGGGCGCCAGGATCCACATGGACGCCGCGATGTCCCGGACGCTGCGCAGCGCGACCGGATCGGTGGCGCCGACGACCAGCCCAAGGTCCCCGGCCGGCCCCCAGGCCTGGGCCTGGCGGGCGACGCGTTGGTAGACCGTCTCCCCTCCGACCAGCCGGACGTCCTGGATCTCCCCGGCACCCGGGTTCGACGTCTTGCACAGGACGAAGATGCCCCGCCCGGCATGCGCCAGGAAAGGCTCCACGGCATCGCGACCGAGATACGGGCTGAGGGTGACGGCGTCGGCTTGCAGTTCCGCGAAGATCGAGCGCGCGTAGGCACGCGCCGTGCTGGCGATGTCGCCTCGCTTGGCGTCGAGGATCACCGGGGCATGGAGCCTGGCAGCTTGGATCACGTCCCTCAACGCTTCCCAGCCGGCCGGGCCCAGTGCTTCGAAGAAGGCCGCGTTCGGCTTGAAGGCGCAGGCCACAGCCGCCGTCGCCTCGATGAGCCGAAGGCACCAGGCGCGGGCGGCCTCCGGCGCAGCGGACCCCACCAACTCGGGATGCGGGTCGAGCCCAACGCATAGCAGCGAATCGACGGTCTTCGCTCGCGCCTCAAGTTGGACGAAGAACGGCGCGGGCTGACCGCTGCCCGACCCCTCGGCGCGCTCCGTCACGGGGCTCAGGCCTTCCCCAGCACCATCGCCAGCAGAGCCATGCGGACGTACAGTCCGTACTCCATCTGGCGGAAGTACGCCGCCCGGGGATCCTCATCGACGTCCATGCTGATCTCGCCGACGCGAGGCAGGGGATGCATCACGATCATCGTATCCTTCGCCCGCCGCAGGGTCTCCGGCGTGATGACATAGGCGCTCTTGACCTTCTCGTAGACCTCCAGATCGTCGAAGCGCTCCTTCTGGACGCGGGTGACGTAGAGCACATCGGTCTCGGTCAGGCTGTCGTCAAGGTCGGTATGCTCGCTTTGAGGGATGCCCTGCTCCCCGATCTCGGCCACGAGATCGGCCGGCATCCGCAGGATCTCCGGCGAGACGTACGCCAGCCGGACCTGGAACAGTGACAGCAGCCGGGCCAACGAATGCACCGTCCGCCCGTACTTGAGGTCGCCGAGCATCGTCACCGTCAGACCATCGATCCGTCCCAATTCCTCGAGGATCGTGAACAGGTCGAGCAGGGCCTGGGTCGGATGCTCGCCGATCCCGTCGCCGGCGTTGATGACCGGCTTGCGAGCATATTGCGCCGCCTGGGCCGAAGCGCCGACCTCCGGATGGCGCAGCACGATCACATCGGCATAGCACTCTAGGGTTCGCACCGTATCCGGCAGGGACTCCCCCTTGGATACGGACGAGTAGCGGACCTCGTTGATCGGGATGACGCTACCGCCCAGCCGTTCCATCGCCGACGTGAAGGACGATGAAGTGCGTGTGGATGGCTCATAGAACAGGTTCGCCAGGATCTTCCCTTTGAGCAGGTCGAAGGTTCCCACCCGTTCGACCATCGCCCGCATCTCGGCCGCGACCTCGAAGATCGTTTCGAGATCGCTTCGGCTGAACTGCTTGACCGACAGGATGTCCTTCCCGTAGAAGGGCGCCTCGCGCCGGTCTCCAAAGGGAAGATGCGGACTGCGGGTCCGGCGTTTGGTCGGGGGAACGAAGGTTGCCATGCGACTCCTCTCTGGGCCTCCCGATCCGACTAGGTCGGCGAGGCCGCGCGCACATCCCTGCCGGTCCCGGGCTCCGCCAGGACACGGCCGTCTTCCAAAGCGGGGCGGCCGCGCAGGGTCACGCGGCGAACCCTGGCGCGCAACCGCATCCCCTCAAAGGGCGTCCACCTACAGCGCGAGTTGAGATCGGCGGCGTGCACGTCCCAGGCGGATTGCGGGTCGACCTCGATCCAGGTCTCGGCCTGCTCAGGGAGGCCGTATATCCGACCCGGATTCGTGTGCATCCGCAGAACCAGTTCCTCGGTCGACAGGCGACCTTCGTGGACGGCCTCCCACAGGATTGCCAGAGCCGTCTCGAGACCGGGGAATCCCGGTGGAGGCTGTTCGCCGTCCTTCTCCGCAGCGGTATGGGGTGCGTGATCGGTGGCGAAGCAATCGATGACGGCGAGGTTGTCCCAGAGGGCGTGGCGATCTCCGGCAGTCGCCAGGGGGGGCCGGACGCCGGCGCGCTTCAGGCCGATCACCCGAATGTCGTCCTCCGTCAGGAACAGGTGATGCGGCGTGACCTCGCACGTGACGGCGACGCCCTTCTCCTTGGCGGAGCGAATGAGCAGGATCTCGTCCCGCCGGCTGACGTGGCAAATGTGGATCGGCCGCCCGGCCAGGTGGCCAAGGAGCAGCGCAAGGGCCAGGCTGCGGCCCTCGGCGTGGGCGGCGATCGGTCGGTCGGCCGGCCAGGCGGCGACATGTCGGTGGACCGTCTCCTGGTCGTCGAGGCGCAGGAGTCCGAAGGTGTGATCGAGGTACAGCTTGAGGCCGACGGTCGCCGGGGCTAGGGCGGCGACCGAGGTGAAGTTGTCCGCCCCGGCGCCGGCGAACAGGCCATAGTCACAGCGGGCCCGGCTTCGGGCTGCTTGCTGGGTAGCGCCGAGCCCGGCTTGATCCGTGAGGGGCGGCCGCGTGTTCGGCATCGCCAGAACGGCGGTGAATCCACCGGCCAGGGCCGCGGCGGTCCCCGAGTCGAAGTCCTCCTTGTGGGTCTCCCCCGGGTCGCGCAGGTGGACGTGCGGATCGATCAGTCCTGGCAACCGGATCATTGCCTGGGACTCCAAGACAAACCGGCAAAAAAAGAGAGCCCGAAGGCTCTTCTGCGATGGTCAAGGGAAACCCGCCGGGGGGCGGGTTCCAGGCATCGTCCGTGGCAGGCATCTATCACCATCATCCTGCAACCCGGACGATTGTAGGGCATTCGCAGGAGGTGTCAAGCTTGGGCATCGCTCCTGGCCGGCGCGTCGCTTGACACGCACGGAGCCCGCGACCACGGGCCTAGACCGGTCGGATCCGCACCAATCGGTAGTCCTCCGTCAGGCGCTCCAGTTCGGGGTCACTCACCCGCCGCGGGTTGATCCCGGCCAGGTAGGCGGCGAACCCGCTGGCGATCAGCACCCGCCGGACAAGACTCGCTCGCTCGACAGATCGGCTGATGTCCTCGGCGACGCCCGACCAGCGAGCTCGCGGCAGCCGGACCTCGACACGGGGATCGGCCATCAGGTTCTGATACCAGTCGGAGCGGCGGCCGAAGCCAGAAAGGCACAGGACCGCCTCACCATCCGGCGCGAAGTTAACCGGTGTTTCGCGCCGCTTCCCGGACACGCGGCCCATATGCGCGATCACCATGATCCGCCCACCGACGGCCGGCCAGCTGTTGAGCATCGGGCCGAGGCCGAGGTTCCATAGCATGAGCATGAACCGGTTGAACGACCGGAAGGCAAACCGCAGCCGTTGATCGCTCTGCGAACCTCTGCGGCGAGATCGTGGCGCCGACGTGTTCATCGCGAACCTGCCAACGGGCTCTCTCCGGGGAAGCGGCCCCTCCTCGCGACGACGGACGTGTCAGCTCGCGGCGGCCAGCTGGACCCGGGTGGCGGTCAGCCGGTCACGCAGGGTGATCGCCACATTCGTCATCATCAGGTAGCCCCAAGCGGGGTTGTCCAAGCAGAGCGCCAGCAACTTCGCCCCATCGATGGCGATCAAGACTCCCGGCTTGCGCGCCACGCCGGTCGCTGTCAGGATGTGCGGTTCGAGCAGCGCCGACCAGGCCATCGTGTCGCCGGCGACAAGTGTGTCGACGACGACCCGCTTGCCGCCGCGCAACTCGTAGCGCACCTCGACCTCCCCGGATTCGAGGAACATCAGGTGTGTGGCCCGGTTGCCCTCGACGAAGAGCTCCTCGTCGGCGGCGAAGCTGCGCTCCTTGGAAATGCTTGCCACTTCCCGGAGCAGTGCGTCGGGCGCGCCGGCGCAGTGCGGTTGTCGGCGAAGTCGTTCGGGTGAGATCATGTCGCCTCCCTGTTCCTAGCGAGTGCGGCGAGAACGGCCTCGACGGCGCGCGGAATGGCGGCGGCCACCGCCGGTGTCATCGTCTCGCCAAAGGTCTCGACGTCTTCGGCCTCGATCCCGATCAGCTGAACGGCATCGTTGGGCGGCAGCTTGGCCCCGGACCTCCGGCCGACGTCGAGCGCGGTCGGCAGATCGACGTCGTGGGTTGAGGCGCTGTGCCGCGTCGGGCGGCCGTCGAGGGGCAGTTGCTGGATCGTCCCCGGCTCGGCGCCGCTGAGCAGCGCATCAACGACGACGACCCGGTCGAAGCCGATCATCCGCTCCATCAGGCGCAGGCCGCCATGGGTATCCTCGGCGCACTCCGTCCCCTCCGGCAGGACTCGATCCCGCAGGGCGGCGACGATATGCAACCCGACTCCGTCGTCCCGCAAGAGGGGGTTCCCCAGACCGATGATCAGCGTCCGCGCGCCGTTCTTCATCGATGACCTATCTATTCAACCTCGGGAAGGCCATTGCGGCGAAGTAATACCCTTCCCGATCTCGTCCATGACAGGCTCCTGGCGAGCCCTCCCCCGCAAAGCCGTAGGGGCGAAGCCCGCTTCGCCCCTACTCTGACAAGCTCAGACCTGCCACGCCTGGGGCCGGGGCCTCCAGGAGGTCGGTTCAATCCAGATTCTGCGTCAGCGCCTCGATGATCTCTCCATCCGGTCGGCGGATCCGCACTTCGAGCGGCATCTTCCCCGGCATCGTGTGGGTGGCGCAACCGAAGCACGGATCATAGGCCCGGAAGGCCATCTCGACCATGTTCAGCTTGCCTTGGGTGACTTGGCCCTTGTGGATCAGGGCCTCGGCCGCTTTCCTGACCGACATGGCGATCGGAGCGTAGTTGTTCGTCGTCCCGACAATCAGGTTGACCTCGGTCAGGATGCCGCGAGCGTCGGTCTTGTAGTGGTGGGTCAGCGTGCCGCGCGGCGCCTCGACGATCCCGATCCCTTCATCGGGGGTGGCGGTGGGCAGGGTCCGATAGTCGGGGCTGGTGATCTCCGGATCGGTCGCCAGTTCGATCCAGCGCTCGGTGGCGTACAGCAACTCGATCAAGCGGGCCCAGTGGGTGGCGAGCGTCTGATGGACCGGCTTCCCCCCGAGGGTCTTGTAGAACTCCTCGTAGGCTTCCTGGGCCTTCGGCGTCGCCATCCCGTCGGCGGCGTTCAGGCGCGAGAGCGGCGTGCACTTGTACACGCCCGACTCCTTGCCGTCGACGAAGCCCTTCCAACCGACCTTCTTCAGATAGGGGAACTTGAGGTACGACCACGGCTCGACGTGCTCGGCGACGTTCTCCAGGTACTCATGCGGCACGTACTTGACCAGCTCCACGCCGTCCGGGTCGACGACGCGGATCTTCCCGTCGTAGAAGTTGACCTTGTTGTCGGCGTCGACCATGCCCATCGAGTAGGTCCGGTGGGCGTAGATATCACCCAGGATCAGGTCGACGTACGTCTTGTTGCCCAGGACGATGTCGCGGAAGGCCTGCAGCGAGAACAGCGCGAACTCGATCGCCTCGCGGCCGCGGGCCTCGATCTCCTTGCGCTGCTCCTCGTTGATCCCGCGGCTGACCCCGCCCGGCAGGCCCCAGTTCGGCTGCACCCGCCGGCCGGTCATCATCATGATCAGGTTGTGGCCGTCGCGGCGCATCTTGAGGACCTTGCCGGCCACGTCCATCCCGACCTTCTGGATCACCCCGAGGATGTTGCGCTCGGCCACCGGCGCTTCCGGGCCGACGATGAAGTCGGGCGCGCCGAGGGCGTAGAAGTGGGTGGTGTGATCGGTGGCGTAGAAGATGCTGTACATCAATTCGCGCAGCTTCTTGCCGGTCGGAGGCGGCTCGACGTGCCACAGGTCGTCCAGGGCCTTGGACGACGCCATGTGGTGCGCTTCGGGACACACGCCGCAGATCCGGTCGGTCAGGTTGGGCATGTCTTCGGCCTGGCGCCCGACGCAGAACTTCTCGAAACCGCGCAGTTCCGGGATCTGGAAGTAGGCGTTGGCGACGTCGCCATCCTCATTGAGGAAGATGTCGATCTTGCCGTGCCCTTCGAGGCGGGTGATCGGGTCGATCGAGATGCGCGTCATGGATTCACCTCCGCCTGCGGGACCGGCACCGGCACCTTCAGGCCGCGCCCGTTCCCATTCCCACCCAGGGCGCTGCGGCGCAAGAGGCTGTGGGCCAGGCTGAAGCGGTAGAAGGTTCCCACCGGATCGGGGATCCCGGCTTCGATGATCCGCTGGATCTCATTCGGATCCTGCGAGTCGATCACCGACGCCAGCGCGGTCATCATCCGCGCCCCGAAGTCCTCGACGCCGGCGTTCGGCCCATGACATCCGATGCACGGCGAGTTGACCTTGGGGCAAAGGGCGCCGCAGCCGGCGCGGGTAGCGATCCCGGCGCAGACCAGGCCCTGCTCGAGCAAGCAGGTCTCGGCCTCGGGCTTGATTTCCCAGGTGCGTTTGAAGGCCTTGATCTTCTTCTCGGCCCGGGTCCGCTCGCACTCATCACAGACCGTCGTCTCCTTGCCCAGGACGGTGCCGGGCGGCGGCAGCGGCGCCCCGCCCAATCCGGCGACGACCGCCTCGACGACCCCCCAGATGTTCTCGGCCTCCGGCGGGCAACCTGGCACGTAGTACTCGACGTCGACCGTTTGGTCGAGCGTCTTCAGCGTATCGTAGAAGACGGGCAGGTGCAGTGTGCCCTCCGGCGCCTGATACTCCGGCTGGGGGAGGATGCCCTGCGGGTTGTCGACCGACGGGCTTTGCATGTAGACGTACTCGAAGATCGACTGGCGATCGTACAGGTTGGCCAGGCCCGGGATGCAGCCTTCGTGGGCGCACGAACCAAAGGCCACCAGGATCTTCGACTTGCGGCGCAGCAGCTGGGCCATGTATTCCTGCTCGCTGTTGCGGATTCCCCCGTTGAACAGGCAGACGTCGATCGACTTGTCCGGCATCTTCTCGATGTCGCGCACCTTGGCGTCGATCGCCACCGGCCATAGGACGATGTCGAAGGCCTCGGCGACCTTGAGGATCTTGTCGTCGATTGCCAGCACAGCGATCTCGCAGCCGCCGCACGAGGCGGCCCAATACAAGGCCAGTTTGGGCTTGGTCATCCCGACGCCTCCTTTCTGTTGGCGGATGTTGGCGTTGGGGTCATGCGGGCACCTCCATCGCCTCAGCGTGCTCTTCCGCCAGGCGCTCGATCGCTTCCAGGTGGTAGCCGTTCTCCGACCAGTTGCCGGCCCAGCTGAGCGGCCCGAGACGGCGGACCTTCTCGACCATGTCATTGATCGCCGCCGACAGCTGAGCGCCTTCGGCAGCCGAGGCCCACTGCAGGCGCAGCCGCTCGGGCTCGACTCCCATCACCTTCAAGGTGTGGCTGAGCATCTCGTAGCGACGCATCGCCTTGTAATTCTGTTCGAGGTAGTGGCACTCCCCAGGGTGGCAACCGGCGATCATCACCCCGTCGGCTCCCAGGGCGAACGCCTTGAGGACGAAGGTGGGGTCGACGCGACCGCTGCACATCACCCGCAGAATGCGGATGTTCGGCTCGTACTTCATCCGGGCCGTCCCGGCCAGATCGGCGGCGCGGTAGGAGCACCAGTTGCACAGGAAGGCCACGATCTTGGGCTCGAAGGTTTGTTCGCTCATGGTCCGCACCTTCCTTCAGGATGCCGGCTCGAGCGCAGGTTCCAGCCGCCTGGCATGGCGACCGTTCCCACGGGGGGCGTCGAACAGGATGCCCTCCAGCTCGGCGGTGATCTGGTCGTAGTTGAAGTGGGCCCCGGTGATCGCCTGGGCCGGGCAGGCCGCCACGCACGTGCCGCAGCCCTTGCACAGGGCGGCATTGATCGTGCTGACGGCCTTGTCCTCCAGGTAGTCGATGGCGTTGAAGGGACACAGGTTGTTGCAGATCCGACAGCCGGAGCAGCGCGCCTCTTCGATCGAGGCGACAATCGGTTCGATCAGGACGGTCCCGACTGAGATCATCCCCTGCACCCGAGCCGACGCCGCTGCACCCTGGGCGACCGAGTCGGGAATGTCCTTCGGCCCCTGGCACGTGCCGGCGATGAACAGCCCGTCGGTCATCGTCGCCACCGGATCCAGCTTGGGGTGGCGCTCGGTGAACCAGCCGTCCATGCTGCACGAAATCCCGAAGCGCAGGGCGGTTTCCTTGGCGTCGGCGCGCGGCTGCAGAGCCCCGAGCAAGATCACCATGTCGACCGGGATGCGCCGCTGGCGGCCAATCAACGTGTCCTCCGCCTGGACGATCAGCTTTCCTTCTTCCCCAGGCCGCCGGGCGGCGTCGCTGACCTCCGCCACCCGGCCCCGGACGAAGTGCATCCCTTCCTGCTGGAGCCGGTCGTAGAACTCCTCGTAGTTCTTGTGGAGCGGTCGCATATCGATGTAGAACGAGGTGACCTCCGCTCCGGTCTTCTCCATCACCAGATGCCCGAATTTCAGTGCGCTCATGCAGCACACCGCCGAGCAGTACGGATTGTGTCGCTTGTCGCGGCTTCCGACGCAATGGATCAGCGCCACCGACTTCGGGGTCGTCACGCCGTCGCGCAGGACGATCTTGCCTTCGGTCGGTCCTGCGGCGTTGCACATCCGTTCGAACTCGAGGCTGGTGAAGACGTTCGCCAGCCGGCCGTAGCCGTACTGCGGGATCTTGGTGCAGTCGAACAGGTCGTACCCGGTGGCCAGGATCACGTTGCCGACCTCGAGGTCGACGTACTCGTCGACTTGCTCGAAGTCGATCGCCTCCGTCGGGCAGAATTTCTCGCAGGCCCGGCAGGTGCCGCGCTCGAAATAGGTGCAGTCTTCCCGATCAATGACCGGGAACTTCGGCACCGCCTGGGGGAACGGCCGGTAGACCGCCTTGCGGTAGCCCAGCCCAACCTCGAAGACGTCATCCACCACCCGCTTCGGGCACTTCTCGATGCAGATCCCGCACCCGGTGCAGTCGGCCTCATTGATGTAGCGCGCCTTCTTGCGGATGCGGGCACTGAAGTTGCCAACGTACCCGGTGACCTCTTCAACCTCGGCGTAGCTCATGAGGTGAATGTTGGGGTGACCCCCGACGTCCGACATTTTCGGCGTCAGGATGCAGGCGGCGCAGTCGAGCGTCGGGAAGGTCTTGTCGAACTGGGCCATGTGGCCGCCGATCGACGGCTCACGCTCGACCAGATAGACCGGGTAGCCCGCATCGGCCAACTCCAGGGAGGCCTGGATCCCGGCGATACCACCACCGACGACCAGCGTATTCGGATTGACCGGGACCTCGGTCGGCTCAAGTTCCTCGTGCAGGTGGACGCGCCGGACCCCGGCGGCGAGGAGGGCCTTGGCTTTCTCGAAGGCCGCCACCTTGTCTTCGGTGACCCAGGAGACCTGCTCGCGCAGGCTGACCATGTGGCACAGGTAGGGATTGAGCCCGGCGTTGGAGCACGCCTTGCGAAAGGTCTTCTCATGGAGGTGGGGGGAGCATGCCGCCACGACGACGCGCGTCAGGCCCTGCTCCTTGATGTCTTCCTCGATCAGTTCCTGCCCGAGCGAGGAGCACATGAACTTGTAGTCGCGGGCCAACACCACGCCGTCGAGGGTGTCCTTGGCCCACTGAGCCAGGCTTTCGACATCGACCGTGCCGGCAATGTTGCTTCCGCAGTGGCAGATGTAGACGCCAACTCGCTCCGCCATGTCAGACCTCCTCTCGCCGGCGCGGCATCGGCAAGGCTTTGTCGTCCCTGCGGGGACGTCGCGGCGCCGCCACTTCCGGAACGGCCGATCCGATCTTGGCCAGGGCGGCATCGGCCGCCACGACCTCGCGGCCGATGCCGAGTTCCTCGGCCTCCATCCCCAGCGCCAGTCCGATCATCTGGGTGAAGTACAGGACCGGGATGTTGTAGTCCGTCCCGAAGTGCCGGTTCACTTGCGACTGGAACGCGTCCAGATTGAACTGGCACATCGGGCAGGCGCACACAATCGCATCGGCGTCGTAGTCAGCGGCGTTCTGCAGCAGATGTCGGATCAGCTCATAGGCCGTCTCGGCGCTGATCTGGCTCATGTGGCCGCCACAGCAGTGTGTCTTCAACGGAAAGTCCACGACCTCCGCGCCGATGGTCATCAGTAGCCGATCCAGGTGGGTCGGGTATTCGGGATCGGCCGTGCCTCCGTTGATCTGTGGCCGGACGATCAGACATCCGTAGTACGGCGCCAACCGCAAGCCATCGAGCTTGCGCACGACCTTGGCCGCGATGGCGTCGTAGCCCACATCCTCGACGACGACGTCCAGCAGATGCCGGATGTGCAGCGAACCCGGCGTGTAGTGCAGTCCGCCGGCCGCGAGCGCGTAGTTCGTCATGGCCTCGATGCTCGGGTACACGCCCATGTTGTGGTCGACCTTGCGCAGGTTGAGGTAGCAGGCGCTGCAAGGTGCCACCAATTCGCGGACCCCTTCCTGTTCGGAGGCCAGCGCCAGATTGCGACCCACCAGACCATAGGCGCCGGCCTTGTTAATCGAGATGTACTCCGTGGCACCGCAGCAGTTCCAATCGTCGATCTCGGCTAGGGCCAGACCAAACGCTTCACAGATCGCCCGGGTCGACAGATCGTACGGCTCGGCCGAGTGCGTCAGGGAGCAACCGGGATAGTAGGCGTAGCTCATCACACTGCCTCCAGAGACTTGGCCCGATCGAGGATCATCCGCAGTTGATCGATGCCGCGGATCCGGTCGGCCGTCAACGCCATGCGGTCCCTTGAGAACAGCTCAAAGGCCAGCGGTCCGACCCCGACCTTCTTGAGGGGGCTGTGAGTCAGGTGGTAGCGAGTCGCCAGGCCGAACTCGAAGCTCCGGCCATTGGTCTCGACATAGCCGATGAAGGACGTCGACCAATCCGGGGCGTCACGATCGTCATAGAGCTTCTCCCGGACCGCTATCCGTTTCAGCGAGTACATCAGATCCGTGATCGGGATATCCTTCGGGCACCGAACCATGCAGTAGTAGCAGGCCACACAGTACCAGGGCGTGTTGCTGCGAAGGACCTCATCCCGCATCCCCGCGTTGATCATGGCGAACAACTGGCGCGGGGTGTAGTCCATGTCCGGTCCCGATGGGCACGATCCGCCGCACGTTCCACATTGCAGGCACGTGATCAGCGTTTCGGCCCCCGGGGTCGTGGCGATGACCTCGCTCAAGAAGGATCCGGTCGACTTTGGATCATGCATGGTCGCACCTCGCAGGAGATCGATTCGGCCTGGCGGTCAGCCCGACCACGCCGACGGAAAGATGGACCGAAGATGCACGCCTTGGCGGAGCGCTGCGGCACATCCCACGAAGATGGATCATCTCCCCCTACTATATGTGAAATCCGTCACCAGAGAGTAAGTGACGGACTTCACACAATGGCGTGCCAAGTCTCCGGCAGGAGATGTCGGTCCCCTCTTTTGGGTGAGGGGGGGGTAGGTCGTAGGAGGATGGTTGAGTGGGTTTGGGCCGCGAACTGGCGGAGGCGCCCTGCCCGATCAGGCCTCTCGGGGCAGCCGCACACGAAACGTTGAGCCGCGTCCGAGGTCCGATTCGACCTCCATCCTTGCTCCGAGACGGTCGAGGTGTTGGTGCACGATGGCCAATCCCAGCCCGGTACCCGTGATGCCGCTTTGCTTGGCGTTGCCGGCCCGGAAGAACTCCTCGCCCAGGCGGGGGAGGTCCTCCGCCGAGATCCCGATTCCGGTGTCGCTCACCCGCACTTCGATCTCGTCCTTCCCCACCAAGACCTCCGCCGTCACCCGGCCGCCACGCGGCGTGTACTTCACGGCATTGCCGATCAGGTTCGACAACACCATCGCCAGGTCATCCTTCGTCGCACGAATATGGGGGAGGCGATCGGAAGCTTCGACGACGAGCTCCACCCCCGCCGCCTCGGCTTGCGGGCGAAAGCGTTCGCCGACCTCCTGCAACACCGGGGCAAGATCCACCGAGGTCATCTGCGCCTCCGGCGGCGCGCTCTTGCTCGCCGCCAACGCCAGGAGGTCATTGATCAAGTCGAGGAGCTCGGCGTGGCGCGCCTCGACGCGATCCAGGATCTCCCGCTGCGGATCGGTCAACTCGCCGGTCATCCCGCGCACAAGCGTCCGCAAGAGACTTTGGGCTCCGACGACCGGCGCCCTCAGTTCGTGCGCCACCATCAACATGAAGGACGACTTGAATCGCTCCAGCCGTTCGATCTCATCCCGGTCGCGGGCGAGCGCCGCCGCCTGGCGTTCGACTGCCTCGAGGCGCCGCGCCTCGGCCAGCAGGCGCCGTCGCTCGAGACCGCGTTGGACCGTCAGCAGGAGGACATCGCCGCTGAACGGCTTGGCAATGAAGTCGTAGGCCCCGGCCTTGAGGGCCTCCACCGCCAGTTCGACCGTGGCGTAGCCGGTGAGGATCGCCGTGACGCAATCGGGATCGCGCTGATGGATATCGGCCAGCAGTTCGATGCCTCGCCCATCCGGCATCATCACATCCAGCAGGACCATGTCATAGCCGCCTGCCTCAATCGCCTGGCGTCCCTCGGTGATCGTCCCGGCGGTGTCCACGGCATAGCCCTCCGGCGCGAGCACCCGCCGGCAGCCGTCCCGGATCCCCTGCTCGTCGTCGATGACCAACAATCGCCCGTGTGGCTCGCTCATGTCGTCGCCTGAGGGACCCCGACCGAGCGGTAGTCGGGCGCCGCCTCACGGGATAGTTTACGCGGAAGACTTACCGTGAAGGTCGTCCCTTCACCGAGGCGGCTCCGAACGGTGATATGGCCGCGATGCATCTTGATGATGCCGTAGACGATCGACAGCCCGAGACCGGTCCCCCGCCCCAGCGGCTTGGTCGTAAAAAACGGGGTGAAGAGCTTGCCGAGGTTCTCCTCGGGGACGCCACACCCGGTGTCGGTCACTTCAATCTCGATCCAAGGGCCAGCGAGCCGGGTGACCAGCGTGATCGTCCCCTGACCGTCGATCGCCTCGGCGGCGTTGTTCAGGAGGTTCACGAATACTTGGAGCAATTGCGCCGGGTCCGCCTCGATCGTCGGCAGATCGTCCTGCTCGCGCCGAACGATGGTCACTCCGACGAACGATGGCTGCGGCTGAACCGCCTCCACCGCCCGACTGAGCAGCTCGTGGACATCAGAGTCCTGTGCCAACACTTCCTGCTGTCGGGCGAAGTTCAGCAGGTCGCCGACGATCACCTTGCAGCGATCGGCCTCACGCAGGATGACGCCGAGGTCATCGCGACGTGGATCCTCTCGGGGGAGTTCCTTCTGAAGGGCGCCGGCGTACAGATGGATGGTCCCCAGCGGGTTGTTGATCTCGTGCGCCACCCCGGCCGCAAGCTGGCCCATCGATGCCAGCTTCTCCTTGTGGAGGAGCTCCTCCTGGGCGTCCTGAAGCGCCTCGACCATCTGATTGAAGGCGTCCGCCAGGCGAGCCAGCTCGCCGTCCCCGTCGACACCGACGCGGACGCTCATGTCCCCGGCCGCCAACCGGCGGGTCGCCTCAGCCATTCGTATGATCGGGCCGGCGATCCAACGCGCGATCGGGACGGCCAGGACCGCCGCCAAGACGACGCACAGCACGGCGATCAGCGCCACCCGGCTGTTGAAGGCCTCCAGCAGACTCCGGAACGCCGAGAGCTTCGCCCCGACATACAGACTCCCCACCACCTCCCCGTCGTGATCCCGCAGGGGGCTGTAGCGGGTGATGTACATCTCATTGACGACGAAGGCCTGTCCCACATAGTCGCGGCCTTGATCCAGGACTACGTCGTAGACTTCCTGCGAGACTCTCGTCCCGACGGCCCGCGCCCCGTCTTCCCTCATCACATTGGTCGAGACGCGCAGGTCGCCGAAGAAGATCGTGACGGTATCGATCCCGGCCACTTCCTTGATCCGGTCGACGAGCGTGAAGTCGTTGTTGAACAGGTAGGCGCTCATCACGGCGCCGGTTGCCTGGCCGGTTTCGTCCAGCAGCGGCGAGACACCCACCAGCGCCAGACCCGCCGTTCCCTCGCGAGGGTCGAACGGCTCGGCCGCGGCCCGAGGCGTATCGAGCAGCGGGATCGCCGCCTGCTGCGCCAACCCGACGGTCTCGAGGAAGGATTGCGGGATGACTTCGGCGCCCTCCTGCTCCGTACCCCCCGCCATGGCCGCCTCGACAATCGGGAGGTCCGACCAGTCCCCTCCCTCCAGCACGGGCGACAGAGACCCGTCCGACCGGATCACACGTCCCACGACCAGAGTCCCGTCACGATCCAGAAGGCCGATGAGATGCGTCCCGCCCAGCGCCAACACCGTGATCTTGTTGGTGATCGCCTGATGGATCACTTCGGCGGCGTCTTCATCCCCGCGCTGGGCGGCGGCGGCGTTCTCCAAGACCCACCGGTCGAGGACAAGCCGATGGCTGACGGCGGCGACCTCATCGAGCTTGAGCTGGTAGAAGGCCTGGGCCAATCCCATGTCGCGCGCCACGCGAGCGTCTTCGGCAGCTGTCAGGTAGTCCTCGATGACGCGCGACGTCGCCCAGGTGCCAATCCCGACGGTGAGCGCCGCCACCAGGGAGAAGGAAAGGATCAGGACGGTCTGAAGCCTTCCGCCCACCAGGCGGGAAAGGAAGCGGCTCACACCCGCGCTCCATCGAGCCGGCATCGGCCTACGCTCGATCGCCCTGCGCCGCCACGTACCGCCCGCCGGCCTAGGCGCACTCCGGACCAGGAGCGCGCCCGGCGGCGCAGAGCCGATGCGTGCCTCAGACCTTCTCCCCGCTCAAGACCCACTCGACCTTCTTCAGCAGGTCGTCGGGGTCGATCGGCTTGTCCACGAACAGCTCCACCGGCAAGTAGTCGATGTCGGGCTCGAAGCGCAGCGGTGTCGTGCTGTGGATCGCCGTGAGCATCAGGATCGGGATGTGCCCAAACTCGGCCAGATCCGAGGTCGGATCAGGGTTCCGCAGGCGCAGGGCCAACTGGAACCCCTCGGTCGAGGTGTCCATCATCACGTCGAGGATGATCAGGTCCGGCGTGTCGGCCCGGATCTTCTCCAGGCCTTCACGGCCGTTGGGCGCCTCGATCACCTTGTGCCCGGCCTTCTCCAGCGTGGTGCGGACCGAGAGCACGATATCGGGGTCGTCATCGATTACGAGGATCTTCGCCATGGGACTCCTCCCCTTTCTTCCATACTCCGCGTGGGTGCCTGTCGGCAAGCACGTATGTCCTTCGTCAACGCGAGCACATTCCTGCTCCTTGCCAGACCCGTCACCTCCTGAAAAACGGCCTCCGCCACCGGCCCGGCCGCCCGGCGAACCGCCGGGGTCAGACCCTCTCCCCAGCCCAGTTGGCCGAGTTGGACGGCATAGACGACGATCGGCGGGAGGCGGACCCCCAGCGAGCTTAGCAGCAGCACCGCCTCGGCCAGTCCCAGCCCGTGCGCAAGCGCCAGAGCCTCCGGATCAGGCCGAATGGCCGGCGTCGCGACCGGATGCCGGATCCACGCCCCGGGCTCACGGCCCATCGACGCAGCGTCGATGACGACGACCCGTCCACATCCTTCGCGGCCGAGAAGCTCCATCAAGTCTGCCCCGGCCGACTCCACCAGCCGCACCGAGGCGTCGCCGCCCAGCCTTCGACGAAGCCGGCGCACGACCTCCGGTCCGATCCCGTCGTCGCCGCGCAGCGGATTCCCCAGGCCGACGATCAACGTCGTCGTGGGCGGTTCTTGGTGCTGGTTCGACGGCGGCAACAATCGCATCCCGGCGCCTCTTCTAGGCATAGTCGATGTCGAGCACGTGCGTGGCGCACGAGATGCACGGGTCGTACGCCCGCACGAGCATTTCCAGCCGGCGGGTAACTTCGTCGGTCCCAAGCGGCAGGATCTGCGGTACCAGCTGGCGCATATCGGCCTCAAGGTTGGCCAGGTTCTGGTTGGTCGGGATGATGCAGTTCGCCCGGCCGACGATGGCGTTTTCGATCTGGTAGTGGTGGACCAGCATCCCTCGCGGCGCTTCGACCACACCGACCCCTTCCCCGGAGCGATGCGAAGGCATGACCAGGGACTCCCGCCGGAGTCCACGGTCGACCAGCCGCTGACACAGCGTGATCGCCTCTTCCAGGCAGTGCACGAGTTCCACAATCTGGGCGGCCGTGATCAGGTAGGGGTTGGACGCCTCCGGGGTCAGTCCGAGGGCGGCGGCGGCCCCCTTGGCTTTCGGGTGGAGCCGATCATGGTTGATCTTGAACCGGGCCAGCGCGCCGACCATGTAGGGGTTGCGGGCGTGGCGGGAATGCTTGGCCGTCGAATGGCTCACGACATGTTCCTCAACGACCCCGGCGTACCGGTCCACCGGCCACCGTCCTCCATCGGAGCAGGCGATGTCGCCATCGATGAAGGCGTATTCGTCGTCCCGCCTCAGGGCCAGCACCTCGGTCTCCCGGTTGAGCGGCGGGAAGGAGAGATCCCGGAACAGATCCAGGGTGGCGGCGACGTCGGCTCGCGCCTCGACGAGGCGATCGAGCAACCCGGCCACGGTGGCAGTCGTCGGGAGGTGCCTGAACCCTCCCACGGCGATCGAGATGGGATGGGTGTGGCGACCGGCCAGCACAGCGCACAGATCACCCGCCAGGCGTTTCATCCGCAGCGCCCGGGTCACCACCTCCGGTTGTTCTCCGGCCAGGGCGATGGCACTGGGCTGACCGAAGAAGTCGGGAGCGACGAGGAGATATGCGTGGAGGATGTGGCTGTCGAGGATCTCGCCGTAGAAGGCCAGCTTTCGCAGGTCTTCTGTCTGCGGACTGACCTCGATCCCAAGGGCTTTCTCGACCGCCCGTACCGAAGCTGTGGTGTGGGACACTGAGCAGATCCCGCAGATGCGCGACGCAAGGTGCGGCGCCTGGGCATGGGGGCGCCCAACCAGCATCGCTTCGAGGAAGCGGGGCGCCTCGACGACGTTCAGTTCGCACCGCTCGATGTCGCCCCGCCGGGTGTCGATCCGCAGGTGCCCGTGGCCTTCGATCCGGGTCAGATAGTGCAGGTCGATGTGGACGTCTTGCCGCGTTTCGACCGTCGCCATGTCAGACCTCCTGCACAGCCAGTTCGCGCCGGAGGAATAGCTCGAGGGCGGCCTCGCTCGCCTCGGTTGCCAGGCCATGCTCGGCAAAGATGGTCCGCAGGGAGGCCTGGTTGGCATCGGGCACCAGGCCCCGGCAGGCTTCGCAGCCGGTGCCATAGGTCGGGCACAGCGCTCCGCATCCGGCGCGGGTGATCGGTCCCAGACAGACCTGACCATGCCGGATCAGGCATTCGTTCTCCCGCAGTTTGCACTCATAGCAGACCGGCGTGTCAGGCAGGCGGGGCAACCGACCCTGCAACAAGCACCGGACGCCGCGGATGAACTCGTCGCGGTCGATCGGACATCCGGGGATCACGGCGTCGACGTCGATCACCGATCCGATCGGTCGCGCCTCCCCGGTCTCAATCGAGTCGCCTGCCGGGCCGTATACCCTTCGGCGCAGTTCGTCGGGGTCCTTCCCGTGACACCCGGCGTTGACCCCACCGATGTGGGCGCAGGCACCCAGGGCCACAACGTACTTCGCCTGTTTTCGAACCGCCAGGAGGCGGGCTTCGTCCGACGGTCGGGTGCAGCTACCTTCAACGAACGCCACCTGGTAGTCTTCGCCGCGTTCACTCATCGCCTCCCGGAACTGCACGATCTCGACGGCCTCCAGCAGATCCGGATAGCGCTGCAGCGAGTCGACCACCGTCAGCTGGCACCCCTCGCAGCTGGCGAAATCAAAGAAGGCGACGCGCGGTCTCGATGCTTTGTGGCCGCCCATTAGAGCGCCTCCGGCAGGGGCTTGATCGAGTCGTACGAGAACACGGGGCCGTCCTGACACGTGAAGATGTGATCCATCTGGCAGTGCCCGCACTTGCCCACGCCGCACTTCATCCGGCGTTCGAGGCTGAGCCAGATGTCGCCCTCCGGGATCCCCTTGGCCAGCAGCTCGATCAGCACGAAGCGATACATGACCGGCGGTCCGACGGTCACCGCGACCGTATTGCGCGGATGAACCTGGACCTTCGGGAAGAGCGTCGTGATGACACCGACATTGCCCGTCCACCCCTCATCGGGGCGATCGACGGTCAGGTGGACCTCCAGATCCCCACGCTTGGCCCAATCCTCTAGCTCCTCCGTGAACAGGAGCTCGGACGGATGCCTGGCGCCGTAGAGCATGGTGACCCGTCCAAAATGCCGACGTTCGTCGAGCACC
This sequence comes from Anaerolineales bacterium, assembly GCA_035471625.1. GTDB lineage: Bacteria > Chloroflexota > Anaerolineae > Anaerolineales > E44-bin32 > DATEVL01. The sequence goes on from DATIPT010000025.1 coordinate 29,516, forward strand.
TGCTGGATCAGGGACCGCAGCGGCGCCAGACCGAGCCCTCCCGGCGCCAGCAGGAGATCCTTCCCACGGAACTGATGGATCGGAAACCCGTGCCCGAACGGTCCGCGCACGCCGATGGCGTCCCCGGCGTGAAGGGTGTGCAGGGCCGAAGTCACCTCCCCCACCCGACGGACGCACAGCTCGAAGGTTCCGTTGCTGCGGCTGGGCGAAGACGAGATGCTGATCGGCGCCTCGCCAACCCCGAAGACGGAGACCTCGAGGAATTGGCCCGGATCATGATGGAGCGAGACGCCTGCCGGGAGTTCGATGGTGAACAAGGTCTCCAGCTTTGTCAGCCGCCGCAGACTGCGAATACGGGCCTCCACCGGGAGATAGACGGAGGTGGCGTCGAGGGTCTCGCGCAGCCGCGTGGTCATGCGACCACCTCCGTAGCCGTCGGGCGGGCTTCTCCCATCCGGCGATACAGCGCGTTGTAGGTCTCGATCGGCGTAATCCGCGCCAGGCAGGCCGTCGCGCACCGGCCGCAGCCGACACACCCGGGCAGTCCGAAGGCCTTCTTCTGGTAGCGCCCCTTGCGCAGGAAGCGGTGGCGCAGCCGGCCCGCACGATCAGCCCGGAAGTTGTGTCCTCCGGCGACCACCGCAAACGAGGCGATCTGACAGGAGTCCCAGACGCGGACACGCGATCCGGATTCCAGGGAGAGATCCATTTCGTCGCGGACATCGAAGCAGGTGCAGGTTGGACAGACCAGGGTGCAGGCGCCGCACCCCAGGCAGCGCGCCGCAAGTTCCGTCCACACTTCGCTGCTCCGACTCGAGAGCATCAGGGCTGGCAGCTGGCTGACGTCGAAGTCGAGCCGATTCGGGAAGCGCGCCCACTTCTCTCCCATGACCCGGTCCAGCCGACGCAGGTCGTCCTCGGCTGCGGTGGGGAGGCTGATCGAATCCTCCAGCAGCGCTCTACCCTGCTCCGTGCCGACTTCGACGACATACGCTTCGCCCAGGTCGGTCAGGTGCAGGTCGACGCCTTCGGGCGGCGCAATCGTCCCCATGCTCTTGCAGAACGCCTGGTCCGTGCACGGCCGGAGGCACTCGAGACCGACGACGACGGTTTCCGCCCGCTGCGCTCGATACAGCGGGTCGGGCGGATCCCCACCGTAGGCGCGGTCGAGCAAGGTCAGGGCGTGCAGATCGCACGTGTGAACGCCAAGCAGGACCGTAGGAACGGCGTCGCGACAGATTTCAGGCCGTCCCTCACAATAGTTGAAGAGGACCTGTCGCGTGGGTAGGAGTGCTTTCTTCGGCGGGAGGATCGTGGTCGGGTAGTCCAGAGCAATCTCATCCGCCGACCGGATCTCACCGAAGCCCCACCCTCCATTCGAGGCCTGCGGGCCGACGACCCGCCAACTCCCTTGAAGGCCCTCCACCCATTCGAAGATACGCTGCTTGCCCAAGATGCGGACGTTCATACGGCCCGCTCCTCCTCACCGCCAACATGGCCGAATTCCGGTCGGTGTGCGGCCAGCGCTGCCAAGCCGCCTCGCGTCAGACTTCGGACGGCCGCCTCGACCGGCGGGGTCAGACCTTCCCCGAACGAGGTATCGCCGGGTTCGATCCCCATGATGATCACTTCGCAACCCAAGGATCCCTGGATGAGTCTGCAGAAGGTCGGCAACGGGAGGGTGTGAGTGGAAGCCCCGCACCTCCCGGCCTCCGCCAGGGAGAGCCATCGGACGGTGCCCGGTTCGGCGCCCATCTGGGCCGCGTCGATGACCACGACGAGATCGGGATGGAATGCCCGCAGCAGGCCGATGCAGTTCTCGGGCGCGGGGCCCCCGTCGACGACCAGAACTCCGGGGTGCAGACCCAGGTCGGCGCGCATCCGATCACAGACCTCCGGGCCGGCCGCGTCATCCCGGCGCAGCCGATGGCCGACCCCGAGGATGGCGACGCGACGCGCCTCAGCCACTTCCGGTCTCCTCGGTCGGTGGGGACAGTTCCCCTCCCAGACCTTCCTCGGCGGGACCCGCCAGAGACCGGGTCGTGATGCCGGCCAATACATCCTCAACGTCCTTCGCCTCCCCGAAATGAACCATCAGGTCGCGGCGGCCCAGCGAGGCGAGCTCCCACTGATCAGCGCGCAACGTCAGACTTCCCTGCTTGCAGCTGAAGGCGCATTGGCCGCAGAACGTGCAGCGGTCGACGTGGAAGCCGAAGACGATGCTCTTCGCCTTCTTGTCGAACACCACCAGCTCGATCGCCTGGGACGGGCAGTCGGTGGCGCACAGGCCGCAACCGGTGCACGTCTCGCGAGTCCACACCGGCAGCCCGCGCAGACGCTCCGGCGCCGGTCGCCGCTCGAAGGGATAGCGCTCGGTAGTCGGCGGGCGGAACAGGGAGGGGATGACATCCGGGAACATCGTCGCCAGTTTCATCGCCACGCTCCCTCCAAGAGCCAGGTCACGCCCCACTGGACCAGGACGAGCAAGACCCCGAAGCGCCACCACAATCCGACAGTTTGATCGATGCGGAGGCGGGCCAGGACCGCCTGAAGTCCCGCCACGACCAGCAGCAACCCCAGAGTTTTGAGGAAGAAGGCCAGCGGTCCTTCCACGCCGCCAAGATAGAAGGCGGCCACAAGCGTCAGCCCTAACACGAGCTCCACATCCTTCCCGAGGCGGAAGAGCGCCAGGCCGCGCCCGCTGTACTCCGTCAGGGCGCCAGCGACAACCTCCGTCTCGGCCTCGGGGGCGTCGAAGGGCGGGAGCTCGAGCTTCCCCATCAACCCGATCAGTGCCACCAGGAACCCCAACGGCTGCGTCAGGATGAACCAGCGCTCCCCAGCCGCTTCGGCGATCGTGCCGATCTGCCAACTTCGGGCGACGAGCGCTGGTCCCAGGAGCGCCAACAGGAAGGGCGCTTCGTAGGAGAAGAGCTGGGTGAGAGTGCGGGTGGCACCGACGAGCGAGAACCGCCCAACTGCATTCGACCCCGCCAGGCCGATCGACATCGTCAGCAGGCTGAGCAAGTAGATCGTGACGATCAGGTCCCCCGGGAAACTGAAGACGGGGCCCAGGCCGGCCAGCGGAATGTACAGCGCGGCCGTGAGGGGCGCGGCCAATCCGACGATCGGAAGACCGACGAACAGAAACCGATTGACGCCTTCCGGAATCACCTCTTCTTTGGCCAGGAGCTTGACCACATCAGCCAGCGGCTGGAACCAGCGCGGGCCGACGCGGTTCTGCAGCTTTGCCAACAGCTTCCGATCGACCCATTCGTACGCCAGGCTGGCCGCCAGCAGGAAGAAGCCGCTCGGGAAGACCAGGATGGCGGCAAGGCTAGTCGCGGTGTCCATGTCCGTCCTCGCGGCTGTTCCGGCGAAGTTCGTCCCAGGTCCAGATCCGGCTGCCGCCGGTGATCTCGTCGAGCTGCACAGTGCGGTCGTTGCACGAGAAGCACGGGTCGATCCCGGCCAGGATCATGGGCACATCGGCCAACTGGTGACCGATGACGAGCTTGACGACCGACGTCAGGTTGCAGATGGTCGGGGTCCTGACCTTGATTCGTTCCGGCGTGTCGCTGCCGTTGCTCTTGAGGAAGTAGAACAACTCCCCACGCGGCGCCTCCACCCGGCTGACCGTCTCGCCCTCGGGGATCCGCCGCGGCATCCGCCCACGGAGATCGCCCGGCGGCAGGTTGTCGAGCAAGTAGCGGATCAGGCGATAGCACTCGAACAACTCGCGCATCCGGACGACGAAACGTGCTTCCAGATCGCCAGCGCTCTCGACGACCCGCACTACGGGGTAGCGGTCGTACGCGGCGTACGGCGCATCGACGCGCACGTCGCGGGTGACCCCCGAGGCCCGCGCCGTCGGACCGACGGCCCCCATGACCTCGGCCTGGTTGCGAGTCATGACGCCAATGCCGCGGGTGCGCTGGAGGAAGAGAGCGTCGGTCGTCACGACATCTAGATAGTGGTACGAACGTCCTTCGAGTCCGTCGATGGCGCGCAGGATGGCACCGCGCTGGGCATCGTCCACGTCGTTCTTGACCCCGCCCAGGACATTGGCCGAGTAGTTCACCCGATTCCCGGTGAGCCCCTCGAGGACATCCATGATCGCTTCGCGATCGCGCCACGAGTACATGAACAAGGTGTCGAAGCCGGCCTCGTGCGCCGCCACGCCGAGCCACAACAGGTGGCTGTGGATCCGCTCGAGCTCGGCCACCAGGACCCGGATCGCCTGGGCACGCGGCGGCACTTCAGCCCCGGCCAGGCGCTCGACCCCCAGGCAGTACGCCGTCGCATGGATATGAGAGCAGATCCCGCAGACGCGCTCGAACAGGTAGAGGTTGCGCACCCAATTGCGCGACTCGGCCGCCTTCTCGATCCCTCGGTGGGCGTACCCCAGCCGAACGAAGGCATCGGTGACGATCTCGCCGTCGACCGTGATGCGGAAATGCGACGGCTCCTTCAGCGCCGGATGCTGCGGCCCGATGGGGACGGTGAAGAGTTCGCTGCGAGTCGTCTCCTGCATCTCACCCTCCTCAGGATTCCACGGCACCGGCTAACATCGGCGGGGTGCAGTCCTTGCGCAGTGGATAGGTCGCCTCGGGCCACTCATCCGGCAGGTACAGATAGCCCGCCGGCCTCAGGCCTTCAAAGGTCACCCCGAACATCTCGGCGATCTCCCGTTCCGAGCTCTCTGCGCTGGGGATGATGTCGCTCAGCGTCGGGACGACGGCACCTTGGCGCGGCACCGACAGGCGCAGCGTGATCACGGCCGCCCCGTGGCAGAAGTGGTAGAGCAGCTCGAGCGTCCCGCCATCCGGGCCCCGGTCGAGACCGGTGACGGCCGCCAGGTACCCGAGCCGCTGCACCCGCAGGGCCACGGCAACCGGCACGAGGTCGGCCGGGGAGGTCAGGATCACATCGAGCCGCGTCGGTTCGGGCTGGCGCGTTTCCAGCCGCCAGCTCCAGCGCTCGGCCAACTCACGTCCGATCTCGATCGCCTTCTCCGTCGGCATCATCGCAACACCTCTTCAAGCGGGGCGACGGCCACCGGCGCCGGCGCCAGACTCATCAGCAGTTTCACAACACCGTCGATGATCGCTTCCGGTCGCGGCGGGCACCCCGGGATGTAGGCGTTCACGGGGACCACCTGGTCGATCCCGCCGGCGACGTTGTAGCAACCGCGGAACGCGCCTCCCGACAGCGCACAGGAGCCGATGGCGACGACGAACTTCGGCTCATGCATCTGCTCATACACCCGGACCAGGCGCTGGCGCGCCTGCGCCGTCACCGGGCCGGTGCACAGCAGCACATCCGCGTGGCGCGGGCTCCCCTTCAACTTGACTCCGAAGCGTTCGAGGTCGTAGCGCGGGGTGAGCGTCGCCAGGATCTCGATGTCGCAACCGTTGCACGACCCGGTGTTGAAGTGCACCACCCACGGGGAGTTGATACGCGCCCAGGTCTTCAAGCGATCCAGGCTCTCGACAATCGGATTGGGGCTGGGTGCCATTGTCGCCTCCTCAACCCAAGACCAGTGCCAGCAGGGCGAGCATCAGCCCAATCAAGTAGATCCCCGACATCGGAAGGAACTGACTGCTGCCGAGCATCAGCACGCCCAGGTGCAGGATGGTGAAGAAGAGCGCCACGACGAAGAACGGCCGATACCCGGGCGCGGCCGCCGACTTGGGCGGAGCCTCTCCGCTCGAGTAGGCGCTGATCTTCATCTCGGTGGCCTTGGCCGGACCGGCAAGGTAGCGTCCGAGGGCGGCCAGGCCCGCCACCAGCGCGACATAGATCAGGAAGGCAACCGGCGGTGTCAGGACCAGCAAGGGGCTCGTCTCCACCTCATCCTCCAAACAGCGCGGCTACGGCCTGGCCGGCCGGCACCGTCAGCCAATCCATCATCGCTGGCCACACCCCGACGGCCAGGATGGCGATCCCCAGGACGATCAGCGGTACGCTCATCGCCTTCGGCATCGGTGCGCCCTCGATGACGGCCTCGGACGGCTGGCGGCGGTAGACCGCGTTGACCAGAGGCGCATAGTAGGCGAGGGACAGGACACTGTTGAGCGCGGCGAAGACGACCAGCGCCGCCACGATAACGGTTCCGACTCCGGCACCGGCGACGAAGATCTGCCACTTCGACATGAACCCCGCCAGCGGGGGGATCCCGCCCAGACCGAGGACACCCAGGCTGAGCGCGAGCGCCGCCAGCGGGTAGCGGCGGGCCGCCCCTCCAAGGTCAGCGATGACCAGAGGCGCATGATCGCCGCGCGCAAGATTCAACGTGAAGAGGAGCGTTCCGGCCGCCAGGAACGCCAGGCCCTTCATCATCCCGTGCGTCACCAGGTGGAACAGGCCGCCTTGCGCGCCGAGGGCACTCCCTGCCAGGGCCGCTACGCCGATCCCGAGCAACATGTAGCCGACGTGCGCCAGACTTGAAAACGCCAGCAACCGCTTGACCTGGGTCTGGCGCAACGCCATCAGGTTGCCGACGAGCATGTTGACTGCGCCCAAGGCGAGCAAGACGGCCCCCCACACCGGCGTGGCACCCGAGAGTGCGCCGACCGAGCGAACCATCGCCACCAAACCGGCCTCGATCACCACGCCCGACAACATGGCGCTGATCCCGCTGGGCGCCATAGAGTGCGCGTCCGGCAGCCAGGTGTGCATGGGGACGAGCGCCGTCTTGACCCCGAAACCGATCACGAACAGCGCACCGGCGGCCAGCAACGTCGGGGAGGCGGTCGCCACTGCCTGGATCTCGGCCAGATCCAGCGTCGCGGTTTCGGCGAAGACCAGCGCGACGCCGATCAACACCAGGATCGATCCGGTCGCGCTCTGGAAGAGGTACTTCACTCCGGCCTCGAGAGCCGCCGGTTGTTCCCGATGGAAGGCCACCAGCAGGTAGGAACACACCGCCATCGCCTCAAACCACATCCACAAATTGAACAGGTCGCCGGCAACCCCCAGACCGATCATCACTCCGACCATCGCCGTCAGCATGGCGAAGAACTTCTCCTGGCCGATGTCGCGGGCGAGGTAGCTTCCGGAGAACAAAGCCACCAGCAATCCGAGACCGAGGGCGACCGCAGCCAGCAGCAGGCCCAGCCCATCGAGCCTCAGCGACACCGTTCCGAAGGTCCACGGAGTCGGCATCGGACCTTGCGCGGAGACCACAAACGGGATCCACGCCGCCGCCAAGACCGTCACGGCCAGGATCTGAGCCACGACCGTCGCCCGCCGCGGGCCGGAGAGGCGACCGGCCAGGTAGATCAGCGGGGAACCCCCCAGCGGGAGGACGATCATTCCAAGGAAGGCAGGTGCGTTCATGTCAGCCCCACAAGGTCATCGCCACAGCCATGGCCAGCAGACCGACCAGGAGGCCGGCGACGTTCCAGGCAAGCTGCCCGGTCTGCGTCCGCCGCAATCCACCGGCCGCGCCGACGGTCGCCCGGACGATCTGGGCGTTGATCCAATCGAAGCCAAGACCCTTTCTTCCCCAAACGGCCAGGGGCTCCAGCGCGGTCGACAGGCCCGTGAGAGTCCCTCGCCAACGCCACACCGCCAGGCCGAGCGCGGTCACCGCGAGCGCCAGCCAGGTCGGCGGCGCGGTGAAGATCTCCTCCACGACTTCAAGTGTCGTGGCGGCTTCGATGTGATGCGACGACATCGTCGCAGCCAGGATCTGGGTCATAGGTCCTGCCAGGATCCAGGAGGTCAGCGTGCCGAAAGACAACAACCCCAAGGAGAACCGCATCGCTCGACCGGCATCATGACCGCCGGCGCCCCGCCGCTCGCCGCCGAACGTCAGATCCACCAAGCGCAGCCCGTACAACGCCGTCAGCCCACCGCCGAACACCATGCCGAGATAGGCCCACGACGGCCCGTCGGTCAGGCCGCTCTCCAGGACAAGCTCTTTGCTGAAGAAGCCGTTGGCGATCGGGATAGCCGCAAGTCCAAGGAAGCCGATGACGAACGCCGTTCGCACGAAGGGCATCGTCCGGGCCAGGCCTCCCATGCGGGCGAGCTCACGCGTCGAGACGGCGTGGATCACCGCCCCGGCCGCCAGGAACAAGAGTGCCTTGAACAGCGCGTGGCTTAGCAGGTGGAACTGCGAGGCGAAGACCGCCCCAACGCCAACGGCGTACACCATCACGCCCAGTTGACTGATCGTCGAGTACGCCAGGGCGCGCTTCAGGTCCGGGCACACCAGGGCCATCCACCCGGCCAGCAACGCCGACAGCACGCCCACAATGACAACCGCGGTGCGCCAGCCGGGCACGAGGGCGAACGCCGGGTAGAACCGCGCCAGCAGATAGACCCCGGCGTTGACCATCGTGGCGGCGTGGATCAATGCGGTGACCGGCGAAGGCGCTTCCATCGCATCGGGTAGCCAGGTATGGAAGGGCACCTGCGCCGACTTGGCGGCTGCGGCGATCAGGAAGCCGAAGGCGACGACGGCGAGAATGGTCGGCCCCAGTTCGCCGGCGCGCGCCAGGAAGATATCGATCTCGTACGTTCCGAAGGCGTTGTAGGCGAACAGCGCTCCGGCCAGCAGTCCGATGCCGCCGAGCTGAGTCATCACCAGCGCCTTGATGCCGCCGGCGACGGCAGCCGGGTTGTCGTTGTGAAAGGAGATCAGTGCGTAGGAGCAGAAGGCGGTGATCTCCCAGAAGAGGAACATGAACAGCAGGCTCCCCGAGAGGACCAGCCCTACCATGGCTCCGATGAACAGGAGCACCAGGGCGTAGTAGCGCCCAAGTTGCCCCTCATCGCGCATGTAGTCGACGGAGAAGATCACCGCCAGGCAGCCGACGACGCATGCCACTGCCGCCAGGAACACGCCCAGGCCGTTGGGGATGAAGGTCAGGTCGCCGAAGCTTCCGCCCATCGGAAAGCGTACGACGGGGATCGCCCCGGCCTGAAAGACCAGCGCCACCGAGGCCAACCCTGCCCCGGCGGCAAAGGCGCAAGCCAAAACATGCTGCGCTCGCGGCCGGCGGTCCCCGATGATCCAGACGGCCAAGCCGCCCAGCCACGGGAGTCCGATCGCAAGGAGAACCAGCCAAGTCACCATCGTCAGCCTCGCAGGATCGAAAGCCGCCGCACGTCCATCGTGCCCGTCCGCCGCCGAATCTGGACCGCCAAGGCCATGCCGATGACGGCCACCACCGTGTCGGCGACGATCACCGTCACGGCCAGGCTCTGGGCCACCTGGATCTGGCCGTTCGCCGAGCCGGCCAGCATCAGGGCCAGGACAGCCCCCTTCACGAGGATCTGAAGGCCGATCACGACCTTGATCAGGTTGCGGCTGGCCAGGAGCGCGTAGAACCCGACGGCCAACAGGCCCAAGACGAGCACCACTCCGACCGTCAGTACCGAGATGGTCATAGCTGCACCTCCTCGTGTCGGGCGGCAGTCTCCATCGTCAGCAACGCTTGTTCACGCTTCTCCGCCACTTCGCGGGCGACCGGCTGCCGAAGCGGAGCCTCCTTCTCGGCCAGCAAGCCGAGCAGTCCCAGCACGCCGGCATAGATCAGGACGACCTGGACGATCACATCCAGCGCCCGGTCCTGCCACAACACGTTGACGAACCCGGCGACGGCCGGCGGCGCAACGGTCGTGAGCTGCGGCAGAATCAGCGCTCCGATTACAGCCAGCGGGGCAAGGCAAAGCAGCCAGGCCAATCCGCGCGGCACGACGGAAGGCAGCCCGACCTTCTCCTCCCCGGCAATGTTGATGGCGAAGACTAGCAGGACCGTCACCAACCCGGCGCCGACGCTCAGCTCGATGACCGCCACTTCGTACGCACCAAGGAGGTAGAGGAAGATCGCCGCGAGCGCGCTCGTCCCGGCCAGCCAGAGGGCTGAGGCGAGCAAGCGCCGGGCACGCGCGGCCAAGAAGCCGGAGGCCAGGATCACGATCGCAAGCCCGATCAGCGACATCGGTTCCTCTCCTTGCCCGCCGCGCCGGCCGGGCGCTTGCGGGCCTGGCGAGATCGCAAGCGGCAGACCTACGCCGGAATCTCAGGCGCCAATTCGGTCTTTCCTTGACCTCGCAGATAGGTCTCGAGGGAAACCCCCAGGAAGTACGCCATCGCCGCAGGATCGTCGGGGTCCACCTTTCCCCAGCGCGCCAGGTCGATGTCGCCGGCTAGATTGAACCGGCCGTCATAGGGGGTTCCGTCGGGGAGCGTCGCAAAGCACAACCGCTTGGCGCTGGCGAGCTGGTCGTCGGTCAGATTCCGAGCGTCGGTCAGGTCGGCCTTGAACAGGTCGGCACCGGCTAGATTGGCCTGGCTCAAGTTGGTGCCGCGCAGAGTCGCCCGCGTCAGCTTTGCCCCCGCCAGATCGGCCAGACTCAGATCGGCGCCATCCAAATGGGCCTGATGCAGGTCGACCTCGTGCAGATTGGCCTTGTACAAGTCGGCGCCATCGAGATGGGTATGACACAACAGCACCCCTCGCAGCGATCCATCCTCAAGCCAACCGCGCGCCCGCATCTCGGCCACCGCCTCGAGGACCAACTTCGTCTCCGGACTGCGCATCTTTCGAATGAGCACCATGACCCCGGACATTTCGCCCTCCTCCGCTGCGATCGTCGCCCCAGCCGGCGAGCTTCGGGCCCTCGATCGCGCCGTCCTGTCTGTCCCCACTCTAAGGAAGGCAGGTCACACCAAAGGTCAAAGGGCGGTCACAGACCGGTAACAACCGCAGGGATCCGGCTGGGGGAAGCGTGGGTCAGGCTTCGAAGAGGTACCCGGCGCCGGGAACGTGCCGGATGTGGGTTGGGTCCGAGGGGTCCGGTTCGACCTTCTGACGCAAGCGATAGACGAGTTGCTTCAGCATTGACCGATCCCCCCCCGACGGGCCCCAGATGGCATCGATCAACGAGTCGGATGAGACGACCTGGGGGGTGTTCAGCATCAAGGCTTCCAGCAGCCGGCCCTCCAGGCGCGTCAGCGGCACCTCGGTCTCTCCGTTGCGGCGCAGCCGCACCCGCCCCGGCTCGAGGGTCACCTCTCCCACCGCAAGAGGACCGCGCGGCAGGGCCGCCCGCGCCCGGCGCAACACCGCCTCGGCGCGCGCCACGAGCTGCCGCGGGCTGAACGGCTTGACGATGTAGTCATCGGCGCCCTGCTCCAGGCCGCGCACAACGTCATCCTCCTCCGCCCGGACCGTCAGCATGATGATCGGTGTGTCAGACTCGCTCCGAATCTGTCGGCAGACGTGGTTGCCGTCCAACTTGGGGAGATTGAGATCCAGGACGATCAGATCAGGCGAGTCTTCCCGCCAGCGTTCGAGGGCGGCAAGTCCGTCGTGGGCTGTAATGACTTCGAACCCGGCGCGCCGCATGGTGAACGACAATACATCAGCCAGGGCAAGATCATCATCGACGATGAGCGCCTTCATGACGGCTCCTCGTGGAACGGCAGCTGGAACCAGAAGATCGAGCCTCCGCCCGGGCGATCGGCCACTCCGACCTGACCGCCGTGTTCCTCCACGATCGCCTTGACCACCGAAAGCCCCAGGCCGACCCCGTACTGACCGGGATCGGAGGGCTCCAAGCGGACGAAGCGGCGGAAGAGGTTGTCCCGATCCTGCGGATCGATCCCATCGCCGCGATCGCTGACCCGCACGACCACACGCTCTTCGCCAGCTTCCACCTCCAGAGAGATGGGGCGGCGGACCGGACTGTACTTGCTGGCGTTCGAGAGCAAGTTCACGACCACCTGCCCGACTCGCATGGGGTCCATCCACACCGGCCGGAGGGAGGCGGGTAGGACCAATTCGAGTGACTGTTCCCGGCGCTCTAGCAGCGGCCGCATCACCTGGACCGATTGCCCGATGACCCTCGTCAGATCGGATGGAACCCGCCGGATGGTGAAGCGCCCGGCTTCGATGCTCAGGCTCTCGAGAAGATTGTCGATCAGCGTCTGCAATCCGGTGACGCTCAGATAGACCGAGCGAAGCAACTCGGCGATCTCATTCCGGGAAAGGCCGGCCAGGTCCTCGAGCAGGAGGTCGACCGAGGCGCGGATCGCCGAGAGGGGAGTGCGGAACTCATGCGAGATGTTCGCCAAGAAGTAGGAGCGCAGCTGTCGGACGGCCTCGTCCTCGCTGACGTCCCGCAGGACCAGCGCCAGGTGCACCTCCGACTCTTCCGGCGGACGCATCTTCGCATCGGTGATCGAGAGCGTCAGCGTCTGGCCGCGCCGATCGACGACTTGCACCGGGCGGCGGTCGCCCGGTCGCGGCAGCCGGTCGAGGAAGGGCGCCCCGTCCGGCGTCCGGAAGATCACATTGGCGGGCCGTCCGACGGCCTCGCTCGCCCGCCATCCGGTCAATCGCTCGGCTCCCGGACTGAACGTCGTGATCAGACCCTGCCCGTCGAGCGTGACGATCCCTTCCACGATCGACTGCAGCAAGGTCTCGAGCCACGCCTTCTGGCGCGAGAGAGTCTCGAGGGTCTGGAGGGTGGTGGCGCGGCTTTCTTCGAGGGACGCGGCCAGAAGGGCGATCTCGGGTGGTCCGGCCGGCATCGGTACCGGGGTATCCAGGTCGCCGCCGGAGATCCGCCGGGCGGCTTCCGTCAGGCGGTCGAGCGGGCGGGTGATCGCCCGACTGAGGATCAAGCCAAGCAAGGCCGCGGCCGCGGCGACGATCGCCGTGCTCGTCCCAAGCGCCAGGAGGGCCCGCCGCTCCTCGCGGAGGATCCCCTCCACCGGAAGAGCCACTTCAAGCTCGATGTGCGATTCCGGGCCTCCGACGAGGATCAAGGTCGAGTCGTACGGCCTGCCGGCAACCTGGTCGCGCTCGCGAGGTGCTTCGGGCGCGGGCGTGCCGGCAGCTCCGACTATCGTCGTCGCGCGGCGGATACCGCCCACGACGAGGCTATGATCAAGACCGGTCTGCGCACCCAGGTCGCCGAGCCAGCCATCGTCCAAATCGCGCGCCACCAGGACTGTGGCCAGTTGGTCTTCCCCGGTGGAGTCGAGGATCGGCGCTGAGGCCGCCAGCATCGCCCAGACGTCCGGATCCTCAGCCGGAACAACCGATGCGCCCTCTGGAAGAGGGCCGGCTTGAGGCTTTGGGCCGATGTCCCCTGCCAGAACCTCCCCGGTGGGGCTGACAATCGCCAGCGCATCAAGGCCAGCCGAGCCCTCAAAAGCCGCGAGATACGCCTGGAGGTCGGCATAACGACCGGCTTCGAGGAGGGCTCGCAAGGTCGGGCGCTCGGCGGTCAGGACAGCTAGGTCGCTCAGCCGGTCTAGCTCGGCTTGTACTAGAGCGCGGGAGGCCGCTTCACCCTGTTCTACCCGGGCCCAAGCCTGGCGCTCCAGTTCCGAGCGGACCAGAGCATAAGCCGGAAGCCCGGCAGCAACCGCGGTCAGCACGATCACGCCCACCACGCCGGCAACCATTCGGCCTTCCAAGCCTAGTTGCCGGAGGCGCGACGACCCAGGGGAGCCGATGCGGGGCATCTTGTGCCTCCATTCACATTCTATAACCTGGGTGGGCATTTCCCTTCGCGCTTCCGCGCTCCGCCCACAGGAACACTGTCCGCCTCTCCTCTGCGCAGTGCAGATCGGGAGGCTTCACAGGCCGGCCACCCGCCGGGCAATCAGTGGCGAGCGACGATTGGGTAAACCCCCTCTGGTTTGTCCGATTTAGTCAATTGCCACTTCGATCGGGCACTCGACACGGTCGGCTTCGGGTCGAAATCCCCACGAACTGTTGGATCTGAACGGAAGCCACCATGGGGAAGTCCGGCGGTAGGCTCTGTGACATTCCCCACTGGGGTTGTCCGAACCAGATCACCGACGATGGCAAGTGCAACTTGGCAGGTCGATGGGGAGAGAATGAACAGCGGAACGCTAACAAGCGATCCTTTTCGCGTCCTTGCTGTGACGCAGGGACTGTGGGGCGAGCGGATTGCCGCCAACGTCGCGCGCCATGCGCCGACCGACTGGACGGTCGAGACATGGTCCGCCCCCCTCCGCCTACCGCCGGTCATCGACGACCCGGACGACTTCATCCCTGCGAATCTGCCGCAGGCCGACTTGCTGTTGGCGCTGGGCGAGGTACCTGGGATGGCGCAGCTCGTCCCCGATCTCGTCCGCCGGAGCGGCGCGCGGGCCGTGATCGCACCGATCGATCACACCTCGGCGCTGCCGACTGGCCTGCAAACCCAGGTCTCGGGCTGGCTCACGCCGATGAATGTGGCGATCGCCTTTCCCAAGCCCTTTTGCTCCCTGACGGGTTCCTCCACGGGCGTCCACCGCCTCGAGGCCGGTTACGACGACCCACTGATCCGGCGCTTCGCCGAAACCTTCGGCCGGCCCGAGTTCCGCGTCACGGTCGCCGATGGGCGCATCGACCGGGTCGAGGTCGTCCGCGATTCGGCCTGCGGCTGCGCCCGGCACGTCGCCGAAGACCTCCCTGGCACGCCCGTCGACGAGGCCTCCGAAAAGGCCGGGATGCTTCATCACCACTTCCCCTGCCTTGCCAGCATGACCCAGGACCCCGACTACGCCGACACCCTGATGCATGTCTCCGGTCATCTGGTGCGTGATGCCGTGCGCCTCGAGATCGTCGACCACCTGGCCCCGGTGCCCTACCTCCGCCCCCATGGATACGCCGAGACTCCCCCGGAGGACCGCTGACATGGAGCGCCTGACCCTCACGCTGCCCGCGCTGTACGCCGACCATCACGTCGCCTCGGTGCGGGCCATCCTCGAGAAGCTCGACGGGGTCGCCGAGATCCGTCTGAGCCCCGCCGCCCATACTGCGGCGGTCGCCTTCGACCCCGCAAAGCAAGACGCGGCGAAGATTGAGGCGGCCCTGGCGGCCGCCGGCTACACCACCGGCGACCCCGAACGCGCCATCCCTGCCGCCGGACCGGCCGCCCCTCGGCACACCGCCGTCGTCGCCGGCACCCTGGCCTTCAGCCACGAAGCCCCGTCCTGGCAGGGCCGCCCGTTGTGGCCCTGCCCCGGATTTGATGTACCGCCCACACCACAAGACTGAGAGCGAGAGGAGACCCATGACCGAACAGAAGACCTCCCGAAAGAAGATGCGGACCCCCGAAGAGCGGTCGCTCGACCCGGCGGCGCGCGAGATGCTGATCCGCGCCGATGAGCTCGGCCTGGAGACCGCGTTCTCCCGGGCCGACCAGCTGGCCCCATGCCCGATCGGCTCCACCGGGAACTGCTGCCATGTCTGCTTCATGGGACCGTGTCGCATCACCAAAGACGGGCAGACCGGCGTCTGCGGCGCCACGATCGAGACGATCACGGCGCGCAACTTCGCCCGGGCGGTCGCCGCCGGCGCCGCCGCCCACTCGGACCACGGCCGCGACTTGGCCTTCACCCTGCGCGCCACGGCGCTCGGCGAGGCCCAGGGCTACCAGATCCGCGACCCGTTCAAGCTCAACCGCCTGGCGACCGAGCTCGGCATCCCGACCGAGGGGCGCGGGATGAGCGAGGTCGCCCTCGACGTCGCCGACGCGTGCATCGCCATGTTCGGGCAGCAGACGGGCGAACTGCACCTGATCGAGCGGGCGCCCGAGAAGCGCAAGGAACTCTGGCGCAAGCAGAAACTCGTGCCGCGCGGGATTGACCGCGAGGTCGTCGATATCCTCCATCGGACCCACATGGGCGACGACCAGGATCCGGAGCACATCCTCCACCAAGCGATGCGGGCCGCCATGTCCGACGGCTGGGGCGGATCGATGGTCGCCACCGATTTGTCCGACATCCTTTTCGGCACACCCAGCCCGCTCGTCTCGCAGGTGAACCTGGGAGTCCTCAAGCACGACGAAGTCAACATCGTCGTGCATGGCCACGAACCGACCCTATCGGAGATGATCCTGGCCGCCTCGAGCGATCCGGAACTGCTGGCGTACGCCGAACAGAAGGGCGCCAAGGGGATCAATCTCTCCGGTATCTGCTGCACCAGCAACGAGACCCTCGTCCGCCAGGGCGTGCCGTCCGCCGGGAACTTCCTGCATCAGGAACTGGCGATCATGACCGGCGCCGTCGATGCCATGGTCGTCGACGTCCAGTGCATCATGCAGGCCCTGCCAACCCTGGCCAAGAACTTCCACACCGAGGTCATCACGACCTCGCCCAAGGTCAAGATCTCCGGTGCCCGTCACATTGAATTCGAAGAGCACCGCGCCCTCGACATCGCCAAGGAAATCGTCCGGCGAGCGATCGACAACTACCCGAACCGCAAAGACGTCCGCATCCCGGATGTGCGCGAGGACGTCGTCCCTGGTTTCTCCCACGAGTACATTAACTACATGCTCGGCGGCACCTACCGGGCCTCCTTCCGCCCGCTCAACGACGCCATCGTTTCCGGGCGGCTGCGCGGCGTGGTCGCCGACGTCGGCTGCAACAATCCGCGCTCGACCCAGGATGCCTCCCACGACTACCTGGTGCGCGAACTGCTCAAGAACGACGTCCTGCTCGTCGAGACCGGTTGTGGCGCCATCGCCAGTGGCAAGTACGGGTACCTCCTCGGCGAGGCGGCGATGGAATGGGCCGGCCCCGGACTGCGCGAGGTTTGCGAGGCCACCGGCATGCCGCCGGTCCTGCACATGGGTTCGTGCGTCGACAACACCCGCATCCTGACGGTGCTTTCCCAGATGGCCAAGGAAGGCGGCCTGGGCGATGACATCAGCGACATCCCGGCCGTCGGCATCGCCCCGGAGTGGATGAGCGAGAAGGCGCTTGCGATCGCCTCCTACGCCGCCGCCTCCGGCGCCTACGTGATCCTGGGGATCCACAGCCCCGTCGAGGGTAGCGAAGTCGTCACCCGGATTCTCAGCGATGGCTGGGAGAAGGAAGTCGGCGGCAAGATCGAGTTCATCGTCGAGCCGGCCGAAATGGTCGAGCGGATCCTCGAGCACATCGACAAGAAGCGCGCCGCCCTCGGCTTGCCGGCCTATGAACCGGAGAAGTTCGGCCGCAGCGGCGACGCCCGGATGCTCGAGATTGACGCACTCCCGCCCGAGCAGCGCGCCGAAGCCCTCTACGGCGTGCCGGCGAATTGAGGCCGATGACGCTCCTCGGCCTCCCCACCCTGAAACCGACTCCCCCCGTGTGCGAGGAGGACTAGCATGTCGCGTTACATCGCCACCCGAGCCATCCGGGGCGCCAACGCCGTCGTCATGGAAGCCGAGCAGATGCTCGAGCGCGCCCTGGCCGACAAGGGTCCGGATACCCCGGTCGCCTTCCCCAACACTGCCTATCACCTGCCGGTCATCCTCGGGATGACCGGGCGGGAGGTCAGCACGATCGGCGACCTGCCCCCGGTCATCGAGCAGGCCAAGGGCCTGCTCCACCCGGTCCCGCCGGACCGTCGTTGGACCCCCTATCTGGGCGAGACCCTCGACAGCGGCATGGCCACGCTGCTCGCCGAAGAAGCGATCATGGCCCTGCGATTCGTCTATGGGCTGCAGCCCGAGGCGATGCCCGGGGCGCACCTGGCCGGCGGCACGGCGTTCACCAGCCCCGACGAAGCCGCCGGCGGCAACGGCCACGATGGACACTTGAATGGACCGATCGACGACGTCCAGATCCGCACCTGGGGCATCCAGCTCGTTGACGGCCGCATGCCCGGCTTCGCCGCCATCGTCGGCGCCGCCAAGTCGAACGAGGTCGCCGTCAAGATCGTGCGTGAATTGCAGCGTCGCAACATCCTGTGCTTCCTCTCGGGCAACGTCAATGGACGCAGCATCATCCACCAGTTGCTCGAGGAAGGCGTCGAGCTCGGCTACGACACGTACACCGTCCCGTTCGGAACGGATACGATCTCGGCGATCTACGCCCTGGGCGTCGCCGTGCGCTCGGCGCTGACCTTCGGCGGGATGAAGGGCGGCCAGGCGCGCGACATCCTGATGTACAACAAGAACCGCGTCTTCGCCTTCGTCCTGGCGCTGGGCGAGGTCGATGATCTGAAATACGCCACCGCCGCCGGCGCCATCAACTTCGGCTTCCCCGTGGTGGCCGACACCATCATCCCCGAGATCCTGCCCACCGGCGTGACTACCTACGAGCACGTCGTCTCCATGCCGTTCAACGAGATCGCCGCCAAGGACGATCTGGAGCGGGCCGAGCGCCTGGTACAGAAGTGCATCGAGGTGCGCGGCGTCAAGGTCAAGGTCTCGGAGGTCCCGATCCCGGTCCCGTACGGTTCGGCGTTCGAAGGCGAGGTCGTCCGCAAGAATGACATGCGAGTCGAGTTCGGCGGCAAGAAGAGCCGGGCCTTCGAGTACCTGTTCATGGACAAGCTCGAGAACGTCGAGGACGGCAAGATCGAGGTCATCGGCCCCGACTTCTCCGGCGTCGAGGCCCAGGGGGCGGCCGACCTGGGGATCCTGGTGAAAGTCGCCGGCCGCAAGATGGAGCACGACTTCGAACCGGTGCTCGAGCGTCAGATCCACTACTTCATCAACGGCGCCTCGGGGATTCAGCACATCGGCCAGCGCGACATCGCCTGGATCCGGATCTCCCAGGCCGCCACCGACAAGGGCTTCGACCTGAGGCACTTCGGCGACATCCTTCATGCCCGGTTCCACGAGGACTTCGGAAGCATTGTCGACAAGGTCCAGGTGACCATCATCACGGACCCGGCGCTGCACGCCGAGTGGCTGGAGAAGGCGCGTCACGCCTACGACGAGCGCAACGTCCGCCTGGGGGCCATGACCGACGAGAGTGTCGACGTCTTCTACTCGTGCACGCTGTGCCAGTCGTTCGCTCCGAACCACCTGTGCATCATCAGCCCCGAACGCCTCGGGCTGTGCGGCGCCTACAACTGGCTCGATTGCAAGGCCTCCAACCAGATCAACCCGACCGGGCCGAATCAGCCTATCAAGAAACAGGCGACCCTCGATCCGGTCAAGGGGACGTTCGCCGGGGTGAATGAGTTCGCCCTCGGCGCCAGCCACCAGCAGGTATCCGACGTCTCGATGTACTCGATCATGGAGAACCCGATGACGGCCTGCGGGTGCTTCGAGTGCATCGCCATGGTGATCCCCGAGGCCAACGGCGTGATGATCGTCAGCCGCGAGGACACGAGTATGACGCCCGCCGGGATGACGTTCTCGACCCTGGCCGGAATGGCCGGCGGCGGCCTGCAAACGCCTGGGATCATGGGCCACGGCAAGTTCTACATCCTGAGCCCGAAGTTCATCTCGGCCGACGGCGGCTTCAAGCGCGTCGTGTGGATGTCGTCGGTGCTCAAGGAGCAGATGGCCGAGCAGTTCCGGGCGGTGGCCGAACGCGAGGGCGACCCCGATCTGATGAGCAAGATCTGCGACGAACGGAACGCCACCGACGTCGAAGGCCTGGTGGCTTACATCACCGAGAAGCACCATCCGGCGCTCGACATGCCGCCGATGTTCTAGCGGCGGAGACTTCAGCCGACTCACTTGACGTCGGCCCCATGGATCCTTTCCGTTCCCTCTCCGCCGTCTGGCGGTCGCCGACGAGCGGAGAGGGAACCGGGGCGCGTGAACAGATCGAGGCCCTCCCCAGCTTCAAGACAGGAGCCGGTCATGACGATTGAACTCCACAAAGAGAAATCCACCGGCGCCGTTCGCTCGGTCACCCTTGGCGCCACCAAAGAACAAGGCGGCAGTCGTTCCCGCACCCTGACGATCGGCGGGGAGACCGCCCTTCCCTTCTTGGATTTTGAAGGGAGCCTTCCGAACCGCCCAGCTCTCGCCCTCGAGATCCGCGATCGCAAGCCAGCCGATTGGTCGCCGCTCCTGTATGAAGCGTGGGGAGAGGCGATGAACGATCCGGCCGACTGGGCCCGCGCCGCCGAGGCAGCCGGTGCCGATCTGATCTACCTTGTGCTCAGCGCGACCCAGTCCGATGATTCTCCCAACTCCCCGGAGAAGGCTCGGGCGGTCGTCCGCAAAGTGCTCGAAGCGACCGGCCTGCCGTTGGCGGTCGCCGGGCCGGGCCAAGCCGAGCTCGACAATGAGCTGATCGTCCCGGTGGCCGAGGAGGCCAAGGGCGAGCGACTGCTCCTCGGGATCTGCGAGGACAAGAACTACCGCACGATCGTCGCTGCGGCCCTGGCCAACGATCACCTGGTCCAGTCGAAGACCCCGATGGACGTTAACCTCTCGAAGCAGCTGGTCATCTTGATCCACGACATGGGGCTTCCCTTGGAGCGGATCGTGATGGATCCGACGACCGGCGCGCTGGGGTACGGGATCGAGTACGGCTACTCGGTCATGGAACGTCTGCGCCTGGCAGCGCTCCAGGGCGACTCGATGACGCAGCAACCGATGCTGGTCAACCCGGGGGAAGAAGCCTGGAAGGTGAAAGAATCGAAGGTGGGGGAAGGCGTCCCCGAGGCCTGGGGCGATTGGTCCAGGCGGGCGCTCAACTGGGAGGCCATGACGGCCGCCGCCCTGGTCCACTCCGGCGCCGACCTGCTCGTTCTTCGGCATCCGGAGTCGCTGCGCCGCGTGCGCGCCGTGATCGACGATCTGGTAGCCGCCTGACAACGAAGGCTCCCGGCGAGCTTCGTGCTCGCCCGGAGACTCCGCGGAGGTAGAACATGCCGCTCTCTGGACTCGAGATCTACAAACTCCTTCCGCAGACGAACTGCAAGGAGTGCGGATACCCGACCTGCCTGGCCTTTGCCATGAAGCTGGCGGCCAAGCAGGCCGAACTCAAGGCCTGCCCCTACGTCACCGACGAATCCAAGGCGAAGCTCGAAGCCGCGTCGGCCCCGCCGATCCGCCTGGTCGAATTGGCCGGTGAGGACGGCAAGATCGCCGTCGGCAATGAAACCGTCCTGTACCGCCATGAGAAGACCTTCTATCATCGGCCAGGCTTGTTCCTGCGCGTACGCGACACCGAACCAGCCGAGGCCCTGACCAAGAAGGTGGCGCAGGCCGACGGATTCCAGGTCGATTACGTCGGCATCGATCTCGGCCTGGACGGCTTCGCCGTCGAGGCTGCCTCCGGCGACCCGGCGACCTTTGCCGGCGCCATCCAGACGGTGCGCGGGGCGAGCAAGAAACCGCTCATCCTGCTGGTCTCCACACCCGAGCTCGCCAAGGCCGGGATCGAGGCATGCGCCGGAACCCGACCCCTCCTCCACGCGGCGACGGCCGACAACGCCGCTGGCATGGCCGAAGTCGCCAAGGCGGCCGGAGCGCCGCTCGCCGTCCGCGCCGACTCGCTCGACGGGCTGGCGGAGTTGACCCAGATCGTTTCCCAAGCCGGCGTCGAGGACATCGTCCTCGACCCGATGCTCCAGCTCTACCGCGATTCACTCCACACGCTCACCCAGCTGCGCCGGCTCGCACTTCGCAAGAACCTGCGGTCGATCGGCTACCCAATCCTCACTTTCCCCGGCGCCGTCAACGGCGCCGACGAACCGCTAATGGCGGCCGAGCACATCGCCAAGTACGCCGGATTCATCGTGATCGAACAGTTCGATCCGGCGACGCTGTATCCGCTGCTCGTCCTGCGCCAGAACATCTACACCGACCCGCAGAAGCCGATCCAGGTCCAACCGGGCGTCTACGAGATCAACGCCCCCGACGGCAAGGCTCCGGTGCTCGTCACGACCAACTTCTCGATCACGTACTTCTCGGTCGCCAACGAGGTCGAAGGCTCCGGATGGCCGGCGTGGCTGGTCGTCGCCGACGCCGAGGGGATGAGCGTCCTTACCGCCTGGGCCGCCGGCAAGTTCGACGCCGAGAGGATCGCCAAGGCGGTCAAGGGCTTCGGCGTCCCCGAGAAGGTAGGCCATCAGCGCGTCATTATTCCGGGCGCGGTCGCGGTCCTGTCCGGTGAGCTCGAAGAAGAGCTGCCCGGCTGGGAGATCATGGTCGGACCGCGGGAAGCCGTCGACATCGGGTCCTTCCTGAAGGCGATGTGGCCGAACGGCAAGTGATCCCACCCGTCTGCGACCGCCGCGCTCCGGCAGGAGGGAAGAGATGACCCTTCGCGTCAGTACCTTGCCCCGGGACCCCTATCTCGGGTACGACCCCGAACAGATGGCACGGCTGGCGACGGCGTGTCTGCAGTGCCTGTCGCCCGCCCCGTGCACCCTGGCGTGCAGCCGGCAGGCCGACCTCCCGCGCGTCGTCCGCCTGGCCGGCCAGGCGGCGTGCGAAGGCCTGGCACTCTCGCGCTGGTTCCTCGATCGCGAAGGCGTGGAGTCGGCCCGCGTCAGCGACGCCATCACCGACGCCTACAACTAGCGCGGCGTCCGGACCCTCGTGCCCATGATGCCGTCCCCGCCGCTCCTTTTCGGGGGCCCCCGATGACCACCCGCCGGATCACGCTGCTGCCGTCGGGCGCGACCGTCGAGGTTCCGACCGGATCTCTGGTCGTTGAGGCGACCCGCCTCGCCGGCGTCGAGGTGAACCAACCGTGCGGCGGGCAAGGTCGCTGCGGGCGCTGCTCGGTCCAGATCGAAGGGGATGGCTATCGGCGGCGATCCACCTTGCGGCTCTCGCCGGAGGACCTGGACGCCGGCTATGCCCTGGCCTGCCAGACCGTGGTCGAGGGCGACCTGCGCATCTCCATCCCTCCCGCTGAGAAGATTCAGCGGATGCTCATCACCGATCGGATGGCGGCTCGAGAGGATCTCCCGTTTTCCTACGAGCCGTCGACGATGCAATCCCTCCGCGTGCTTCAGGTGGCGCTGCCAGCGCCGTCGCTGGACGACAGCCGCGACGACCTGGCGCGCTTCCTGGCCGGCCTCGCCGACGCAGGACACTCTCCCATCGACGTTCCCCTCCCCGTCCTGCGTCGGCTGGGGTCGGACCTGCGCGAGGCCGATTGGAAGCCGTGGGTCGTGCTCGACGATCCATCCTTCGAGGACTCGCCTCGGCCGCCCCGGGTCGTCGGCTTGTGGCCCGCCGAGCCGCGCCTGCTCGGCCTGGCGGTGGACATCGGGACGACGACCGTCTCGGCCCACCTCGTCGACCTGTCCGACGGGTCGCTGCTCGCTTCGACGGCCGAGTACAACGATCAAATCGCCCGCGGCGAAGACGTGATCAGCCGGATCATCTATGCCGGAAAGAAGGACGGCCTGGTCGAGCTCGGCCAGTTGGTCCGCAAGACCATCGGTGCCCTGCTCGAGCGGCTCGAGATGCGCGCCGGCGTTTCGGCGGCCCAGATTCTCAAGGTCACGATCGCCGGCAACACCACGATGTCGCACCTCTTCCTCGGCCTTCCCCCCGAGACCGTCCGCCTGGCACCCTATGTGCCGGCCGCCAATCACCCCGGGCCGTATGTCGCTTCCGAGCTCGACCTTCGGGTCCATCCGATGGCGGCCGTGGACATGCTTCCGGGTGTGGCATCCTACGTCGGCGCCGATATCACCGCCGGGGCCTTCGCCGCCGGCCTGGCCGAGACCGAAAGGGTGACGCTTTTCATCGACGTCGGCACCAACGGTGAGATTGTTCTCGGGACGCGCGACTGGCTCGTGACGTGCGCCTGCTCCGCCGGGCCGGCCTTCGAAGGGGCCGGCGTGACCGACGGCATGCGCGCCACGACCGGGGCCATCGAGGAAGTCTGGGTGAGTTCCGAGACCTACGAACCCACCCTGCGAGTCATCGGCGACGGCCGGCCGCGCGGCCTGTGCGGCTCGGCGCTGATCTCGCTTCTGGCCGAGCTCTTCGTCACCGGAGTGATCGACCGCGGCGGGAACTTCAAGATGGAACTCGGGACACCGCGCTTGCGCCAGGGCGAGCACGGCCCGGAATACGTCCTGGCCTGGCCCGATGAGACCGACACCGGACGGGCGATCGCCCTGACCAAGGTCGATGTGGACAACCTCATGCGGGCCAAGGCGGCGATCTACGCCGGCTTCAGCGTGCTGGCGTCGAACGTCGGGATCGATCTGGCCGACGTCGAACAGGTTTTGATCGGCGGCGCCTTCGGCAAGTACATCAACGTCGAGAAGGCGATCCAGATCGGGTTGCTGCCCGACCTCCCCTGGGATCGATTCCAGTTCCTCGGCAATACCGCCATCCGCGGCTCGATGCTCGCCTTGCTTTCTCGCCAGGTGCGCGCTGCGATCCGGGACATCGCCGGCCACATGACCTACGTCGAGCTCTCGGCCGACAACACGTTCTACGACGCCTTCACGGCGGCGCTGTTCCTGCCGCATACCGAGATCCGGCGCTTCCCGAGCGTGGCCGAGATCTGGGCCCGCGAGAACGGGATCTCCGAAGGGAACGGCTGACAGCGATGGTCGAGCTCTCGTCGCTCCATATCCTCCTGACCTATCAATGCCTGTTCGAGTGCGAGCACTGCTTCGTCTGGGGCAGCCCCAAGCAGAAGGGCGTCTTCAGCCTGGCCGACCTCGAGCAGGTCTATGATCAGGCCTCCACCGTCCCTTCAATCCGCAGCACCTACTTCGAAGGCGGCGAACCGTTCCTGTACTACCCGCTGCTCTTGGCCGGTGTCCGGGCGGCGGCAGCGCGCGGTCTCGACGTCGGGATCGTCACGAACGGCTACTGGGGGACGAGCGTCGATGACGCCGTCGAATGGCTCCGGCCGATGGCCGGGGCCCTCACGTCCATCTCGGTCTCGACGGACCTACTCCACTACGACGAGGTCGTCTCGAGCGAGGCCCGAAACATCCTGGCGGCGTGCGAGCAGCTCAAGATCCCGGTGTCGACCATCACTTGCGAGACTCCGGTCGAGGCTACGGACAGGCCGGGCCGGGGCCGAGGCGAGCCGGTCGAAGGGGGCGCGATCATGCTGCGCGGTCGGGCGGTGACCTCCTTCGCCGACCGATCCCCGGGAAAGCCGTGGGACTCCTTCGAGGAGTGCCCGTTCGAGGACCTGGCCGATCCCGGGCGAGTCCACCTGGATCCCATCGGGAACCTCCATGTGTGTCAGGGCTTGGTGATGGGGAACCTATTCGAGGCCCCTCTTGATCGGATTCTGGCCACCTACGATCCCGAAGCGGATCCGGTCGTGGCGGCGCTGCTGCGCGGCGGTCCAGCCGAGCTCGTTCGGGCGCATGACGTGCCCCATCTCGCCACCTACGGCGATGCCTGCCATCTTTGCTACGCCGCCCGCGAGCAGCTCCGTGAGCGCTTTCCCTCCACGTTGCGCCCGGGGCAGATGTACGGAGACGGGTTGACATGAGCCCGAAGCACGACAGCGTCCTGGATTGGCTGCTCGAGAGACAGGACCCGGGAGTCCGGTATTTCGCCCTGCGCGATCTCCTCGGCGCGCCGCCCGACGACAAGGATCTTCGTGCGGCGCGACGCGCCACGGTCGACGCCTCACCGGTGCGGCAGATCCTCGCCGCCCAGAAACCGGAGGGCTTCTGGGTCAAACCGGGCCCCGGCTACGGGCCGAAGTACAGAGGAACGGTGTGGCAGATCATCTTCCTCGGCCAGTTCGGGGCCGATGGCGGCCATCGGGGCGTCCGCCGTGCCGCCAACTACGTCCTCGACCACAGTCGATCCCCCCGCAAGGGCTTCTCGGCCAACGGCCTGGCCAGCGGGATGATCCACTGCCTTCAGGGGAACCTCGGGGCATCCCTGCTTGAGCTCGGATATCTCGATGACCAACGTCTCAAGGATGCGCTTGACTGGCTGGCGCGCAGCATCACCGGGGAAGGGATCGCTCCGGCGGGTTCGAAGGAAGAAACACGGTACCTTCGCTCCGGCAACAGCGGACCGGGTTTCCCCTGCTCGGCCAACGATCACAAGCCGTGCGCCTGGGGCGCCATCCCCGCACTCGATGCCCTCAGCCGGATCCCGCCCCGGCGGCGCACTGCCGCAGTCCGCCGGGCGATCACCGCCGGAACCGAGTTCCTCCTCAGCCGCGATCCGGCGAAGGCCGACTACCCGATGGGCTACAGCTCGAAGCCGAACGCCAGCTGGTTCAAGTTCGGGTACCCCATGGGGTATGTCACCGATGTCCTGCGCAATGCCGAAGTCCTGGTGCGCCTCGGCAAGGGCAAGGACCGTCGGCTGGATGCCCTGGCCGACCTGATCCTGGCGAAGAAGGATCGGGATGGTCGCTGGCGCCTCGAGTACTCCTACCAGGGGAAGACCTGGTTCAATCTGGGCCCCCAGCGGGCCCCGAACAAGTGGGTGACCTTGCGCGCGCGGCGCGCCTTGAGAGGTATGGGAGCAGCGATATGACGAAGACGATTGCGATGGCCGGAAAGGGCGGGACGGGCAAGACGACGGTCGCCGCGCTCCTCACTCGAGCCCTGCTCCAACGGGGGAACTCGCCGATCCTGGCGATCGATGCCGATCCGGCCACGAACCTTCACTTGGCCCTCGGCCTACCTGAACCGGCGACCGTCGGGGACTTGCGCGAGGGGATGCGGGCCGAGGCCGGCGCCGGTTCGCTTGGTGTATCGATCAGCCGCCAGGATTACCTCAACCGCGAGGTCCGGCTGGCCCTCGAAGAAGGCGACCAGGTCGATCTGATCGCCATGGGCCGCCCGGAAGGCCAGGGCTGCTACTGCGCCGTCAACCACCTCTTGCGACAGATCCTCGATGACCTGGGGAAGACGTACGCCTGGGTGATCATCGACAACGAAGCTGGCATGGAGCACATCAGCCGGCGGACGACGCGCGATGTCGATCTGCTGTTGGTGGTCACCGACCCGACCGTACGCGGCCTGCGCACCGCCCAATCGATCGCCACGATGTCGGACGACGTCGAGGTCAACGTTCGCCGCAAGCTCCTGATCGTCAACCGTCTCCCGGATCCGGTGCCGCCGGAGTTCGAAAAGGCGCTGGCTGAAAGCGGGCTGGAGATCGGCGCCCGCATCCCGGCCGATCCATTGGTGGGCGATCTCGACGCCCGTGGGCAATCCCTGCTGCGCCTCAACGGCACCTCGCCCGCCTGTGCCGCGATCGAGTCGCTCGCCGATCGGATCCTGCAGGATCCGTAGTCGCCAAGCGACCGTCGATTGGAAACGATGACACCCGACCGAATCCCATCCGAAGCGCCCTGGAAGGGCTCGCTGACTCCGCCGGGCCCTTCGCTCGCGCCGAGCTGCATCCAAGGAGGCCTCCATGCTCAAGATCGGTGAAAACATCCACATCATCTCGCCCCGGGTGAAGACTGCCATCGCCGACCGCGATGGGGGCTTCTTCGTCGACCTCGCCCGCCAGCAGCAGGCCGCCGGCGCCGACGTCCTCGACCTCAACATCGGCCCCCAGAAGAAGGCCGGCCCCGAGGTGATGGACTGGTTGGTCGACTGCATCCAGGAAGCCGTGCCCGGGATGACCCTTTCCTTCGACACGACCAACCTGGCAGCGATCGAGGTCGGCCTGAAGAAGGTGGGCTCCAACGCCATCGTCAACTCGACCTCCGCCGAGGAAGAGCGCCTGGCGAATGTCCCGCCTCTGGCGGCGAAATACAACGCCAAGCTGATCGCGTTGTGCATGGAGAAGGGCGGCATTCCCGTCTCGGCCGACGCCCGGATCGGCATCGCCATGGAGAAGCTCATCCCGCGCGCCCAGGAGGTCGGGATCCCGATCGAGAACCTGCTCGTCGATCCGCTGATCCTGACCGTCTCGGGCTGTCAGGAGTACGTTCCCCATGCCGTCGAGACCGTCCGGATGCTGAAGATGGTCGCCGACCCGCCGCCGCTCACCGTGGTCGGCTTGTCGAATGTCTCGAACCAGGTGCCGGCGGAGATGCGGCCGCTGGTCAACCGGGTCTACATGGTCATGCTGATGGCCGTCGGCCTCGACGCGGCCATCCTTGATCCACTCGACAAAGAACTGATGGACGTCATCCAGGCGGTCGAGGGGCGCGACGAGAGCAGCCCGACCTCGGCCTTGTACCTGAAGCTCTTTGACGCCGTGCAGGCCGGTGTCGACCTCGAGCCGGACCAGGTCGATCGGAACGATCCAAAGCAGGTCGATATCTGGAAGACCGTGCAGGTCTTGCTCAACAAGGTGATCTACACCGACTCGTACCTGCGGCTGTGATCGACCGGCCGGGGCCGCCTGGGGCCCCGGCCACGCCCGCGAGGGCAGCTCTTGGATCGGGTCATCCGTCACGAGAGCTGGTACACCTCGGCACTGCCGCGCCGAGCCTGGACGGAACAGGATAGGGACGGCCTCGAGGCTCCGGGCGCGGTCGCACCGAGCCAAGTGGGCCTCATCGCATCCGAAGGAGATGACCTCCATGCAGAAGACGGCCCCACCCCCGAACGTCGAGGAGTTGCTGGCCAAAGCCAAGCAGCCCTCGGCCGACGCCATGCGCCTTCACCCCTACTACCGGGGGAAGGTCGAAATCGCCTTGAAGTGCCGCGTCCGCGACTTCAACGATTTCGCCATCTGGTACACCCCAGGCGTCGCCGCTCCCTGCCGGGCGATCGCCGAAGACGCGGAGCAAGTCTACGAACACACGCACAAGGGCAACACGGTCGCCGTCGTCTCCGATGGCACCCGGGTCCTTGGGCTGGGGGATATCGGCCCCAAGGCCGGGCTTCCGGTCATGGAGGGCAAGGCTCTGCTCTACAAGTACTTGGGCGGGGTCGACGCCTGGCCGATCATGGTCGACACGAAGGACCCCGACCAGTTGATCGAGACCGTGCTGTTGATCCAGCCGGGCTTTGGCGGGGTCAACCTGGAAGACATCTCCCAGCCGAAGTGCTTCCGCATTCTCGACACCCTGCGAGCCCGGGCCGAGATCCCGATCTGGCACGACGACCAGCAGGGCACGGCCACCGTAACCCTGGCCGGGCTGATCAACGCCTTGAAAATCGTCGGCAAGAAGATCGACGATGCGTCGATCGTCTTCGTCGGCTCCGGGGCGTCCAACGTAGCCTGCGCCCGGCTGATCTTCGCCTACGGTGCCGACCCGTCGCTCTGTCGCGTCGTCGACAGCAAGGGCATCCTCCACAAGGACCGAGACGACATCGCCCTGCGCAAGGCGGAGTTCGTCGACAAGTGGAAGATGTGCCAGACGACCAATGCCGAGGGGCGCCAGGGCGGCATTCCCGAGGCCATGAAGGACGCCGACGTCGTCATTGCGCTGTCGAAGCCAGGGCCGGGGACCCTCCTACCCGAATGGATCCGGGGCATGGCCAAGGACCCGGTCGTCTTCGCCTGCGCCAATCCGGTCCCGGAGATCTGGCCGTGGGAAGCGGCCGAAGCCGGCGCGGCGATCATCGCCACCGGCCGCTCCGATTTCCCGAACCAGGTCAACAACTCCCTGGGATTCCCCGGCATCTTCCGCGGGACCCTCGACGTACGGGCGACCACGATCACCGACCCGATGTGCGTGGCGGCGGCCGAAGCCTTGGCGGGCATGGCAGCCGAGAAGGGACTGCGATCCGACTACATCCTGCCCAACATGGATGAATGGGAAGTCTTCCCGCGCGAGGCGGCCGCCGTCGCCGTCAAGGCCGTCGAAGAAGGCGTCGCCCGCCGAACGATGACCTTCGACGAGGAACTTCGCAACGCCGAGCAGATCATCCGCCGCTCCCGCAACCTGACCCAGACGATGATGGCCGAGCGCTACGTCGTCGACCCCGACGCCTGAGACGGAGGAGGAGCAACCATGTATGACCTGATCATCCTGGGCGGCGGGCCGGCGGGACTCACGGCCACGGTCTACGCCCTGCGCAAGCGATTGAACGTCCTGCTGATCACCCGAGACCTGGGGGGGAAGACCAACTACCGATTGCAGCTACCGTTCGTCGAGAAGCACCTGGTGATCACCGGCGAGGAAGTCGTCAGCCGGTTCGCCAACGAAGTCGAGTACCTCGAGTTCGCCCGGGTCTTCGAGAAGGCCGAGAAGGTCGAGAAGACTAAGAATGGCTTCCGGGTCTCCACCCGAGAAGGCAAGACCTACGACGCCCGCACGCTGATCGTCGCCACCGGCGCCTGGGGCCAGCGCCTGGAAGTGCCTGGCGAGAAGGAATACATGATGCGCGGTCTGTGCTACAGCGCCGTCTCCTATGCGCCGCTGTTCATCGAGCGCGATACGTGCGTCATCGGCGACTCGGCCTTGGCCCTCCGTTCGACTGCCGAACTGTCACGGATCGCCCGCAAGGTCACCCTGGTGGCCCCCAGCCACGGCGAACTCGATTCGGCGATGGGACGCAAGGTCCTCGGCGCGCCCAACGTCGAGGTCTTGGAAGGCTACCGCGTCGAGGAGGTCATCGGCGACGAGTACGCCCGCCGCATCCGCATCCGTCGGGACGGCGCCGACCGAGTCCTCGAAGCGGACGCCTTCTTCGTCGAGGTCGACCTGTTGCCGCAGTCGGAGATCGTCGCCGGCCTGGTCGACCGCGATGCCCTCGGCCACATCAAAGTCGACGCCCGCAACCGGACCTCGGCGGAGGGGATCTTCGCCGCCGGCGACGTCACCGATGTGATCTCCGAACAAGTGTTGATCTCGGTCGGCGAGGGCGCCAAAGCCGCCCTGGCCGCCTACGAGTACCTCCTCGAAAAGCCCTGAGCACCACCCTGCTGGCCTTCCCCGGGAGCCTCGGCTCCTGGGGAAGGGACCGGCGGGGATCCAGCACCCCGGCGCGATACTCATGGCAGGCGATCCCACACCCTCCAGGGAGGATCTGCCGATGGATACTCTACTCGCCTACGACGTCGGAACCAGCGGAACCAAGGCTGTCCTAATGACCCCCACGGGACAGATCCTGGCGACCGCCT
>DATIPT010000026.1:0-20538 GCA_035471625.1 Anaerolineales bacterium
GCTAGTGGCTCACTACGAACAGGTCGCCGACGCTTCGCCGATCCCCGTGATCCTGTACAACGTCCCGGCAAATACGGCGGTCGACATCAGCGCCGAGGCCGTCCTCGAGCTCTCACACCATGCAAATGTGATCGGGATCAAGGACAGCGGCGGCGACGTGGTGAAGCTATCTCGCATCGTTGCTGAGTCGGCGCCCGGGTTCCAGGTCCTGGCCGGCTCGGCCGGTTTCCTGCTGGCGGCGCTGGCGGTCGGTGCCGTCGGGGCGGTGGCGGCGCTGGCCAACATTGGAGCCGACGCTATGGATTCCCTCTCGCGAGCCTTCCACGCCGGAGACGGCCAGGCAGCGAGCGCGATCCAGGCTCGCCTTCAGCCGATCAACACCGCCGTCACTTCCCGATTCGGGGTGCCGGGCCTCAAAGCGGCGATGGACGTCCTGGGGATGTACGGCGGACCTCCCCGCAGACCGCTGATGCCGCTCAGGCCCGAGGACCGCAGTATCGTACGCGAAGCCCTCCTTCGGGCGCAGCTTCTCGCCGCCTAGCCTTCCAGCTCGTCACCGGGATCCCGCGTCGGCCCGGGCGTGCCGGGCGATCGCTAGAGCTGCCCGGTGCTTCCCCAATTCTCGAGAAGGGCGCGGTATGCCGGATCCTCGTAACGCTCGAGGCGAAAGGCCGCCGCAAACTCGGGGAGGGCCTCTCCCACAACATGGGCCGCCAGCAGTTCCCCGGCGGCCGGTGAGGCCATCAGGCCGAATCCCGAGAGCGCCCCAAGCACGTAGCCACCGGAAACGGGCAGGGGGCCGATGAGCGGTCGGTTCTCCCGGGTCTTGAGGTAGTAACCGCCATCGACGATGGGCCTCGGGGCGCGGCCAAAGTAGGCGCGCATCCCGGGAATCATCCGGGCCAGGCCGCGGAGTGCGATCTCCGGGTAGAGCGGATCCACGGGGCCTGGAAAGGTCGGCTCCATCGGCTGGGTGTGATACGTCCACAGGATCAGGATCATCGGGCTGTCGTCGGGGCCTTCCGGGCGGGCGTGGACCCCGGAGGGGAACTCTTCCAAGAGGTGTCGGGTCTCGGGCGAGCTCATCCACTCATCCCGCTCCTCGTCGGACCAGGCGATCTGTTGGGGATCGGCCCAGATCAGCAGGGGCGCATCGCGCGGGACCGCGCCAAGGGGATCCGCCATGGCGACCTTGGCATGATACTCGGCGAATACGGGAAGCTCGAGCCCCAGAAGGGACGCCGCTTGAGGCAGCAGTGGGCCGGGAGCGAGCACCAAGCGCGGCGTGGAGATTCGCTCTTCGCCTCCGGGAAGGTCGACGACGACTTCCTCGATACGCCCGCCTCTCAAATGGACCGCTCCCAGCCGCCCCGCCAGCAATTCGGCACCGGCCGACCGGGCGCGCTCGAGGAGCAAGGCCCCGAGCTGTTGGGCGCTGAACCATCCGCAGCGACGCGGATGGATCACGGCGACCGTGTCTTCGGCAAGGTACGGAAAGTGGCGCCTCAGGAGATCCGGATCGATGATGAGATCCGAACCGTCGAGCTCGTCCCGAAAACCAGCGGCAGCCGCCGGATGGTAGGACGCCGCGCCCGACCCATCATGAATCCGCAATTCCCCGGCGCCGAGCGCGCCAGCCTCCCGGCCGGCTGCTTCGAGGTCTTTGATGCGTGCCGGATCCGCTGTGGCGAACAGGTATCCGCGTCGATTCAGGTTGAAGCGATTGGAGGTCTCTTCGGCCCACTGATCCAGCAGCTCGACGCTCCGATTCATCAAGCGGACCATCGCATCGCCCGGACCCGGCCACCAGTTGCGATAGCATTCGGTGGACTTGTCGCTGGTCAGTGAAAGAGGAGGGCGTTCATCGATCAGGACAACGCGTCCGGCTCGCCGGACGGCCGCAAGCTGATACGCGGCGGCAATGCCGGCGATCCCGGCTCCGCAGATGACGACGTCGGCCTTCTGGGGGGTCATCCGCGCCTCCGGGCGGGGGGGCTTGGGCGATCTTGCGGTCCGATGTGGTCCGCCAAGTCGACCTCAGGGCGCCGGACAAGTCCGGGCCCAACGCCAACCCTGGCGGCAATGGCGGCGAGGGTCTCACCGGTTTCAGGATGGATGGCGCCCGGTGACAGTTCCGAGATCGTCAGGGCCAGGTAACCGCGCTCGAGCAGGTCGGGGTCGGGGATCCGAAGCGGGGGATCGTCGAGCACCAGATCATCGTACAGCACCAGGTCCAGGTCGATCGGCCGCGGAGCGTAGCGGTCGCGGGTGCGGACGCGGCCGAGATGCGCTTCGATAGCCCGGAGGCGATCCCGAATCGCCTCCGGGCCGAGATCGGTCTCGAGGAGGACCGCCGCGTTGAGGAAGTCGGGCTGGCCTGCAGGGCCGACGGCCGGCGCGGCATAGACGTTCGAAACCCCTGCGATCCGGCCGAGCGCTGCCAGGCGTTCGGTCGCTTCGGGCAAGTTCCGTTCGGGATCGATATTGGAGCCGAGGGAGATGAACGCCCGCGGGGAGATCGGGCCCTCCTAGTCGAAGTCTTCGTGGGTCCGTTCGATCTCGACGCCCACGGAGCGGGCAAACCGCAGCGCGCCCGGCTTTTCGAGGCGAACGAGGACGCGGGTCACCCCGGATTCCTGGAGGCATAGCCGTGCAATGTCGGTCGCCAGGGCTTCGACAGTGTAGCGCGTGGAAACTTCCACATGGGCCAGGATCTTCTTGGTGACCGTCCGGTAGTTGACCGAGTCGGCGATGTCGTCGGAGAACCCGGCACGGCGGAGGTCGGTGAACAGCGTCAGATTGAGCAGGATGTCCTGGGGTTGTTCCCGTTCCCAGTCGTTGATACCCAGGATGCCTCGGACGAGGAGGTCCTTGATGAGGATGCGGTCTTCGGTCATGGGTGCCTCACACCAAGTGACGGCCGCCGTCGATATGAAGGATGGCGCCGGTGATGTAGTCGGGGCCGTCGAGCAGAAAACGGACGGTGTCCCCGACGTCTTCGAGGCGTCCCCAGCGGCCGGCCGGGACTCCCTTCAGTGCATCGGCACCGCCTCCATCGGAGGGCGGGAGGATCGCGCCGAGCGCGACGCCATTGACGCGGATGGTCGGGGCGAGGGCGACGGCCAGGCTGCGGGTCATCGCTGCCAGGCCGGCCTTGGCGATCGTATAGGGGAAATGGTCGTCGGCCGGTCGCAGGGCGCGCCAATCGAGGATGTTGACGATTGCGCCCGGCTGGCCGGCGCGTGAGCGGGCGAAAGCCTGCGAGAGCAGAAACGGCGCGCGCAGGTTGATCGCGAAGTGCCGATCCCAAGCTTCGACCGTTGTCGACTCGAGTTCGAGCGGATCGAAGATCGACGCCGAGTTGACCAGCCAGTCGATCGGGCCGAGTTCGTCCTCGGCGCGCCCCAGCAAGCTCGCCGCCGCCTGGGGATCGGCGAGATCGGCCGCGACGGTGGCGGCACGCCGGCCCTGCTGGGTCAGGTCGGCCGCCAGCGCCTCCGCCTCGGCGGCCGAGGCGCCGTAGTGGATGGCCACGCCGGCGCCTGCCTCGGACAGCGCCTCCACCAGGGCTCGCCCAATGCGGCGGGCGCCGCCCGTGACGAGCGCGTTGTGGCCTTGACCCGGTGGAGGGACCATCGTCTCTGTATTGTATATGGTTTCTCCGAGCGGCTGATTTTGGCGGGGGAAAGGAACGGCTGTAGAGACCTGCGAGACAAGGGGGCGACAGCGCAAGAGCCGGCCTCCGGGCGCATCTGGGTCGTGGTAGATTCTTTCTGGACGGAGGGAAGCATGCACAACATTGAAGCGGCCGCCGAGCTCCTGGAAGGCATTGGCGTCGCACGGCCGGAGATCGAGACGGCGGTGCGCCAGTTGCTGGAAGCCTTCGGGGAAGATGTCAGCCGGGAAGGGCTGGAACGGACGCCGGAGCGAGTCGCCCGGATGTACGATGAGCTCCTCGCCGGCTACCGGGTCGATCCGCACGCGATGATCAACGATGCCCTGTTCGATGTCACCTACGACGAGATGGTGATCGTCCGGGACATCGAGTTCTACAGCCTGTGCGAACACCACATGCTTCCCTTCATCGGGAGCGCCCACGTTGCGTATATGCCGACCAACAAGGTGATCGGTCTCTCGAAGATCCCGCGGATCGTCGACCTCTTCGCCCGCCGCCTGCAGGTTCAGGAGCGGATGACCCGCCAGATCGCCGAGTTCATCGACGCGGCGATCCATCCGGACGGGGTCGCGGTCGTGGTCGAAGGCCTGCATCTGTGCTCGATGATGCGCGGGGTGAAGAAAGCGAATGCCCGCATGGTGACTTCGGCCATGGAGGGATGTTTCAAGACCAACGCGGGGACCCGAGAGGAATTCCTCGATCTGATCGGCCGGGCCTCCCACCAAACGCTTGCGTAGCCCCGCCCGAGGCCGCCCGATGGTGCCGGCCTTCCGGGAAGGCGCATGGTAGCATCCCCATATGGGTCGTGAGGTCGGGCTCGAAGAGATCCGCCGCGAGCTTTCCCAGGCAGAGCGATCGCGGCGGAATGGTCAGGAGGGGCGGGCCCGGGTGTGCGCCCGCCGTGCTGCCGGCTGGACCATCGGCCGGTTCTACCGGTCCACAACCGGGGATGACCCACCGTCGAGCGCCCTGACTCTGCTGCGCTGGTACCGAGACCTGCCGGAGGCGCCGGGCCCGCTGCGGGCGGCAGCCGGCCGGCTGACGGTCGCGGTCAACGAGGATCACCGCTTGCCGCATCCGGAGGATCCACTCGAAGACGCCCGCAGCCTCGTCCGCGCCCTGGCGGGGCTCCAGATCTGACTCGTCCTCGCAGGCCTGAAGAGGTGAGGCGGAGGTGACGATGGTTCGAGAGGTCGCCGTCGCCCTTGGGGGAGGCGGGTCCCGCGGGCTTGCCCACATCGGCGTTCTGGGAGAGCTCGAGCGGGCAGGGTATCGCGTCGGTGGCATCACGGGAACGAGCATCGGCGGCGTCATGGCCGCGGGCTACGCCGCCGGCTACTCGCCGGCCGAAATGGCAGCATGGGCCGGGCAAGCCCTCCAGGCTGGTCTCTTTCGCTTTCATCCTTCGCCCGGTGCGCTCCTCGGCATCGATCGAATCCGAGACGTCCTGGGGGATCTTCTCCAGGAACGGACGTTTGCCGACGTTCGCTGTCCTCTCGCCGTGACAGCCGTCGATTTGGATACGGGTGAGGAAGTGATCCTGACCGAAGGGCGGATCTTGGACGCCGTGCTGGCGACGATCGCCCTACCGGGGATCTTCCCGCCGCAGTGGATCGGTTCCTCGGGTCGTCTGGTGGACGGTGGGATTCTGGATCCGGTCCCGGTCCGGGCGGCCCGCACTTTGCGCGATCTACCGGTCGTTGCCGTGGTGCTCTCTGCCGAGCCCGGCTCGCCCGGGTCCGGCAACCTGGGTGCTCTCGCCTCCTTGCCCGGCGCGGGCGTCCTCTCCCGGCTCCGGGTCGCCCAGGCCCTCGAGATCTTCTCGCGTTCGCTCGAGATCTCGTCGCGGACCTTCGCCGACCTGCGGCTCAGGATCGATGGTCCTGAGGTCGTCGTCCGCCCAGATGTTGCCGATATCGGGATCCTGGATTCGCCCGACGTGGGACCCGTGATCGACGCCGGGGAGAAGGCGATGGAGGCGCAGCTCGAGGCGCTCTCGAGGTGGTTTGGGCCGCGCGGATTCGTCAACCGCCTCGGCCGCAGGGTCGGGGCCCGGCCCGTGTGAATCCAGGAAGGACAGTGGCCTTCGGCCGTCGGCGAGCCGATCGTGTGCTCGCCTCCCTCCGATCCGTCGGCGGCTTGACGTCAGGGATGCGGTGAAGCTGCGATCCCGCTCCACCGATGTCCGTGCCTACGCGCGCACGACCCAGGTTCGCCTGGTCGTCGGCGCGTTGGTCCTTCTCTTTGCGGTCGGCATCGGGCTGATCTGGGTGTTCTATGGACCGGGCGCGGCGGGGCTGGGCTTCTTGTGTCTCCTCGGCGCGCTGGTCCCCATCGCCCTGATTGCGATCGGCCTGTGGTTCCTGGACGCCGTGGTCCGGCGCGAACGCGGCGAAGGCGCGCCATGAAGGCCGGTTCCCCGAAGAAACCCGAAGGGATCCAGCTCGGAGAGCTCCGCGGCCTCTACCGATCCCCGCAAGGGCCCGCAGGGGTGCCGGTCGTGATGCTTCATGGGTACGGTGGCGACGAGCGATCGATGTGGATCTTCGGGCAAGGGATGCCGGAGATCCATCCGGTGTACTCATTCCGCGCCCTCTACCCGGCGCAGGAGGGGGGGTTTCGATGGCATGTCGGTCGACGGTGGCCTCCGCCGCCATCGGAGGTCCTGGATCCGGCCATCGACGCGATGCGCAAAGCCACCGCCGCCATCGACGCACCGCACGGCATTCTGTGGGTCGGATTCAGCCAGGGTGCCGCGCTCGCCTTCCACTGTGCCGGCTCGGGCCTGCCCACGGCGGGCGTCGCTTGCCTGGCGGGCTACCTCCCCGAATCGCCGACGGCGCCGCCCGATCGGCTGCCGGTGTTCTGGTCGCATGGAGTTCAGGATGATCGCGTCCCGTTCGCCTTCGCCCTCGAGGGCGCGCAGGCCTTGCGGGACGCCGGTGCCGACGTGGACTTCTGTCAGGCGGATGTCGGTCACAAGCTGAGTGCGGGATGTCAGCGCGCGCTGTGGACGTGGATGGAGCGATTCGCGAGTCGCGCCTAGGCGCTGTTCAACGCAGGGCCATCACCTGCCTATGCTATGATGGTCATCTGAGCGGCCGCTCGACGGCTCCGCCGCTCAAGGACTTCCCATGACGAAACCGAATCCAGATCAAGCCGCCATCCATACGATCCGCTTCCTGTCCGCCGACGCCATTCAACGAGCGAACTCGGGCCATCCCGGTCTGCCGATGGGCACCGCATCCCTGGCCTACGTCCTTTGGACTCGGCACCTGCGGTTCGATCCGCAGGTGCCGTCGTGGGCCGATCGCGACCGGTTTGTCCTTTCGGCTGGGCATGGTTCCATGTTGCTGTACTCTCTGCTGCATCTCAGCGGCTTCGACCTCACCCTCGACGACTTGAAGCGGTTCCGCCAATGGGAAAGCAAGACCCCCGGCCATCCCGAGTACGGGCATACCCCCGGAGTCGAGACCACGACCGGTCCCCTCGGGCAGGGATTCGCCAACGGTGTAGGGATGGCGATCGCCGCTCATCATCTCGCGGCGCGCTACAACCGCAGCGGAACGCCCCTATTCAACCATCGGATCTTCGCCATCGTCTCCGACGGTGATCTGATGGAAGGGATCGCCTCCGAGGCCGCCTCGCTGGCGGGCCACTTGAGGCTGGGCCGGCTCATCTACTTGTATGACGACAATCGCATCAGCATCGACGGCAGCACCGATCTGACCTTCACGGAGGACCGCGCCGCCCGCTTCCGGGCGTACGGTTGGCATGTGTCTCACGTCGAGGATGTCGAGGACTTGGAGGCGGTCGACCGAGCCGTGCACGATGCCGCGGCCGATCCGCGTCCGTCGTTGATCGTGTGCCGAACGCATATCGGCTTCGGATTGCCGACGCGTCAGGATACGGCGAAGGCTCATGGAGAACCTCCGGGGGAGGAGGAGCTTCGGGGGGCGAAGGAATCCCTTGGGTGGCCGACCGAGCCGGACTTCCTGATCCCGGAGGAGGCACGGCAAGCTTTCGCCCTGGCCGCCGCACGTGGACGTCAGGCTCACGAAGCCTGGAGAAAGACGTGGCATGCCTACCGAGAGGCCTATCCGGCGGAGGCGGGTGAGATCGAACGGCGCCTCGCCGGCGATCTGCCCCCGGATCTCCAAGCCAAGCTCCCGGACTTCCCGGCCGATGCCAAGGGGCTGGCGACGCGCGCCTCGTCGGGCAAGGTCCTCAACGCCCTCGCGGCGGTCCTCCCCGAGCTCATCGGGGGTTCTGCCGATCTGACGTCTTCGAACCAAACGGCGCTCAAGGGCGAATCCCCGTTCTCGGCCGAGAACCCGGAAGGCCGCTACTTCCACTTCGGCGTTCGAGAACACGGCATGGGCGGGATCCTGAGCGGGATGGCGCTGCACGGCGGCGTGATTCCGTTCGGTGGGACCTTCCTGGTCTTCTCCGACTATATGCGTCCATCGATTCGACTGGCAGCGATGATGGGGATCCGCGTGATCTACGTCTTCTCGCACGACTCGATCGGCCTGGGGGAAGACGGACCGACCCACCAGCCGGTCGAGCACCTGGCGGCCTTGCGGGCGATCCCGAACTTG
This sequence comes from Anaerolineales bacterium, assembly GCA_035471625.1. Classification (GTDB taxonomy): domain Bacteria; phylum Chloroflexota; class Anaerolineae; order Anaerolineales; family E44-bin32; genus DATEVL01. The sequence goes on from DATIPT010000026.1 coordinate 8,278, forward strand.
GTGACCCTGCGACCGGCCGATGCCGCCGAGACGGCGATCGCCTGGCTGGTCGCGGTCGAACGGAAGGACGGCCCGACGGCGTTGGCCCTCACCCGGCAGGCCGTGCCCACGCTCGACCGGGAACGTTTCGCCTCGGCGGTCGGAGTGCGCCAAGGCGCCTACGTCCTGGCCGATCTGGGGCACGGCGATCCGCAGGTCATCCTGATGGCGTCGGGGTCTGAGGTCGAGTTGATCTGCCGCGCCGGCGCGGCATTGGCCGAGGGCGGCATCGCCACGCGGCTGGTATCGTTCCCCTCGTGGGAGTTGTTTGAGCGCCAGCCCGAGTCGGTTCGCAACAGGGTGCTTCCGCCGGGGGTCTCCGCTCGTGTTGCCGTCGAGGCGGGCGTGGGGCAAGGATGGGAGCGCTGGGTCGGCGACCATGGCGAGATCGTGAGCCTGGAGCGCTTCGGCGCTTCGGCGCCGTACACCGAACTCTTCCAGAATCTGGGATTCACGCCGGAGAGGGTCATCGAGGTCGCCCGACGAAGCCTCGAACGGGCGAAGGGGAAGAACGCTTGAGTCGGGCAGGCAAGAGCATGGGGAAGGTGTTCGCCTTCTGCGGGAGGGCGGGTTGATCGTTGCCGTCGGATTCGACCATGCTGGGTTCCCGCTTCGTCAGGCGGTGATCGATGCCGTCCGCAATGCCGGCCATCAAGTGCTGGATCTGGGGACCGACTCGGAGGCGCCGGTCGACTACCCGGATTTTGCCGCCGCGGTCGGTCGGGCGATTCAACGCGGGCAGGCAGAACGCGGCATCCTCGTCTGTGGATCGGGCGTCGGGGCGGCGATCGCCGCCACCAAGCTGCACGGAATTCGTGCCGGTGTTTGCCACGATTTGTACTCGGCGCGGCAGTCCGTCGAGCACGACGACGCCAACGTGCTCGCCTTGGGGGCTCGCGTCATCAGCAAGGATGAGGCCACTCAGCTCGTCGCCGCCTTTCTCGGTGCGATCTTCAGCGGGGAGGAGCGTCATGTGCGTCGGCTGAAGAAGATTGAAGCGCTGGAACGGGAGGCAGGATCGTGACGGCGATCGATGATCTCCACGCGCTCGGGCAATCCCTGTGGTTGGACGACATCCGCCGAGAGTGGCTCGAGTCGGGCGAACTCAAGCGCCGGATCGAAGCCGGCCAGATTCGCGGGATGACCTCGAACCCGTCGATCTTCGAGAGCGCGATTGCCGAGAGCGACGTCTACGCTCCGGCGCTGCGACCGTTGGCTCAGGCCGGATGGCCCACCGAGCGGATCCTCGACGCGCTGATGTTCGACGACATTCGAGCGGCGGCCGATCTCTTCCGCCCCCTGTACGAATCGACTTCCGGCGGCGACGGCTTCGTCTCCCTGGAAGTCAACCCGTCCCTGGCCGACGACACCGAGGCGACGGTGCTCGAGGCGCGACGGCTGTGGTCGGCCCTAAACCGCCCCAACGTGATGATCAAGATCCCGGCCACTCGGGCCGGGGTGCCGGCCGTCCGGCGCGCCATTGCCGACGGGATCAACGTCAATGTGACGCTGATCTTCTCGTTGACCCGCTACGCCGAAGTGATCGAAGCCTATTTGGCGGGGCTGGAAGAACGGGCCGAGCGCGGCGCAGCCCTGGACCACGTGGCCTCGGTGGCGTCGTTCTTCATTTCGCGGGTCGACACGACGGTCGACGGGAAGCTTGAGGCGATCGTCCGGGCTGAAGGCCCCGAGGCGGAGCGCGCCGCTTCCCTGCGCGGCCAGGCGGCGATTGCCAACGCCAAGCTTGCCTACGCCCAGTTCCAGGCGGCCTTCCTCGCCGAGCGCTTCGCGGCGCTTCGTGCGCGCGGCGGCCGGCCGCAGCGCCCGTTGTGGGCTTCGACCAGCACCAAGAACCCGGCCTACCCGGACACCTACTACGTCGACACCCTCATCGGGCCGGACACCGTCAACACCGTCCCGCCGGTCACCCTGGATGCCTTCGCGGACCACGGTCGCGCGGCCGAAACTCTGACCGACGGACTTTCGGAGGCGCGCAGTCGCCTCGATGCCCTCGGGGCGCTCGGTATTCCGATGGCCGAAGTCACCGACTACCTCGAGCGTCAGGGTGTCGAGAAGTTCGCCGCCTCGTTCCAGAGCCTCAGCAAGACCGTCGAAAAGCGGGCGGGCAAGATGGCGCGCGAGGTCGTCGTGCTGCAGTCGGGCCTGCGGGCATCGCTCGAGGCTCTTCAGGAAGCCGAGGCGCCCCGCCGGCTCTGGGCCGGGGACGCCTCCTTGTGGCCGGGCAATCCGGGCGCATGGCTCGGGTGGCTGGAGTTGCCCCGTGAGAGCGCGCGAAGCCTCGAGCGGTTGACCCGGGAAGCGGCCGCCGCCTCGGAAGGCAGGACCTCCGGGTTCCTGCTCGGCATGGGGGGTTCCTCGCTGGCCTCCAGCATTCTCAGGGAGTGGGGCGGTCAGGACGACGGGATCGCCCTGCATGTTCTCGATACGATTGAGCCGGGGGCCGTTCGCAAGGCGATGCGAGCCGCGTCGGGGCCGCTCGTCGTTGTGGCGAGCAAGAGTGGGACCACCGTCGAGCCGCTGACGCTGATGGAGGTCTTCTGGAGCAAGGCCAAGGGGGGCAAGAAGAAGGGCAAGTCGTTCCTCGCGATCACCGATCCCGGGACACCACTCGAAGCGATGGCGAAGGAACGGGATTTCCAGGCGGTATTCTCCGGCCCGCCCGACGTGGGAGGCCGGTACTCGGCGCTCTCCGCCTTCGGCCTGGTTCCCGGGGCCCTTGCAGGTGTCGACCTTCCTGCGCTATTGGAGGGAGCCGCTTCGATGGCGCGCCGCTGCGGCCCGAACATCGAGCCCGCTCGCAATCCGGGGTTCTTCCTGGGCGCCCTTCTTGCCTCGGCTCATGCAGACGGGCGAGACAAGATGACTCTCTTCGCCGACCCGGACCTTCAACCATTCCTGCCGTGGATCGAGCAGCTTGTCGCCGAAAGCAGTGGGAAGAACGGAAAGGGCCTCGTGCCCGTCGTCGGTGAACCGCCGGCCGCGCCCGGACGGTACGGAGCGGACCGTCTGATCGTCTACCTTCGCCTCGATGGTTCCCTCGACCGTCGCGTCGATCGCTGGGTTCGGGCCAAGGTGCCGGTGGTCGTCGTCCAGGCTTCGGCGGGTGTCCGAGGGTTGGGGGCGGAATTCTTCCGATGGGAGGTCGCTACCGCCGTCGCCTGTCATCGGATCGGCGTGAACGCCTTTGATCAGCCGGACGTTGAGAGTGCAAAGGCGGCCGCCCGGCAGGCCCTCGCCGTTGGCGATTCGGTGTCGAGGGCGGGCGCGTCGACGTCATGGGTTTTGGAGGGCCGCTCTGGGGAGGTTCGACCGCCCGTCGAACTTCGGGAGGCGCTCGCTCCTGTCCTCGGCGAACTCGGGGAGGCCGATGCCTTCGTGTTGCTCTCCTTCCTTCCGGAGACGCCGGCGGTCGCTCGCGGCCTCCTGCGGATCCGCCGCAAGGTCCGCGATACCCTGGGCCTCGCGACGCTCGCCGGATTTGGCCCGCGCTATCTGCACTCCACAGGCCAACTCTTCAAGGGCGGGCCGGATCGTTTCGTCTTTCTCATCCTCCATGCGGAACCTGCCCGGGACGTCCCGGTTCCGGGGCAGACCTACACCCTGGGGGACCTGCTCCGGGCGCAGGCCATCGGAGATTTCCAGGCGATGAAGGCCCGCGGCCGGCGCGCCCATATCCTGACCCTGGATACACCCAAGCGTCTGTCTGAAGTGGCCGTCGCGATCGAGAGCCTCCTGCGTGACCGATCCAGCCTCGGCGCCATGGATGGGTGATCGCGGCGCTTCCCGGACCCGACGAGCCGCCGGCGCGCCCCGACCCAGGGGAGTCCTGTCTGGTCAGGACGAAGCGATCTTCCGCGTTCTCTCCGAAGAAGTCGTCCGCAACATGAGGACAGGATCCGAGTCGGCTGCCGTCTGGAACGCGTTCTACCCGTTCGCCGACGGTGGGATCGAAGCTGAAGCGTGGTTCCGCCTTCCGCGGCTGTGGGGGACAGAGATCCTGGAGGCCGAGGCCGACGTCCTGACGCCCTACTTCTGGGGCTTTGGGACGGATGGGACCTCGATGCCCGGCCTGAGGGAGGCTGCCGAGACGATCGCGGGCCGGGAGGACCGTCTCGAAGTCGATCTGTTTCTCGTGGGGGCGAAGTCGCTGGTCGCGGTCGAAGCCAAGCTCGGATCGGACCCGGGGCGATGTGGGCGCTATGAGATGGGCAGGTGCCCCGAGGTCCATGTCGCGGGCGTTCCGTGCCGATACTGGGAGGACGGAGCATCCAGGTTCTCCAGACTCCTCGAGTTCGGTGAGCGCCCCCGGGCGGAAGATGACCTCCGGCCGCCGTGTTCCACGCACTACCAGCTCTCACGGACGCTGCTGCTGACGCAATCGATGGCGGCTTTCCGGGGGCTGGCCGCACAGGTGTGCTTGCTTCTCCCTCGAAGCCGCTGGCCAAGCTTGCAAGCGACCTGGCTAGACTTCGTCGACCGGATCCGGGACGACATCCTCTGGCGGAACCTCCGGGTCATCGCCTGGGAAGATCTGGATCGCCTCCGTTCTGGCACCTCATCCTGAGACTAGGGCTCCTACCAGTCCGATACTCCGCCGTCGGCAGTGTGGGGCGGCCATCCCGCCGGCGGTACCGCCGTCCCTCTGCGCCTCATCCTGGGCTTCCAACGGATAGGGAAGGACGGTCCCCCGATAGCTTCTGACAGCCAGCGGCCTCCACGATCTGGCCATGCTTCACCGACCGGCAGCTCGCGGGGGCATCCGATGCGATTCGTCAAGAAGATCGCGCTCGTGATCGCGGCGTGCACCGCAGGGGTGTTCGTAGGAACGGCCATGGCCACGCCGTTCATCGCCCTCGCCAACTACCTGGCGACGGATGGCCCGATTTTCCCGCCGCCCCTAGTGGCGTTCGGCTTCCTGGCGCTCCCGGTTGGATTCTTGCTGTTCCTGCTCCAGGGTGTGTTGGTGGGCTATGAGCTGATCTGGAAAGACGCGTCCGTCAGGGGCCTTGTCCTGGTGGCCGCGATCGTCGGCCCCGCCGTCGGTCTGACGTGGCACTACGCTCTGGACCCCAACTCGGCGAACGGCTGGAGCTGGCTTGGGTTGGGCGCTGCCGGCCTGGTGCAGGCCGTCTCGGTCTTCGGCGTGCACGCGATCGCCAACCTTCTCGGTTTCGCCACCTCCCGGGCGTCAAGGCTTCACTAGGGCGGAGACGAGGATCGGTACAGGGCGGTCGGGCGCCACGCCGCTCCCCTGCGGGCAACGGCGGTCTAGGCCGCGACGAAACCGACGACCGAAAGGGCCACAAAGAGGCTGCTGGCGGCGAGCTGGCGTATCCCGATTCGGGTGGGGGGCGCTCCCACCGGCGGGCGGAAGATGCTGTCCATGGCGTCGACGAGCATCAAGCCGAAGGCGATCGCCATGGCGAGGGGGATCCGGCCGCTGGCTGCGAAGGTGACAGACAACAGAAGATTGAAGGTGTGGTAGGCGAGCGAGCGCCTCGCCGAGCGAAGCCGCCGGGGCAAAGGGGTCGCTACCTCCAGCTTGCGGAATCCGAGGCGGTAGTAGACCAGAACGATCGACGCTGCCGACTGGAGCCAACAAAGGAACCACAGCAGCCACGGGAGAAGCGAGTCCCCGCCACCGGCGACCCAGTAGGCTCCCGGAGCGGCCAAGGCCAGCGTCCCCGCGCCCACAACTTCGATCCCCAATTGCCCCCGCTCCTCGCGGCGGGAGATGAGGAGCAGGTGCCATGCGAACACGGCCGCCCCCGGGATCGCCAGCACCAGGATCTGCGCGTGACCCCGTGCCACCAGCCCCAGAGTCAAGACGAGGAGGACGGCCGCGTCGAGGAAGAGAGCCGTGGCGGCCGGGCGCAGCTCGTCCCTGGATCGCCGGCCGCTGAAGGCTTTGACGACGATCGTCGCTGGCTGTCGCAGCAGGAAGGCGCACAGCGCAGCGGCCGCCAGGAGCAGCACATCAGGTGGTCTCTGACCGGCCGCGGCGATGCCGATTAGCAAAGGGCCGATCCACCAGATCCATGCGCCGTGTTCGCTCGGGAGAATGTGGTGCTTGCGCATCCTCAACAAGGCTCCTGTTCCATCAGGCGCCGAGGTGTGTAGGCGTGGCGCAGCCACGTCCGCCGGCCCCGTCGTCTCTCGGGGATCTCCCTTGGGGCGGGATGCGAGAGGTCGAAGGGCGCGGCCGCGACCGCCGAGGCGATGGACCCCGGCGATCGCGACGCTTGCTCGCGTCATCCTGGAGGAGGGACTCGAGCATTGGACCTAGATGAAGATGACCTCGGCGCCCTCGGTCATATCAATGAAGTCGGCAGCGGTCACGACGTCGATCACGCCGTCGACAAAGTCCTCCTTGTCGAGGTCCATCATATCGACGGTCATCTTGCACCCGTAGAGCTTCGCCCCGCCGTCGACGAGCATCTGCAGGAACTCTCCAACGGGCGGCACGTCCAGGGCCCCGATCTTCTTGCGCATGAACCAGGTGGCAAACGCGGTCATCCCCGGGATGACCGCCATCCAGTTGGGGATCCCCAAGTTTCCTGTCGGAAGTCCCATCATGCTCATCTTCATGCTGGTCTTGCCCACGGGGGAGAGCTCGAGGCGGTCGACGCGCTTCTTGGTGATCATGTCGAGGCCCCAGAAGGTGAAGAAGATGGTGACATCGACGCCGTTGCCCAGAGCGGCCCAGCCCATGATCAGGGCCGGATAGGCCATATCGAGGTCGCCCTTCGAGCAGATGAAGGCGATCCTGCGGTTGTCGCCGTTGCCTTGGTTGTTCATCGCAAGTCGCTCCCTATGCGCGGGTGCGTCTAGACGCAGCCCTCGGGTTTGCCGAGACCGGAGATTCGGGCGACCTTCTTGGCCGGCCCCTTGGGGAACAGAGCGAACATTTCCTTTGTGCTGACCCCCGCCCCGGTCGTGATGGAGCGGAGGGTCGGGGCCTTGCCGGTTTCGGAGGCGCTCTGGCGGCAGAACTCGATGACCTGCCAATGGGCCTCGGTCAGCTCGGGGATTCCTTCTTCCCGAGCGATCTCGACCGCGATCTCGCGGGTCCACTGGCTCGGCTCGGTCAGGAAGCCCTCTTGGTTGACCTGAATGGGCAGCCCGGCGATTGTTACGGTTTCCATGGTTCGTCTCCTAGGGAGTAGTCGTTGCGGGAGAGGGAACGCCGTTGGCCGCTTGAGCGCCGACGACGCGCAAGACCCGCATCGTCAGCGCCAGCCCGCGGCGGACGGACGGATCCTGCATCTGGCGCAGCATGCCCAAGAGGGATGCGTCGATTGGCTTCTGGACCTCCGCCTCCGCCACCAGGACGGTGTTCCGGACAAAGGTCATGATCTCGGGTTGGGTCATCTCCTTGACGGTGTTGAGGATCAAGACAATGTTGTCCCCGAGGCGTTGGATGTCCTCCTCGGAAAAGGAGGTCACGACGTTGTCGAGGATGCGCGCCCCGCCGCGGGCGGCGGCGAAATAGCCCTTGCGTTCCATCTCTGCGAGCGTGTCGACGGCCCGCCCGAAGGCCTCGTCGGCGAGCGGCCCCGCCGTCTCGAGCAGATCCATCAGGCTCTCCATCTGGCTGAGCATCCGTTCGAAGTTCCGGCCGTTGCGCAGAACGCGCTTGACGAGCCGCAGCAGGTCGCCCAGGTCGACGTGCTCTTGGATCTCCTCCAGTTGGCGGACCGTCAGGTCGAAGGCCTGATCGGCGATTGGCGTGAGGTCGCGCATTAACTCGACGCGGTCTTCACGCTGCCGCTCGGCGATACGCGCTTGGCTGGTCAGGTAGGCCACCTGCTGCGCAAGGAGATCGACTTTGTCGCTGAGGTCGTGCAGGTCGGCGCCCATCGCAACCTCCTCTAGCCGTACCACTTGCCGGCCATCGTCATCCTCGCCGGAAGCGGCATCTCCTGGCCCTTGAGCAGGATGTTCCAGTACATCCACCGGAACATCATCTTGCCCCAGTGGTTGGCCTCGGATTCCTGGAGCAGGGTGAAGGGCCCGACCCCGGGAAGGGGGTAGCGGCCTGGGAGGGGCTCGACATCGTAGTTGAAGTCGATCAGAAGCCCTTTGCCGAAACCGGATTCGATGAAGCAGTTGGCGTGACCGTCGAACGTCGGCAGCAACTCCAGACCGTCGATGTACCGCAAGAAGTTCTCCGAGAAGCTTTCGACGGCGAAGTGCGCGACCGACCCGGCCTTCGAGGTCGGGATGGCGGCGGCGTCGCCCAGGGCGAAGATGTTCGGATGTTTCGGCGAGACCAGGGTGTGCTTGTCGACCGGAAGGTAGTTCAGCTCGTTCCCCAGGCCGGATCGCTTGACCATGTCGCTGCCCATATTGAGCGGGACGCTGACCAGCAGGTCGTACTCGAGCTCCTGTTCGTCATACGAGACGATCTTCCGGGCGTCAACGTCGACCTGCTCGATGAGGAACTCGGGGACGATTCGGATTCCCTTCTCTTCGAGGATGTCGCCGAGGTGCTTGGAGGCAATCGGACGGGTGAAGGCGCCGGGAAGGGGGGTAGCGTAGACGATCTCGACCCGGTCGCGCAGGCCGTGCTCGTGGAAGAACCAGTCGGCGAGCATCAGGAACTCGAGCGGAGCCACCGGGCACTTGATCGGGTCCTCGACGACGTTGACGACCATCCGGCCGCCCTGCCACGACCGAAGGGCCTTGGCCAGGGCGACCGCGCCCTCGATCGTGTAGAAATCGAAGATCGAACGCTGCCAGGCGCCATCCTTCAGCCCGGGGGTCTGCTCCGGGTGGATCTGCGCCCCGGTGGCAACGACCAGGAAATCGTAGGGCAGGGTGCGGCCGTCTTGCAGGCGGACCCGATTGTGATCGGCCTCGATGACATCGATCGCAGACATCACCAGTTCGACCCCGGCCGGGATGAAGTCGCGGCGAGGCTTGATGACATCGTTCTTGCTGTAGATCCCGAATGGGATGAAGAGCAGGCCGGGTTGGTAGTAGTGCGCCTCGTGCTCGTCGACGATCGTGATCTTCCATTCGTCGCTGTCCAGCAGGCTGCGCATCCGGTTGGCGGTCATCGTGCCCGCCGTTCCGGCTCCAAGTATCAGAAGTCGTTTCATCCCGGCTCTCCGTTCTCGGTGGCTCTCTCCTCAGAGCTCTCGACCGTCTCGGCCAGGGCGGCCCGATTCTTCAAACGGCTGGCGAGCACCGCCCGTAGGAGGTCGAGGGCCTCGATCAGGCGAGCGTCGGTCAGGCTGTACCGAATGGCGGGGCCGATGCGCTCGGCCTGCACCATCTCGCGCTCGCGCAGGACCTTGAGATGCCGCGAGACGGTGGGCTGGGGAGATCCCAGCGCCTCGGCCAACTCACTCACGTTGCGAGGCGCCTCGGCCAGAGCGTACAGGATCAGAATCCGGGTCGGGTCAGCCAACCCCTCACACAATCGGGAGTGCAGCTGGTGGACCTCGAACTCCAGGTCGGAACTGAGTTTCGCCACCTTCTTGCTCCTAGCCTTATCCACATAAGCGAATATGCGAGTGGACGATAAGCCGGAGGGGGCGACTTAGATAGTGACGGCTGTCACAATACCAGCCGGTTGATTGTTACATAGCGCACAAATGCCGGATTGGATGCGGGAGGACATATGCCTCTCAGGCTTGAGCGTTCATGGTCTGGGAGGCAAGGGGGGCCCGGCCTTTTCGGGCCGGGCCCCCCGCCTGAGGATGCGTTCTGTGGGAAGCCTGCGAGCTACAAGCCGAGGTAGGCCTTCTTCACCTCAGGATTCTCGGCCACTTCCTTGGCCGGGCCTTCGACGGCAACCCGCCCTTCGGCTAGAACGTAGGCGTAGTCGCTGACGGTCAGTGCCATCCGGACGTTCTGCTCCACCAGCAGCATGGTCAGGCCGTCGGCCTTTAGCTGGAGAAGCGACTCGAAGAGGCTCAGCACAAGCACGGGGGCCAAACCCAGCGAAAGTTCGTCGATCATCAGGATTTCGGGTTCGGCCATCAGGCCACGCGCCACGGCCAGCATCTGCTGTTCTCCGCCGCTCAACGTCCCGGCGTGCTGCCGCGAGCGTTCCTTGAGGCGCGGGAACATGGTGAAGACGCGCTCAAAGTTGTCCGCCATACGGTTTCGGGCGCGCCTCGGCTCGGCGCCCATCTCGAGGTTCTCGTAGACCGTCATCCGGGGGAAGAGCTGCCGCCCTTCGGGGACGAGCACAAGGCCGGCCGACGCCTTTCCATACGGGGGCATGCCTGTCACGGTCCGGCCGTCCAACATTACCGAGCCGCGCCATGGCTTGATGCTCCCCATCACGGCCCGCAGGAGCGTGGTCTTGCCGGCGCCATTCCCGCCGACCAGCGAGGTCAACTGGCCCTTCTCGAGGGACAGGTTGACATCCCAAAGAATCTGCACCTGGCCGTATCCGGCCGAGAGGTCGCGGAGTTCAAGGATCGTCATTCGCCACCTCCCGAGCCGCCGTTCCCGGTCAACTTCGCCGCCAGATCGGGATCGCCCAGGTAGGCCTCGATTACCTTCGGATCGGCGGAGACTTCATCGGGGGTTCCCTCGGCGATCTGCTGTCCGTAGTCGAGGACAATGATCCGGTCGGAGACGTTCATGACGGCGTGCATCACATGCTCGATCATGATGATCGAGATCCCGCGTCGGCGAATCTCGGCGACGATCTCGATCATCGAGGCGATCTCCGCCGGGTTGAGCCCCGCCAGGACCTCGTCGAGCAGTAGCAAGATCGGACGAGCGGCGAGGGCCCGGGCCAGCTCGAGGCGCTTCTTCTGGGCGACGTTCAGGCTGCCCGACATCTGGTCGCGCCGATCGGCAAGGCCGACGAACTCGAGCGTCTCCTCGGCGATCCGCCGGGAGGCGGCGAGTCCCGATTGTTCCCGACCGTAGCATGCACCGACCATGACGTTCTCGAGGGCGGTCAGTTCCGTCAGAGGCTGAACGATCTGGTGGGTGCGGGCCAGGCCCATCCTGGCCAAGTGGTACGGCCTGCGGCCGGTGACGTCCTTGCCGAGGAAGGTTACCGTACCTTCGCTCGGGGGGTAGACCCCGTTGATGACGTTGAACAGAGTCGTCTTGCCAGCGCCATTGGGTCCAATCAGGCCGAGGATTTCGCCTTCGGGCAGATCTAGGCTCACCGCCTGAAGGGCCTGCAGTCCGCCGAATCGCTTGCCGACGCGCTGGGTCCGCAAGATCAGCCCTGCGCCTCCTCGGGCTGGGTTCAAGGAATGGGCGGGGGTCATTCGAGCACCCTCCGCAGGGTGGGGAAGCGGTGGCGAAGCCACCCGACCACCCCGGCCGGCACGAACAGGATGATGAGCAGCAACAACCCCCCGGCCACCGCCAGCTGGATGTTCTTGAACAGCGGCGAGACCAGCAGGATGCCGCGCAGGCGTTGATAGACACCGGCGCCGAGCATCGGGCCGAAGACCGTCCCCGCGCCGCCCAGCATGACCATGACGATGACCTCGATCGAGGTGTGGAGTCGGAAGGCGTCGTGCGGTTCGACATTGCCATTCTTGAAGAAGAACAGCACTCCGATCATCCCGGGAAAGACTGCGGAGAGGACATAGGCCCAGGTCTTGGCGCTCGGTGCGACGACCCCCATCACCTCGGCGGCGTCCTCGTTCTCGCGAATCGCCTGGAGTCCAAGGCCGAAACGCGACATCTTCACGAGGAAGCTCAGGAGGATCACTCCGAGGGTCAGGATCAGGACCAGGCGGTACGTCAGCCAGAGCGCCTCGGTGGCGCCTCCATAGTCAGAGTAGACCTGGAAGTTGAGCGACATCCCGATCGGTCCGCCGAACGGCTGGAAGTTGTTGATGAACGCCCGCGCCGCCTCGTTCACCCCGATCGTCGCCAGGGCGAAGTACGCGCCGCGCAGGCGCAGGATTCCCTTGCCGAGAAGGAAGGCCAGCAACGCCGAGGCTGCCCCGCCGGCCAGGATCGCCAGATAGAGGGAAGTGCCCCGGGCGCTCATCAGGTAGAAGCCGACGTAGCCGCCGAGGCCGAAGAAGACGATATGGCCGAAGTTCACGTAGCCGGTGTAGCCGAGCAGGATGTTCAAGCTCGAAGCGAGCGTCATGAACATCAGAATGGTGAAGATTTCCTCCCGCCTGTAGTCGTTTCCGGTCGCCAGGGGATAGATGCCAATGACGGCCGCCACGCCTAGCGAGACCCACAGGCCGGGATGGC
>DATIPT010000027.1:0-39084 GCA_035471625.1 Anaerolineales bacterium
ACTCCCGGTCCTGCTTGGCATCTTGCTGGTGACCTTCGCGCTGGCGCGCCTGGTACCGGGCGACCCGTGCACCGCCCTGCTTGGAGAGCGCGCGACCCCGGAGGTATGTAGCCGGTTCATCGCCCGCTACGGGCTGGATCAACCGATCCTGACCCAACTCGGGATCTTCCTCGGCGATGTCCTTCGCGGGGACTTCGGAGATTCGATCCGCTTCCAGCGCCCGGTGTCCCTGATCCTCGTCGAGAGGCTGCCGACGACGATCGAACTCAGCCTGGCGGCGCTGACGATCGCCATCCTGGTCGGGATCCCGGCCGGGATCATCTCCGCCGTCAAGCACAACTCGCCGACGGATGTCGTCACGATTGTCGGCGCCAACATCGGCGTATCGATGCCGGTCTTCTGGCTCGGCCTGATGCTGGCCTACCTGTTCGCACTCGTCCTCGGGCTCCTGCCTCCCTCGGGCCGGATCAGTGCCGGTTTGAAGGCGGTGCCCTTCTTCGAGGTCTGGGGCTGGGACGTCGATCCGGCATCCGGGATCTACAAGTTTCTCGAGTTCTTCGCCAACCTGTATATCTTCGATACCCTCATCACGGGCCAGTGGGAAGTCTTGAAGGACGTCGTGCGCCACCTGATCCTGCCGGCGGTGGCGCTGGCGACGATCCCGCTGGCGATCATCGCTCGGATGACGCGCTCGAGCCTGCTGGATGTCCTGGGCCAGGACTATGTCCGGGCCGCCAAGGCCAAAGGCGTCCCGCGACGCAGCGTGGTCCTCAAACACGCCTTCCGGAATGCGCTGCTTCCGGTGGTAACGATCATTGGCCTGTCCCTGGGGTCGCTCTTGGGCGGTGCGGTCCTGACGGAGACCGTCTTTGGGCTGGCGGGGGTCGGCCGGAGCCTGTTCGAGGCCATCACGGCCCGGGACTACCCGATCATCCAGGCCTTCACCCTGGTCATCGCCATCGGCTATGTGGTCGTGAACCTCCTGGTCGACCTGTCCTACACGTATCTCGATCCTCGGATCCGGCTGGAATAGGAGCGGGCCATGACGATCGACGCTTCGGTTTCAGGCCCGCGATTGCTGCCCGCCGACGGCATACGCGATCAGCCGGTCAGCCTGTGGCGGACGGCGTACCGTCGGCTCTTTCAGCGCCGATCGGCGATGGTGGGCCTGGGGGTCTTGATCGCCTTGATCCTCATGGCGGTGTTCGCGCCGCTCATTGCGCCGTACGACCCCAACAAGATCCTCCTTGACCAGGAAGATGTCTCCCCGCGCGATCCCCCCTGCATCCATCTGCTCGGATGCCCGGCCGACCAGCCGCAACACATCCTAGGGCTGGACAGCAACGCCCGAGATCTCTTCAGTCGGGTTGTCTACGGAAGCCGCTACTCGCTCGTCATCGGTTTCAGCGCCGTCGGTCTCGCCGTGATCATCGGAACGATCCTGGGAGCGCTCGCCGGACAGTTCGGCGGCGGCACCGACAACGCAATCATGCGGGTGATGGATGTGCTCCTGGCGTTCCCGACGCTGCTCCTGGCGATCGCCATCGTCGCCGTCCTGGGCCCCGGCCTGACGAATACCCTGATCGCCATCGGGATCGTCTCGATCCCAATCTATGCCCGGGTCATGCGGGCGAGCGTGCTCAGCACGCGCGAGATGGATTTCGTCACGGCGTCGCGTGCGCTGGGGGAAGGCAAGATCGCGACGCTGATGCGGGTCGTGCTCCCGAACGCCCTGACCCCGTTGATCGTCATCGGAACCCTGGGGATCGCCACGGCGATCCTGGATGCTGCGGCGCTCTCCTTTCTGGGGCTCGGGGCCCAGCCGCCGACCCCAGAATGGGGCTCCATGCTCGGCGCCGACCGCAACCAGGTCTTCACCGCGCCGCACCTGGTCTTCTTCCCCGGGCTGGCGATCATGGTCACCGTCCTGGCCTTCAACCTCCTGGGGGACGGCCTGCGCGATGCCCTCGATCCACGCCTGGGACGCACGGGGACCAAGCTCGGCGAAAGCTAGCTGCTGAGGGCCGCCACGGTCGCGGCTCTCCTCCCATCTGGCTGATGGATTCCTGATGGCGACCCAGGGCTTGCCTTCGGCCTCCGTTTCCGTTCTCATGCCTTGCTGGAATGCCTCCCAGACCGTCGACGAGGCCGTCGAGAGCATCTTGTCGCAATCTCGTTCGGATTTCGAGCTGATCGCTGTCGATGATGGATCCTCCGACGACACCCGCGCTCGCCTCGAGGGATGGGCCGGCAAGGATCGGCGCGTCTCAGTCCTCGGAGGAGACCACGCCGGATTGGTTGAGGCCCTCAACCGCGGGCTGGCCGCCTGCCGGGCGCCCTACATCGCTCGGATGGATGCCGATGATCGGATCCACCCGGACCGGCTCGCGGCGCAACGGGATTTCCTCCAACAGGAAACGGAAATCGCGGTGGCGGGATGCCTCGTGGAGGGCTTTCCCCAGGGGAATGTCCGCGAGGGATTCCGAATCTACATTGAGTGGCTCAATAGCCTGCAGACGGCGGAGGCGATCGCCCGAGAGATCTACATCGAGAGTCCGTTGGCGCATCCATCGGTGATGATCCGGCGGACCTGGCTGGAGCGCGTCGGGGGCTACCAGGATCACGGGTGGCCGGAAGACTACGATCTCTGGCTTCGTCTGCATCTCGCCGGCGCCCGCTTCGCCAAAGTTCCCCGCGTGCTGCTTCAGTGGCGTGAGCATCCAGACCGGGCGACCCGGACGGACTCGCGCTACTCGGTCGAGAACTTCCTTCGAGCCAAGGCGCACTACCTCGTGCGGGGTCCGCTGGCCGACCGGGAGGCGGTCTTCGTGTGGGGGGCCGGCCAGATGGGACGGCGCCTTTCGAAGCACCTCGTCCGGAACGGGGCGACCCTGGCTGCCTTCATCGACATCGATCCGGGCAAGATCGGACGGACTCGCCGGGGTGCCCCCGTGATCGCCCCCTCGTCCTTGATGGATGCGTGGCGCAAGGCCGAGCGCCCCGTCTTGCTTTCCGCCGTAGGATCGCGAGGCGCCCGTGACCTCATCCGGTCGCAGCTCACGGAGATGGGTCTGGTCGAAGCACAGGACTGGTGGGCGGCGGCCTGAGCCCTAGTCGAGGAGCAGCAGGAGCATCACGACCGGTTCTTCGGCGTAGATGCTGTGCGGCAGGTTGGCGGGCAGGTAGGCCCACGCCCCTGGGCGGGCCTGCTTCTCTTCGCCGCCTAGGGTCAGCCGGGCCCGGCCTTGAAGGAAGTGGAGGATCGCCGGGCGCGAGGCGGTGTGTTCCGTCAACTCCTGGCCCAAGGCGAATCCGAACAGAGTCGCCCGGACTCCGGGTCCGGCCGGAACGCTGCGGCTGATGATGCTGTCGGCGGGGATGGGCGGGAGCAACGACACCAGGTCGGTGTGGAACGTCGGGCTGTCGGCCATCAGTCCTCCTCTCGGTGCGAATGCGAACGCAAAGAGCCGCCGTGCTCGGCGGCTCCCGGGATGGCGCGCACCTCGGCTCTTCCTGAGGTCCGGGGCCTACGCCGGAGGTTCGGTCTTGCCCGATTCTTCTTGGGTCGTGCTGGGGTCATCCTTGCCGGAGAGGCCCTCGCGGAAGGCGCGAATCCCTTTGCCCAGTTCGCCGCCGACCTTTGAGATCCGTCCGACCCCGAAGATCAGGACGATCACCAACGCGATGATCAGGAGTTCGGGCAGTCCAATGCCTTGGAACATTCTCCAACCTCTGGGCGATCACCCGTCGAGGGGTGGCCGACCCCACATGGTCATTATAACCTTGTTGGGCGACGGGGGGTCGAAACACGCGCCGGGAGCGGGATGAGCCGGGGGACGCGTCTCTGATAGTCGGCGTAGGCGTCCCCGAACTCCGCCAGCAGTCGGCGCTCCTCAAAGTAGCTCCCGACGTATAGGTACAGGCTCAGGGAGAGGAAGAGCGCCAGGAGCGTTGTCGTCATGACCGGCGTCAGCCACAGGAAGAGGAGGCCGGCTGTATACAAGGGGTGCCGGACGTAGCGATACAAGCCGGTCGTCACCAGTTTCGACTCCGCGCCCCGCGCCGGCCCAACGACTTGACGAAGACCAAGAAAATGCCAGGCGTCCGTGTGCAGGATCCCGATCACAATTAGGACGGCGGCAGTCGCCTGACCGGCGAGGAAGAGCCACGAGAGCGGGCTCGGGATCCGGTACAGCACCGGACCGGGTTCGAGCGCCGGGATCGCCAGCACCGGAAGCAGGGTGACGGCACCGATCACGTTGTAGCCGAGTCGGTAGATCCGGTCTGAGAGCGGGCCGAACAGACGACGGGCGTTGGCCTTGGCCCCCAGGCTGGCGAGCAGGCTGTGAAGCGCGGCGTAGGCCACGGTGGCGAGGACGGCCAGGGTCGCAGCGGAAACGGCGTTCATGGGATGGCTCCTGCCGAAGGATAACATGCCATCCTTGCGGGTGTAGGGTCCCGCGGGAGCGGCTGGAAAGCCTCCTATAATCAGGGACGCTTTCGGCGTCCGTGCCATTGGTGAGGGGCCCGCCATGACGGATCTTCCGTTCGCACCGAGCTGGCAGAATCGGTTCTTCGATCTCCTGGCGAGGTTGCCGGTCCACAAGTATCTTGCCATGGTCTTGATCACGCTGGCCGTGACCCTGGCAAATCATCTTGCGCCCTGGGCCGAAGGCAAGCTTCCCTGGGGCACGATCGATCCCCTTCAGTTCAACTTCCTGATCTGGGTGCTGGTGGCCCTCGTGGCCGGGGACTACTTCCTGGGCGCGGCCGGCTCCGCCTTGGACCGCTTCCGGCCGGCCCTGTCGGTGAACGACGAGACCTTCGGCCGCTGGCGCTACGAGTTCACCCATCTGTCGTCACGGACCGGTTGGGTGATCACCGGGCTCGGAGCCTTGTTCTCGGTCTGGGGATTCTCCTTCTCGGCTCCCTATCAACGCACGGGAGCTTCTGGCGTTGTCATGTACTTGCTCGCGGTCTTGATGTTCGGGATGGTCTTCTTTTTCTTCTACTTCCTCTGGCGCATGCTGCGGATGACCGTCCACTTCTACGACCGGGTCGAACGCATCAACATCTTCCACCTCCAACCCCTCTACGCGTTCTCCGGACTGACTTCTGCGGTGGGCATCTTCTTCGTCTTCGCAGGTGTCCTCTCCTACCTGACCAATGTCGTATTGAACCCGACGCCGCAGGTCACCGGGTTCGTCTTTTTCACGGTGATCAATCTGACGCTGGCGGTCATGGCCTTCATCCTGCCGTTGGGTGGGATCCACCGCAAACTGGAGGCGGCCAAGCGACGCGAGGCAGCGGAGAATGACCGACGGTTGGAAGAAGCCTATCGTGAGCTCCACCGCCGCGCCGACCGGCTCGAACTGGCGGGGATGTCCGACTTCCATCATGAGATCGAAGCCCTGGTCGAGTTCCGTCGTGAGATCAAGGCCCTCTCGACCTGGCCCTGGGGGCCGGGAACGCTGCGCAACTTCATCACGGCTCTCCTCCTGCCGATCGTCCTGTGGGTCATCCAGCAGCTGCTGCAGCGCTTCTTCGTATAAGGGCAGTCTGGTCTCAGGACGAGCGAGATCGCAATGGTAGAATCCTCGCCTCACGCGCATGCCGCTCGATCCGCAATGCATCTTCTGTCAAATCGTCAGCGGTGAAGCGGAGGCCAGCCGGGTCTACCGCGATCCTCTGGTGACGGCATTCATGGACCGGTACCCGGTGACTCGCGGCCACCTTCTGGTGGTGCCCAACGCGCACTTCCCAAGCCTGGCGAGCCTCGATGCCCAGTACGGTGCCCAGATGATGGCCGCCGCCCGTCGCGCCGCGGCGGCCCTGCGCGAATCAGACCTTGAGGTCGAGGGGGTCAACCTGCACCTGGCCGACGGCCACGCCGCCGGGCAATCGGTCTTCCATTGTCACCTGCATGTCATCCCACGCTACTCCGGGGACGGCTTCGGTCTGCGGAGGCCCTTCGGCCGGGACCGGACGACGCGGAGTGAACTCGAGGCGGTCGCCGAGAAGCTGCGCCCGGCCCTGGCGGCGAGCCTGACATGGTCGTGACGCGCCGATTGGCCAGCGTATGCGTGTTCTGCGGTTCGAGCGACGACGTCGCCCGCGAGTACCTTGAGGCCGCCCGCCAGATCGGCGACGCCATCGCCCGGCGCGGGACGACCCTGGTGTACGGCGGAGGCGGCACAGGATTGATGGGAGCTCTGGCGAATGGCGCCTTGGAATCCGGCGGACGCGTCATCGGTGTGCTCACTGAGCAGTTCGACACCCCGGTGTTGCGGCACCCGAACCTGAGTGAGCGCCGTGTCGTCCCGACGATGCATGAGCGCAAGGCCCTGATGAGCGACCTGAGCGAAGGGTTCGTGGCGCTCCCCGGCGGATTTGGGACGTTCGAGGAGCTCTTTGAGATCCTGTGTTGGGCGCAACTGGGGATTCATGCCCGTCCGATCGGCCTGCTCAACACCCGCTCGTACTTCGGACCGCTGCTGGCGATGATCGAGCATGCCCGCGCCGAGGGGTTCATCTACAACGAACACAATGGCCTGTACTTCAGTGACCCCGACCCGGACGCCTTGCTCGATCGCATGGGCGAATACCAGGCTCCGGCGGGGCTCGACCGCTGGCTGAGCCGGGACGGAGGTGAGGGATGAACGCTGCACAGTTCTTCGATCACTGGGAGATCGTCCATCGCGACCTGCTGCGGGGAGTCTCGATGCTCAAGGACGAGGACCTGGCCTTCCGGCCGGCGGCGGCGTATCCGCGGACCGTCGGAGGCATCCTGCGCCACATCGCCAACCTGCAGGATGGTTGGATCCAGTTCGTGGTACGGCGCCAGGTCGAGGCCTGGCCGGCGGAAGGCGATCCCTCCGGGCCGTCCGTGGCTGCGGTCCGTGCCGACCTCGAGCGGGCTCACCGCGAGACGATGGGCTACTTGGCGACGATCCCCGTGGAGGACTTGAACCGTCTCATTCAGGTCCCCGACGATGGGACACCCAAGCTGGGCTGGATCCTTTGGCACGTGTTCGAGCAGGTCATCCATCATCGCGGGGAGCTGTTTCTTTGTTTGAGCCTGCTGGGGATGGAACGGCCAGCGATCGACCGGCCGAGCTAGGATCAGGGTCGAGTCTGCGGTCGCCGATCCGCAGGTCCCCGAAGCGTCCACATGGCTGAACCCATTCGCGTTGTTCACTTCGCCGATGTCCACGTCGGCATGGAGAACTACGGCCGGCTCGACCCGTTGACCGGGACGTCGAGCCGAGTGCGCGATTTCCTCGACCGTCTCGACGAGGTTATCGACCACGCCATCGACCGGCAGGCCGACCTGGCGATCTTCGCCGGCGATGCATTCCGCAGTCGCGACCCCGAGCCGACCCAGCAGCGGGAGTTCGCGGCGCGGATCAAGCGCCTGGCGGACGCCATGCCGACGTTGCTGCTGGTCGGCAACCACGACATGCCGGGGATGGCGGCCAAGGCGAGCAGCATCGACATCTTTCAGGCGCTCGAGGTCCCGGGGGTGATCGTCGGACATCGGGCCGAGGGACGCGTGGTCGAAACAGGTCGCGGCCCGGTGTTCCTGGCGTGGGTGCCCTACCCGATGCGGAACCGGTTGCTGACGCGCGAGGATCTCCAGGGGAAGTCGCTCTCCGAGCTCGAAGAGGCTCTGCGTCGAGCGGTGGCCGATGTCGTCGCCGGGCTGACGGAGCAGGCTCGGGAACAACCGATGCCGCGCCTCCTGGCGGGCCATCTGTCGCTCGCGGAGGCCCGGCTCGGTTCGGAGCGCACCATCCTGCTCGGGCGCGATCTGTCGCTGCCGACATCGACGTTCAGTGAGTCGGCCTGGGACTACGTTGCCCTCGGCCACATCCATCGCCACCAAGACCTGCATCCCAACGAGCATCCCCCGGTGATCTACAGCGGTTCCTTGGAGCGAATCGACTTCGGGGAGGAGGACGAGACGAAAGGCTTCTGTTGGGTCGAACTCGGGCGCGGTCAGACCCGCTGGGACTTCGTCCCGGTCGCAGCGCGGCCGTTCCGGACTATCCGCGTCGACGCCCGGAGCGAGGCCGATCCGACCGAAGCGATCCTGCGGGCCACCGGCGGAGACGACCTTCAAGGCGCCGTCGTCCGCATTCTGGTTCAGGTGCGCAGCGATCAAGAGCCCCTGCTGCGGGAGCGCGAGGTCGAAGCGGCCCTGGAAGCGGCCAGCACGGTGAACGTCGTCCGCGAGGTCGAGTCGGATAGCCGGATCCGCCTGGGCGATATCGCTGCGGAAGCGCTGACCCCGCAGCAGCTCGTTGAGCGCTACTTCGAAACCCAGGGCGTTGCCGGTGAGCGGCTGGCGAGGCTGCTGGAGAAGGCCGGGGAAATCCTCGGGGAAGGAGCGTAGCCGCAGTGATCCGAAGATGGACCGCTGACGGCTGAGGGCTGACCACTGACGGCTGCCGTGCGATGATCCCGGTCGAACTCGAGCTGGAAAACTTCCTCGCCTATCGGACCCCGCCTCCGTTGCGGCTCGAAGGCGTACACATTGCCTGCCTGGCCGGCCCAAACGGCGCCGGGAAGTCGTCGTTGCTCGACGCGATCACGTGGGCGTTGTGGGGCAAGGCCCGGACGAATTCCGCTGACGAGCTGATCCATCAAGGCGAGGCGGAGATGCGCGTCGTCCTCACGTTCGACCAGGAAGGCCGGCGCTACCGCGTCCTCCGGCAGCGCAAAGCCGGGCGCCGCGGCGCCAGTCTCCTGGAACTGCAGGTCTGGGATACCGCCGCCGGGGGATGGAAGAGCCTCTCGGAGGCCGGCATCCGGGAGACTCAGGCGAGGATCGACGCGCTCCTGCGCCTCGACTATGAAACCTTCGTGAACTCGGCGCTGCTGGTCCAGGGTCGGGCCGACGAGTTCACGACAAAGACGCCCGCCGAGCGCAAGCAGGTCCTCGGCAAGATCCTGGGGCTGGAGCGCTGGGAGGTCTACGAGCAGCGCGCCCGGGAGCGGGCGGGCGAGACCCGGGCGGCCATCCAGCGGCTGGAAGGTTGGCTGGCCGAAATCGACGCCGCGCTGGCGCGTCGGGCGGAGCATCAACAGGAGATGGCGGCGGCCGAGGTGGCTGCCGAGGACGCGGCGGCAGCACTGACCGGGGCCGAGGCCGAATGGGCCAGCCTCGAGCAGACGCGCACCGAACTCGTCGGGTTGCAGCGGGAGATCGACGGCCTGGCCGAAAGGATCCGGGCGGTCGAGCGAGAGGACGCCGAGGCCGAGGTCGAGCGGCAGGCGGCCCTGGCGCGAGCCGACCGCAAAGCCCTGGAAACGAGTCGGGCGCAGATCGCCCAGCAGGCGCAGGGGCTGGCCGACGTCCAGGCCGAGGCGGACGCCGCAGCGCAAGAGTTGGGAACGCTGAAGGAAGAAGCGGCCACCTTGCGGGGACTGAATCAGACGATGGCCCCCGAGACGGAGCCGATCAAGAAGAGAGTGGAAACCCTGACGGCCGCAAGCGAACCGCTGTGCCCGACGTGTGGCCAAGCGTTGAGCGAAGATCATCGGCATCGTCTGATCGCCGAACTGGACGGGGAGATCGCGACGCGACGCGAGGCGTACAAGGTCAATCAGGCGCGAATTCGCGACCTGGAAACTGCGGTCCAGGCCCTGGAGCGGTCGCAGGCCGAGCGCCAGGCGCGCCTGCGCGAGCGCCCGGCGCTGGAGAAGCGCCTCGGGGAGATCGAGTCGGCCATCGCCCAGGCGGACGAGTCGGCCGCCCGAGCGGCCGCGCTCGAGGCCCGCCAGCAACGCTGGCGGCAGGAAGCGGAGCGAGACCGGACCCGGCGGCAGGAGCTCGAGCTGCTGGCGACCGCAGCCGAACAGCGCCTGCGGGCCGGATCGATCACCCAGGCGCAGCTCGACGGGCTGCGCAAGACCAAACGTCTCGCCGACGAGCGCGTCGGCGGCGCCCGGCAGCAGTTGGCGGCCCTGGATGCGTTCGAACAGCAGCGCCAGGCCCGCCTCGGAGAGCGGCAGCGTCTCGCCGAAACCCTCGGCCAGTACGACGATCTTCGACTGGCGTTCTCCAAGCGCGGGGTCCCGGCGATGATCATCGAGACCGTTGTGCCGGAGCTGGAGCGGGCGGCCAATGAACTCCTGACGCGGATGAGCGAGGGACGGATGAATGTGCGGATCGAGACGCAGCGCTCGATCCAGACCGGGGAGTTTCGGGAAGCCCTCGACATCTTGATTTCCGACGAGTTGGGCACGCGGCCGTATGAGCTGTATTCGGGCGGGGAGGCGTTTCGGATCAACTTCGCGGTGAGAGTGGCGCTGTCGCGGCTCCTGGCGCGACGGGCGGGCGCCCAGCTACGATGCCTCTTCATCGACGAAGGCTTCGGCACGCAAGATGAACGCGGCCGCGAACATCTGGTGGCGGCGATCACGTCCATCCAGGATGACTTCGACCGGATCCTGGTCATCACACACATCGACGAGTTGAAGGAAGCCTTCCCGGCCCGCCTCGAAGTGCGCAAGACGGCCGACGGCTCCCAATACGCCTGGGTCTGACCATGGGCGGCGGCGACCGACGGATCCTGATCACCGGGGGGACCGGCTTCATCGGGCGACACCTGACGCGCCTGGCCCTCCAGCACACCGGCAAGGTGTTCGTGCTGACCCGGCACCCGGAGGCGCCGGGAGCCCGCGCCCTGGCATTGGCCGGAGCCCGCTTGCTGCTTGGCGATGTCACCGATCGCGATCAAACCCGGGCGGCGATCGAAGTGGCGCGGCCAACGATTGTCTTCCATCTGGCTGGGTGGTATGAGCTTGGCATCGCCCGAAACCGGCGGCGGAGGATGCGGGCGGTCAATGTCGACGGCGTCGAGACGGTGCTCAGCCTGGCGGCCGAGGCCGGGGTGGGCCGAGTGGTGTACGGTTCGTCAACGACGGCTCTGGGCGATACGGGAGGGCCGGTCGAAGACGAGTCGTTCGTCCGCCGCGCCCTGCCGTCCTCGTGGTACGAGACCACCAAGGCCGAGGCTCACCGCGTGGCGCAGCGTCACCAGGCGGCCGGCGAACCGGTGGTGATCGGCGCTCCGGCGCAGGTGATCGGGCCGGGAGATCACTCTCCGTTTGGAATCATGGCCCGGCTCTTCCTGCTCAGACGCCTGCCACCGATCGCCTGGGGACCGGATGGGGCGTTCACCTTCGGACACGTCGACGACGTGGCGGCCGGCTTGTGGGCGCTCGGAGAGCGAGGGACGCCGGGGGAAACGTACTTCCTCGCCGGGGAGGTCCTGACGATCCGCGAGATGATGGGGGTGTGGAAGCGATGCGAGGGCAGGACGCCCGTCCGGTTGTGGCTGCCGCGGCCTCTGGCCATGGCGCAGGCGAGTCTTCTCGGGCCGGTCCTGCGCGCCCTGGGCCAACCGGCGTTCATCTCGCCGGAGGTCGTTCGGACCGGCTACCTCTCCTTCCGCTACGCCTCCGACAAGGCCATCGATCGCCTCGGGGTCGGCTTCCGGCCCGCCGAACAGGCCTGGGAGGATACGTTGCGCGCCGAGCGAGAGGTCATTCGCCCTGGGCGCTCGGCAGCCAGACCGTGAATCGGGTCCCCTGAGCCGGGATCCCTTCGCTCTCCAGCGTGATTCGTCCGTCGTGGAGGTCGACGATCTCCCGGCAGATGGCCAGGCCAAGGCCGGTGCCGGCGGCGCCGGTGGCTCGGCTGGCTCGGCCGCGGAAGAACCTCCGAAAGATCATCGGCTGTTCCTCCGGCGGGATCCCCGGCCCCGTATCCGACACTTCGGCGGCCACCCACGCCCCTTCTTCATTGCGCACGTGACGTGTCCGCAGCGTGATCTGCCCTTGGTCGGGTGTGTAGTTCATGGCGTTCGTCAACAGGTTGGTGAAGACCTGCGACAGCAGGCGCTCGTCGCCGCGGGCTGGCGGAAGAGAGGTGTCCCACTCGAGGCTGAGCTCCAGTCCGCGCTTCGTCGCCAGGGCGCGGCGATCATCGACGAGCGAACCCAGCAGCCGATTGATGTCGACCGGCCGCATATCCGGTGAAACCGCGCCGGCGTCGAGACGTGACAAGGAGAGCAAGTCGTCGATCAGGAAGGCCAGGCGGTCCGACTCGCGCGACAACGTGTCGAGGTAGCGCTCGACTTTGGTCCGGTCCGAGGTGCCGCGCAGGAGATCGAGGTACAGGCGGATGTTGGTCAACGGTGTCCGCAGCTCGTGGGAGACATCCGAGACGAACTGCGACTTGAGGCGGTCGAGTTCCTTGGCCGCACTGATGTCGTACAGGACCGACACGATGCTGCTCACCGCGCCGGACGGGTCGGTCAGAGGCGTGGCGGTGAGCGCCGTGTCGTACGTCGTGCCGTCTTTGCGCCGGTTGACGAGATCGCCGCGCCAGGTCTCGCCCGCCGCAACAGCTGACCACAGATCGCTGAAGAGTTCGGGAGGCGACTCCCCGCTGTTGAGCAGGCTGGCGGGCCGGCCCACGGCCTCGGCGGCGGTGTAGCCGTTGAGACGTTCCCAGGCGGGATTGACGAACTCGATGATCCCGTCGGGCGAGGTGACGAAGACGGCGTCGCCAATGTTGTTCAGGATCGTCCCGATCCGGTCGCGCTCCTCACGCAAGGCCGCCTCCAGCTCCTTCCTCTCAGAGACGTCGAGCATCAACACGGTCAGGCCCTGCGGCTCGTTGCGGTCATCGGTGATCAAGCTGATCCCCAGCAGCATGGGCACCAGCCGGCCAGAGCGAGTCGGGAACTCCATCTCGAGGACCTCGCGGTTCGGACGTTCCCCGCTCAGATGCCGCAGGATCACGTCATGCGGATGAGGCTGGACCTCGGGGGGGACCACCTCGAGTAGAGTCCTCCCGATCAAGTCCTCCGGGCTCATCTCCAGCATGTCGGCGACGACCCGGTTGGCATAGACGATGCGGCCGTCGCGGTCGATCTGCTGGATCCCGGCGATCGAGAGTTCGACGAGTGCCCGGTAGCGCGCCTCCGAGATCGCCAGGTCGCGCGTCCGTTCGATGACTTCGGCTTCCAGGCGGGTCGCCTGGGCCTGGATCTGACCGAAGAGATGGGCGTTTTCGATGGCGACGGCCGCCTGGGAGGCGAAGGCCGTCAACACCTCGAGCTGGCGAGGCAAGAAGGGGCGGTCGCGCCCGTTGCGCACGACGACCATTACCCCGGCCGTTCGCTGGCGAACCGCCAGGGGAGCCATCAACAGGCACTCGGGCTCGTCTTCGGGCGTGCCCGGCACTTGGACGCCGCGCGGGTCCGAGGACGGATCGTTGGTGAGCAGCGGTTCCCCGGTTTGCATCACCCAGCCGGCCAGGCCCGTTCCGGGTTCGAGTTCGAGTCGGCGGAGTTCCTCGGGGTACGTGTCGTGCGCGACGACCACCTTCAACACGTTCCGCTCCGGGTCGAGCAGGTGGATGCGGCTGCCGTCGGCGCCCAGGAGCTCCCGAGCCTGGTCGGCGATCATCCCGAGCACGGTCACGAGATCGAGGGACGCCGTCACCGAGGTGGCCGTCCGAATCAGGGCCTGGGACTCCTGGGCGCGCTGCTGGACTTCCTGGAACAATCGAGCATTCTTGACGGATAGGGCGGCGAGGCGGGCGATGCTCTCGGCTCGCTCGACTTGCTCCCGGGAAAAGCGCTTGTCGGCGGTCAGCCCGAAGAGCCCCATGGCCCCGATCACTTCGTCGCCGGCGAGGAGCGGCACGCCCAGGTAGGTCTGGATCCCGGCCTGGACGAACCCCGGGTTGGCATCGGGATCCGACGCGTAGTCGTCGATGACCAGAGGCGAGCGCGAGCGGATCACGCGCCAGATCACGCCGCTCTCCCCACGCACAGGGCGGTTGACCGGATCGTCCGGCAGGCCGACCAGGAAGGGATGGCCGTCCTGATGGCCGGCGCCGTCGACCAGGATCAAGCCGCCGGCGTCGGCCACCGTCAACTGGACTGCAAGTTCGATGACCCGATGGATGGTGTCGCGGATGTCGAGCGAGCTCGCCAGGGCCTCGGCCACCTGGTTGCGGAGCCGTTCGCGATCCAGCGCCCACAGGATCTCGGCCCGGGAGCGCACGCCTTCGATCGCCGCCGCCAGGTGATCGCACAGGGCCGAAACCTTGGGCTCGTCCTGCTCGCTCAGCCAGGATGAGGATACGGTCAGAACCCCGATCGGCCCCTCGTCCAGCAGGAGCGGGGCGGCGATGACGGGCGAATCCCCGATCAACCCTTGGATCTGAGGGACAACGGCCTGCAGTGATGGCGGGGCCATCTGGCGGGCCAACTCACGGTTGCTGTCGGCGAAGACCGGCCCTCGGCTCCGCAGGGCGCGGTCCAGAAGTGTGACCTTGGCTGGGTCGAACCGATAGCCGATGACCTCGGTTTGGGAGAGGCGGCCCAGGGCCGAGAGAACGGACTGGCTGATCGAGAGCGATCGGACCTGGAGTCGACCGTCGGCGTCGAGCAGCATGGCGGTGCCGCGCATCTTCAGGCGACGCAGGGCTTCCGACAGAGCGCGCAGAACGTCGGCCTCGCTCGACGACTGACGGCCGAGCGCCGCGGTCGCCTGGAGGGCTTCGGCCCAGATGGTGTCCTTCGCTTGGGTTTCGGACGCGGATGCAGGCGGCATCGGACTCCGCGCTTCAGGGACGGCAGTGTATCACAAGGGTTTGATGCCGCTAGCGGCTGCGCCGAAGGCGATACCAGGCCGCTGACTGCACGGCGGCGTCTTCATACGGGCGCGGGTCCGCGAGGCCGAGCTCCCGCCGAGCCTTGGCGCCGTCGTAGTAAAAGAACTTGCCGGCAGTGAGCAGAAGGTCTGGGGTCAGACGGAGGCGCAGCAGCCGCGTCAGGCGATAGAGCAGGCTCCCGATTGTCCGCACCGGTCCGAGAGGGAGCTCCCACCGGGGCGGGCGAAGGTCCAGAAGGCGCGCCGTCGTTTCGACGACGTCGCCCAAACTCCGATTTTCCCCGCAAAGCAGGTAGCGTTCCCCCGACCTGCCACCATCGAGCGCGCCCAGGAATCCGTCCACGACGTCCTGGAAGTGGACGACATTCAGGCCTCCGGGGATTCGGGGTGGAATCCGCCCCCGAACCATGTGCCAGATCAGACCGTTGGAGACCCGGTTCCGGTCGCCAGGGCCGATCACGAGGGCCGGGTTGACGATGACCGCGCCCAGCCCGTCCGAAGCGGCCTCCCGCACGAGGGCCTCGGCCTGGAGTTTGGCGTACCCGTAGCTCCAGGAAGACGGGGGCCCGACCCATTGGTGAGTCTCATCGAGAGGCCGGATCCCCGCGCTCGTAGGTGCCGGCGAATGCGGCGGCATCCCCAGCGACGCGACCGACGAGGCATAGACGAAGCGTCGAACGCCGGCGCGGCGGGCTGCCGCCAGGAGATGGCGGGTGCCGTCGACATGACTGGCCAGGCGCGCCTCGATGCGGCCGCGTGCCTGCATCTGGGCTGCGCAGTGGATCACGGCGTGGACTCCGTCGCACGCTGGGCCGAGCGACGGTGGCTCGAGGATGTCGCCGACGGCTTGCTCGACTTCGATCCCGTCCAGCAAGTCCAGCGGGCTGCCCGGTCGGATCAGGACGCGGGCGACGTCGCCGCGCGCCGCAAGGGCTCGTGAGATGTGGGAACCGAGGAATCCGGTCGCGCCGGTAATCAGGACGCGCATGTAGGGAATGAGAGCCGCCGCTAGGGTGCCAGACTGCCGGCGCTCCTGGGACTGGGTTGGGGATCGCCGGATCGCCTGCGACCCCCCACCGTCGGGGACGTCACGAGCCGAGCCATTCGACGATCGTGGCCTCGCCCTGGCCGACGCCGACACACAGGGTGGCCAGGCCGAAGTAGGGGCGCGGCGTTGTGGGCGCCCGACGGCCCATTTCGTGGAGCAGCGTTGTCAGGATGCGTGCGCCGGAACAGCCAAGCGGGTGGCCGAGGGCGACTGCGCCGCCGTTGACGTTGGTGATCTCGTGGCGAAGCCCGAGCTCGCGCATCACCGCCAGGGCCTGGACGGCGAAGGCCTCGTTGAGCTCGACCAGGCCGAGATCTTCGAGCTCCAGCCCGGCGCGGGCGAGGGCCTTGCGGACGGCGGGTACCGGGCCGGTCCCCATGATGCGCGGCGCGACCCCGGCGGCCGCCGAGGCGATGACGCGGGCCAGCGGACGGATTTCGAGCTCGTCGGCTTTGGCATCGCTCATCAAGACGAGCGCCGCCGCGCCGTCATTCAAGCCGGAGGCGTTGCCGGCGGTCACCGTGCCGTCCTTGCGGAAAGCCGGGCGCAGGCGGCCAAGGGACTCCATCGACGTGTCGCGACGAGGCCGCTCGTCGGTGGCAAAAACGACGGGATCGCCCTTGCGCTGGGGAATGGGCACCGGGATGATCTCCTCGGCGAAGCGACCATCGTCGATGGCGGCGATGGCCCGCCGATGGCTCTCGAGGGCAAACGCGTCTTGTTCTTCGCGGGAGATGCTCCGGGTGAGTTCGTAGATGTTCTCGGCGGTCTCGCCCATCGACTCGGTGCCGAACTGGTCGTGGATCTTGGGGTTGGGGTAGCGCCACCCGAGGGCCGTGTCCCAGGCCGTGAGGTTGCCGAAGGCGAAGGCCTGTTCGGCCTTGGGCACGGAGTACGGCGCCCGGGACATGCTTTCGACGCCGCCGGCGACGAAGACCTCGCCCTCGCCAACCTTGATGGCGCGGGCGGCGGCGTTCACCGCCGCCAGGCCCGAGGCGCAAAGCCGGTTGAAAGTGAGCGCGGCGACCTCGACCGGGAGCCCGGCCAGCAGCGTCGCCATACGCGCCACGTTGCGGTTGTCCTCGCCGGCCTGGTTGGCGCACCCGAAGTACACCTCTTCCACCGCCGACGCTTCGATCCCCGCCCGGTTGACCGCTTCGGCGATGACCAACGCGCCCAGATCGTCCGGGCGGACCGCCGCCAGGCCCCCGCCGAGGGCCCCGATCGGCGTTCGCACAGCAGACACAACAACGGCTTCAGGCATGCGGACCTCCCGGTGGGGTTCTCAGCAGATTCTACCCCTGGAGGCTCTGCCTCCCCGATGCCGCAGGAGGCGTAGAGCCGCGGCGCGAGAGGCCTGACTTCTCATCGTTGGCCTGATCCAACCGGTCCTTGAGTCTGCCTTTGGGCGGGAGAATGGTGGGTTGAGGCGAGAACCCCACCGGGGGCCATATTCCATTCTGTGCCAAGGCCAGAAAGACGTCCCGTTCCGAGCCTCGCGGAGCTGCGCAGCCGAAGGGGAAGGAAAGCGATTGAAGGGCCATGGCGGCCGCGGTAGACTCACCTTGCACTCCGGAGGTGCCGATGTCGCTCCTGGCGAACTGGAAAGAAGTCCTGGATACCGCCAATCTGTCGCCCGACAAGAAGATGGACGCCGTCAGCAAGTGGCTGATCATCACTCGAGCGGCCGTATTCTCGATGACGGCGACCTCGGGCCTGATCGGCGGGCTGCTGGCGGTGGCGGTCGCAGCCCAGGTGGATTGGCTGAACTTCGCGCTGGCGCTCATCGGGCTGATCGTCGCCCACGCCTCGAACAACATGATCAACGACTACTTCGATCTCGAGGCCGGGGTTGACACCGACACCTACGCTCGCGCCCTGTACGCCCCGCATCCGATCCTCGCCGGGCTGATCTCCCGGGGCGGCCTGGGTCGGGCCATCCTGGCGCTCAACCTGGTCGACGTCGTGATCCTGGCGTTTCTCTACGTCCGGACCGGCTGGCCGGTAGTCGTCTTCGCCCTGCTCGGGTTGCTGATCAGCGTCTTCTATGTGGCACCGCCCATCCGGCTGAAGCATCACGGATTGGGGGAGCCGGGGGTGTTTGTCGTCTGGGGGCCGCTGATGATCGGGGGCACGTACTACGTTACGGCCGGCGCAATGCCGCCGCCGGGCGTTTGGCTGGCGTGCATCCCGTATGCCCTGGTCGTGACCACCGTGCTCATCGGCAAGCACATCGACAAGCGCGAGGCCGACGCCGCCAAGAGGATCCACACGATCCCGGTCATCATCGGGGAGTCAGCGGCGCTGACGCTCAATATGGGCCTGATGATCGCCTTCTATATCGTTGTTGTCATCCTGGTGGCGACCCAGACGCTCGGCCCCTGGGTGTTGCTGGTGGCGCTGGCGCTGCCCAGGCTGTGGCGGGTCTTGAAGATTTACCGTGAACCGCGCCCGAAGGAACCCCCCGAGAACTACCCGGTGTGGCCGCTGTGGTTCGTCTCGTGGGCGTTCTATCACAACAAGCTCGCCGGCGGGATGTTCGTCCTGGGCCTCATCCTCAACCTGATCGTATCGCCCCTTCTCGCGAGCCTGCTGGGCTAGCTCGAGCCCGGTCGGCCGGGCTCGGTGCAAGGTCGCTGTAAGGGGGGAGCCCGATCCCCGGCTCTATACTCGAACTGGATCAATGCGGGTGTTCTCCCGCGCCCCGGGCGGCCTCTCGTCGCCTGGCCAGAAAGGAGCCTCTCGCAAGAGAAGGGAAACTGCTCTGACCGACGATAAGGGCAAAGCCACCGAAAGGTGGCGACGCAAAGCTAAAGGGTCTACAGCGGAAACGCCAGGACAGCCAGCTGCCGAACTGCAAATCATGGTGGCAAGCGAACCTGTCCGGGGCAACGCTGGGCAGGTTCGTTTCACTAGGTGGATCGCCGCCCAGGACCATCGGGGTCCGGAGCGGTGGACCAAGCGAGGAAGGAGGAACCCTCGATGAATGTGATCTACCCGATCTGGCTCTTTTTCGCCGCCTTCTTCTTCTATCTGGCCTTCGTGAATTGGCGTGAGGCCGCCGTCGAGCTTCGGCCGTTCGCGATCCGCAACCGTGAAGGAGGCCCGGAGACGGAGCCTGCCCTGGCAGAGGCCAACAAGGAGTTCGTCCGGGAGTTCAACGCCTATTTGTCCGGGGTGAACAAAGGAAACCGTGGGCGCCATCGCGCGGCGGCGGTCGGCTACGCCCTCTCGGGGTTGATCGCCATGGTCTCGATGTTCCTGATGCTCACTGGGTAGGCGTCGATGGCCCTACAAGCCGCGCTGCCGCCCACTGATAGCAAGGAGTTCCACCGGTCGGAGTTGCTCAGGCGACTGGCCCGATCGCGCTCGGGCCCGGAAGGCCGCCCGCAGGGGAATCGCCCGCGCCGCGCCTTGGCCTGGGATCCGGCCGAGTTCCTTGGAGTCTCGCCGTACATGATGATGGGGATCTGCGGCCAGGTCGGCGTGGCCCTGGGTCTCCTGGTGTACGCGACGTTCCAGGTGGCGGCGCGCAGCGCCACCACGGCAACCGTGGAACCGGTGGCCATCCAGGCGGAACCTGCGGCCGAGGGTCCTTCCAGCTTCCTGGCGGTGGCGGATCTGCCAGCCCCGGTGCAGGTCGTCGACGACTACTACTTCTATCTGCGTCAGGGCATGCTCGACGATGCCTGGGCGCTCACCGACAAGGGGTTTCGAAGCGACAACTACGGGGAAGGGTTCGTCGCCTACCAGCAGAGTTGGGCGGGTGCACAGGCGATCGAGGTTCTCTCGATGGATCTGACTTGGCAAGGAAACGACGAGGCCCATCTGGTCGGGGAGATCGCTGAAGGCCAGTCCGGCCGCCGCTGGAAGAACACCTATGTGTTGAGGTTCGATGAGGCGACTTCCTCCTGGACGATCCATGCCATCACCCCCACATGGTGACGGCGGCGGTCCGAGTCCGCCGCGATCCTGCGATTGGGGCCACACGAAGGGTTCCCGACCCCGCCGGAATGGCCCTTCGGGATGGCCGGCCCTGTCTTCCCTTGGACAATCGCTCGTCGAATTCGCTCTGATCCTTCCGTTCCTGCTCCTCCTGATCCTCGGAATCATTGAGTTTGGGACCCTGATTGCATCGTACACGATGGTCCAGTCGGCCAGCCGCGAGGCGGCGAGATTCGCGGCAACCGTCGGCGACACAGGTCCTGGCACCTTGAACCGGTTCGAGGATTGCGCCGGGATCCGCGACGCCGCCCTGCGGGTGAGCGGCTCGCTGTTGGCCATCAGCACAATTGTGATCGAATACGACTCCGGGCCCGGGTCGCCGACGATTCTCCCGGCCGGTTGTCCCCCGCCGGCGAGTCAGGTCACCCTGGGTACACGCGTGGTCGTGCGGGTACGCGCGACCCACCGGCCGATCGTGCCGCTCATCCCGATCGGGCCGATCGAGCTTGTCTCGGAGACCAGCCGCACGATCCTGGCCGATGTCGAGGTCGGTCCCTGAATGATGATGCGTGGCCGGACTTTCCTCTCGAGGTGGGCAAGAAGCCGCAGGGGCTACGAGCGCGGCCAAGGGCTCGTGGAATTCACGCTGGTGGTGGTGTTCCTGATCGTCTTGTTCGGAGGGGCCGTGCAGCTGGGGCTGATGTATCTCGTGCACATGAGTCTGCGGGACGCCTCCCAGGAAGGGGCGGCCTACGGTTCCTTCGACCCCACCAACACCGCCGGCATCGAGAGCCGCGTTCGGGAGGCCCTTGCTGGAACGATCGATCCCGCCAGCGTTGTTGTGACCGTGACCGAGACCAACCCGGGGATGTTCTGCGCCTCCATCGATCCGGCAACGCTGCGATCGAACGGGATTCGCGTCGAGGTCGCCTACGAATTGCCGATCATCGTCCCCTTCTTGGGTGCGGTCTTGGGGGGCGACTCGATCCCGCTGCTCGCCATGGCGGACGATACCATCCTGGCACCGCCATGCTGAGCGGAACGCCGGCGATCTCGGGGGGGCATGGCGCTTGGACGGAAGCCGCTAGCCTCCAGGACGGCTCACCGAAGGGGTGGGCAAGGAGGTGAGTCATGAAGAACCATACGGACGGACAGCGCGGCCAGGTGCTTGTCTTGGTCGCCCTGGTCCTGGTTTTGCTGATGGGCTTCGCCGGATTGGCTCTCGACGGCGGCAACATCTACACCGACCGGCGATCGGCCCAGGCGGCCGCCGACACGGCCGCCCTCTCCGGCGCCCTGGCCGTGGTGCAAGGCTATGGTTCGTATCAGGTGGGGGAAATCGCCCGGTACCGCGCCGGTGAGAATGGCTACATCGACAGCTCAACAATGACGGTCGAGGTGTACTGGCCGCCGATTTCGCCGCATCCGTACGCCGGGGACCCCGCCTACGTTCAGGTCCTGATCACGCATCAACT
This sequence comes from Anaerolineales bacterium, assembly GCA_035471625.1. GTDB lineage: Bacteria > Chloroflexota > Anaerolineae > Anaerolineales > E44-bin32 > DATEVL01. The sequence goes on from DATIPT010000027.1 coordinate 21,169, forward strand.
GGAGACGATCTTCGCCCACTTCTTCTATGACGGACCGTTCATCCATACCGTTGAGGCGGTCGCTCATGCCCGGGTGAACGAGGACTTGCTGCCGGGCTATGCGATCTACGCCGACAACCCCATGGCATGCCCCGGGGTTGAATTCGACGGAACCCCCGGCACGATCGTCCGTGGCGGAGGCAGCATCCTCTCGAACTCGACCCGCAGTTGTACGTGCGGCGCCAGTGGCGCGGCCGGCGTGACGCGCGGGACGGGATCGGTGCAGGTGGTGGATCCGCTGGGGCGCGCCGGGATCTTCTCCGTTGGCTGTTGGAAACAAATGGGCAGCACCTTCATCTCCGTGCCCCCGCCCCAGGGCAATGCCGGTCAAGAGGCCGTCGACGCTCCGCCCTTGCCAGACTGTTCGGGGCTGCCAGATCACCGTTCCGAAGGGGATAAGGTATTCAACGGCGCCGCAACGATCGCTCCGGGTCGCTATGACAGCCTCTGGGTGACCGGACATGGTGCCCTGACGATGCAGCCCGGGATCTACTGCCTTTCCGGTCGCCTCCAATCCGTCAGCCCGCACCTCGCGTTTCAGATCGACGCTCAGGGAATGGTCAACGGAACCGACGTCATGATCTACCTCGAGTCGGGAGGCGGAGGCCTGCGATCGGCCGGATCGTCGACATCGACGCTCCTGGCGGGCGACCCATCCGGCGCCGGAGTTGCGGAGCTCGTCGACGCTTCCGGCGAGGATTGGCGAGGCATGCTCCTGTACGTCCATCCGAACAACACCAACGTGGTTCACCTGAGCGGGGGGTCCGATAGCACCTACACCGGCACCATCTATGCCCCCGGAAGTCACTGCACGGTCCAGGGCAATGGAGCCGCCCTGGCCCTGAACACCCAGATGATCTGTGACACCGTCCGGATCACAGGGACCGGGGATATCGACGTCAACTACGACCCGGCGCGCAACTACCACCAGAAGAACGGGGTCGAGCTCTTCCACTAGGACGACGCGGTCGGATGGTCGGAGAATCCAGAAGGGCGCCCGCCAGCCGGTGGGCGCCCAGTCTTTGGATCGCAAGATGGAGCGAAGCTACTTCTGCGACGACAGCAGGCGTACGTACTGCGCGCGTTCGTAGGCGAACGGGTCCGGGCTCTCCCTCTGGCTGAGCTTGCCGCGGAATTCCTCGAGTCGCGCGTAGCCGTGCTCCTCCATCCAGCCCTCGAGCTGCCGCAGCATCGTGGAAAGGAACGGGATTCCATGCTGCAGCAGGGCCGAGGCGGTCTGGACGACCTGGGCCCCGGCCAGCAGCGCCTTGGCGGCGTCGACGCCGGAGTGAACACCGGTGCTCAAGGCGATCTCGGCTCCGATGCGGCCGTAGAGCAGGGCTGTCCACCGCAACGGAAGCCGCAGTTCGTCGGGGGTTGAAAGGACCATCCCGGTCAGGGGCGTCTCCGTCGCCGGATCGATATCGGGCTGGAGGAATCGGTTGAACAGCACGAGGGCATCGGCGCCGGCCTTGTCGACGGTGTGGGCAACGTGCCCGAAGGCGGTGTAGAACGGGCTGAGCTTGACGGCCAGCGGGACCGAGACCTCGCTCCGTACGGCGGCGACGATATCGAGCAGTTCCTGCTCGATCTGGCGGCCGTCCCGGCGGGGATCGGCGGCGACGGCATAGATGTTCAACTCCAGGGCGTTCACCCCGGCCGCTTCGAGTTGCCGCGCGAAGGCCACCCAGCTGCCGGGGGTGGCGGCGTTCAAGCTTCCGATCAGGGGCATTTGGACCGCCGCCCGGGTCTTCTCAACCCAGTGAAGATGCTCGCTGGCCATCCCGGGCTGGATCTCGGGGAAGTACGTCCGGGCTTCGCTGGTGCTTTCGGCTCCAGTCTGGAGGCTCTCCTGCATCCGCAGGGCGTCAATCTGGATCTGCTCCTCGAAGAGAGAGCGAATCACCAGGGCTCCGGCGCCGGCCTGTTCCGCCAGTCGGACCCGGTCGACCATATTCGACACCGACGAGGCGGCGACGACGAGCGGGGCGGAGAGAGGGATCCCCATGTAGGTGGTGGTCAGGTCTGCCATGTTTCCTCGCGTGGGTGCTGGCCGGGCCGTGCGTCGGGCCCCACCGTCCCTACTCTGACGCGGGCCGTCCCGGCTCAATAGTGACAACTGTCCTCCGATTTCGGCCATGCTTCCACACTGGTGACCATGGACCGGAGGTTTAGACTCGGGTAGCCAGCCGGCGGCAGGCGCCGCCGTGCTCGCGTGTGCGGAGAAGGAGTCGCGAATGCCGTCAATCTCCAATGGACGTGATCGGGCCACGATCGAAGGGAATACCGCCGCCGCCCACGTTGCCTACGCGGTCAGTGAAGTCATCGCCATCTACCCAATTACGCCGTCCTCGGCGATGGGTGAGATCGCTGACGAGAAGGCCTCGCAAGGCGAGACGAACATCTGGGGGGCGGTCCCCTTGGTCGTGGAGATGCAGTCGGAAGGCGGCGCGGCCGGGGCGGTCCATGGGGCCGTCACGACCGGGGCGCTGACGACCACCTTCACCGCTTCCCAGGGCCTGCTGTTGATGATCCCCAACATGTTCAAGATCGCCGGGGAACTGACGCCGACGGTCTTCCATATTTCGGCGCGGGCCGTGGCCACGCATGCCCTGTCGATCTATGGCGATCACAGTGACGTCATGGCCGCTCGTGCGACCGGCTGGGGGATGCTGGCCTCCAACAGCGTCCAGGAAGTCATGGACCTGGCGCTGGTCGCGCACGCCGCCGCCCTCGAGGCCCGTTTGCCGTTCATGCACTTCTTTGATGGCTTCCGCACGTCCCACGAGATCCAGAAGATCGAGATGCTCACCCGCGAGGATATGCGGGCGATGATCCCGGAGGAGCTGGTCTTCGCCCACCGGCAGCGCGGCCTCTCACCCGAACGTCCGACAGTGCGCGGCACGGCCCAGAACCCCGACGTATTCTTCCAGGGGCGGGAGGCCGTCAACGCGTTCTATCTGCGAGCGCCATCCGTCGTGCAGTCCGCCATGGATCGCTTCGCTGCCCTGACCGGCCGGTCCTACCACTTGTTCGACTATGTCGGCCCCGAGGATGCGGAGCGGGTTGTGATCTGCATGGGCTCGGCGGCCGAGACCATTGAGGAGACCGTGGGTCGACTCAACCAGGACGGGGAAAAAGTCGGGCTGGTCAAGGTCCGCCTGTTCCGACCGTTCGACGGCGAAGCCCTGATGAAAGCGCTGCCTCGTACCGTTCGCCGGATCGCCGTTCTCGACCGGACCAAGGAACCGGGGGCGGCCGGAGAGCCGCTCTACCTCGATGTCCAGACGGCCGTCGGGGAGGCCGTCGGGCGCGGCCAGCTTGCCCCCGAGGCGATGCCCGTTGTCGTCGGAGGCCGCTACGGGCTGGGATCGAAGGATTTCACACCCGGGATGGCGAAGGCGGTCTTCGACAATCTGGCTCAGGCGCGGCCCCAGAATCACTTCAGCGTCGGCGTCGTCGACGATGTCACCGGATCAAGCCTGGTCTGGGACCCGAGCTTCGATTCCGAATCCCTCGAGGTCCACCGGGCGATGTTCTACGGCCTGGGAGCCGATGGGACGGTCGGGGCGAACAAGAACTCGATCAAGATCATCGGCAAAGCGACCGACAACTTCGCCCAGGGATTCTTCGACTACGACTCGAAGAAGTCTGGCTCGATGACGATCTCCCACCTGCGCTTCAGTCCGGAGCCGATCCGAAGCACGTACCGGATCCATCGGGCACATTTCCTGGCCTGCCACGCCTTCCCCTTCCTCGAGCGGTTCGACATCCTCAGCCACCTGCGTCCCGGCGGGACGTTCCTTCTCAACAGCCCGTACCCGCCAGGCGAAGTTTGGGACCGCCTGCCGCGCGAGGTTCAGCAGGCTCTGATCGACAAGCAGGCGATGTTCTACACCATCGATGCCTACGAACTGGCCAAGTCGCTCGGCCTGGGCGGTCGGATCAACACGATCATGCAGACGGCGTTCTTTGCGATCTCCGGCGTGCTGCCGGATGATCAGGCGCAGCACATGATTGCGTTGGCGATCGAGGACACCTACGGCGACAAGGGGCGGACCGTTGTTGAGATGAACATCCGGGCGGCCCAACTGACGCGCGAGCGGATCCACCGGATCCCCCTGCCGGAGAAGGCGACCGGATCCGAGTCGCTCGGCGTGCCTGTCCCGCACGATGCCCCGGCATTCGTGCGACAGGTCACCGGTCCGATGATCGCCGCCTTCGGCGACGCGTTGCCGGTCTCGGCGATCCCGGTCGACGGCACCTATCCGGCCGGCACAGCCCGCTACGAGAAGCGCAACATCGCCCTTGAGATCCCGGTGTGGGATCCCGAGGTCTGCATCCAGTGCAACCAGTGCGCCTTTGTGTGCCCCCATGCGACGATCCGAGCCAAAGTGTTCGACGCCGCCCTCGCCGAGGATGGTGGGCCGCCGACGTTCAAGTCGGTGGCGGCGCGCGGCCGAGAGTTCGAAGGGATGCGGTACGCCCTCCAGGTGGCGCCGGAGGACTGCACCGGATGCGGCGCCTGCGTCCACATCTGTCCGGCCTACGCCAAGGACGAGAGCGGAGCCAAGACCGATCGCAAGGCGATCATGATGGAGGCCCAGGCGCCGCTGCGCGCGGCCGAGGCTGCCAACTGGGACTACTTCCTCTCCCTTCCGGACCCTGCGCCGGGGCTGGTCAATCCGTACACGACGAAGGGGTCGCAATTCCTGCCCCCGATGTTCGAGTTTTCCGGCGCGTGCGGCGGTTGCGGCGAGACCCCCTACATCAAGCTCCTGACCCAGTTGTATGGGGATCACTTGCTGATCGCCAACGCCACCGGCTGTTCTTCGATCTACGGGGGAAACCTGCCGACGACACCCTACACGCCGCGCAAGGATGGCCGCGGACCGGCGTGGTCGAATTCCCTCTTTGAAGACAACGCCGAGTTCGGATTGGGGATGCGGCTGACCGCTGACCGGCTGTCGGACTTCGCCCGGCAGGTCCTCCAGGAGACCGACCTCAACGGGGCCGAACCGCTGCGTCAGGCCGTCCTGGGCGCCGATATGACGACTCCCGAGGGCCTGGCCGAGGCGCGGGCGCGCATCGAGGAGCTGCGCGACGTTCTCCGCCAGCGCGACGATCCGCAGGCCGGCCGCCTTCTCAGCGTGACCGAGTTCCTCACGCCGCGATCGGTCTGGATCGTGGGCGGCGACGGCTGGGCCTACGACATCGGGTACGGCGGGTTGGATCACGTGCTTGCCAGCGGCCGCAAGGTCAACGTGCTGGTGCTCGACACCGGGGTGTACTCCAACACCGGCGGTCAGTCGTCCAAAGCGACTCCCCGGGGTGCCGTGGCCAAGTTCGCCGCCGCCGGCAAGGACATGCCCAAGAAGGACCTCGGCGCCATCGCCATGTCGTACGGCAACATCTACGTCGGGCAGATCGCCTACGCCGCCAACATGACTCAAACCGTGCGCGCCTTCAAGGAAGCGGAGGCGTACCCCGGGCCGTCGCTGCTGATCGCGTACAGCCACTGCATCGCCCACGGCATCGACATGGCGACCGGGACCGATCTCCACGGCCTGGCGGTCGAGAGCGGATTCTGGCCGTTGTATCGCTTCGATCCGTCACTCGCGGCCCAGGGCAAGAACCCGTTGCAGCTTGATTCGAAGGCGCCGTCGGTTGGGCTGGACGAATTCATGTACAAGCAGAATCGCTTCCGGCTCCTGCGCCAGTCGGATCCGAAGCGGGCCGAAGCGCTGCTCGAGGCGGCCCGCGCCGACGTGATCGGACGCTGGAAGTATCTGGAGCAGCTGGCGGCGCTGGATCTGTAGGATGGTCGACCCCGGGTGACCCAAGCGGCGGGCCGAAGCCCGCCGCTTGCTCTTCCCGCTGGAGAGCCAGGCCTCTTCTCGGCTAGCGGTACGACTCCGCCTGCAGGGTGAACAGCCGGGCGTAGATGCCCTTCCGTGCAAGCAGATCCGCGTGAGATCCCTGCTCCTGCACCCGGCCCTCGTTGAGCACGTAGATCCGGTCCGCCATCCGAACGGTTGAGAAGCGATGGCTGATCAGGACCGCCATCTTGTCTTCCGTCAGGCGCCGAAACTGCTGGAAGACCTGGAACTCGTTCTCGGCGTCGAGGGCGGCAGTCGGTTCGTCGAGGACGAGGATGTCGCACGAGCGCATGAAAGCGCGCGCCAGAGCGATCTTCTGCCACTCCCCGCCGGAGAGGTCCCGCCCACGGGCGAACCAGCGCCCCAGGATGGTGTCGTAGCCGTCGGGCAGATTCCGGATCAAGGGGTCGGCCCCGCTCTTCACGGCTGACGCCTCGATCCGACCCCGATCCTGCAGGGCCTGGATTTGCCCGAAGCCGATGTTCTCCGAAGCCGCCAGGTGGTACCGAACGAAGTCTTGGAAGATCACCCCGATCCGCCCACGCAGCTCGTCGGGGTCGTACTCGCGCAGATCGATCCCGTCGAACAGGATCTCTCCTTCGGTCGGGTCGTACAGTCGTCCCAAGAGCTTGATCAGCGTGGTCTTGCCGGCCCCGTTCGGGCCGACGAGCGCGATCTTCTCGCCGGGGCTGATTTGCAGATCGACCCCCTGGAGCGCCCAGTCGGTATGCCCCTCGTAGCGGAAGGATACGCCCCGGAACTCGACTCCCCGCCGGTCGGTGCCGGACGGAGACCGTGTCGCTTTGGAAATCAGCATCTTGGGCTCGAGCTGCAGGAAGGAGAACAAGTTGCTCATGAATAGGCCGTTCTCGTACAGCTCGCTCAGACCCCAGAAGATCGCTTCGAACGTGTTCTGGCTGTTGCGGAAAATCATCAGGTACAGCGTCATATCGCCCAGGGTGATCGAAGCGTTCAGGGTCTGCAGGACGATCCAGGCATAGGCCCCGTAGTAGGTCACCGTCGCCAGCAGTCCCCATCCCAGCGACGCCAGGCTCCGGCGTTGGGCGATCGACTGGTCCTCCTTGAGGAAGGTCCAGAACAGGTTGGCGTAGCGGCCCAGCAAGGGTTCGCCGAGGGCGAACAGCCGGATCTCCTTGACGGCGTCATAGTCGGTCAGCAGGTACTCGAGGTAGGCCAGACGGCGGGCTTCGGGGGCGCGCCAGGTCAGCACACGGAAGTTCAGGTCGGCGTAGTTGCTTTGGGCGATGAATGCCGGGATCGTCGCCACGAACAGCAGCAACGCCAGCCAGGGGTTGAAACGGAGCAGGACGACGGCGTAGGATGCGAGAGTCAGCAGATTCTGGAACAGATAGAAGCCGCCGTTCATGATCTGCAGACCGCGCCAATCGGCTTCACGGCGGGCATTCTGCAGGCGGTCGTAGTATTCGGCGTTCTCGAAGTGGGCCATATCGAGATCGAGCGACTTGCGAATGATGCGGGTGTTGATTGTCAGATTGAGGCGGGCGTGCAGGACGTGCTCGGTCAGGCTGCGGGCCTGGGAGACGAACGATTGCACCACAACCAGGATGAACTCGGCGATCAGAAACGGCGCGACGACCCGCAGGCCCTCGGCCGGGGTGGCTCCGGCCTGAAGCGAGTTGACCACGCCGTCGACGATCAATTTGGCGACGTACGCCTGGCCGAGGGGTAGCAAGCCCCCGATCACCGTCCAGACGCCCATCAAGACGGCGCTGGGCGGATGGGCATCCCACACGAGCCGAAAGGCTCGCCGGATGTTGATCCCGGCGTCGCGAATCTTGGCGGGAGTCTCGCGCAGCCTGGCGCGCAGGTCGGACTGGGGTGGATTCATGGCGCGGATGATATCAGGAGTGCCGGCCGACTCGGTCCACTAGGCGATGCGTTCCGCGGGCGGGGGAGGGGCCTGCTGACCTGCGACCGGGTATGGGGATTTTGCGCCCCCCGGGGGCCTTGTCGTGAAGGTCGTCATGCAAGCATCTTCTCCAGAAGAGTCTGGATGAGCCACAGGATGATCGGCAGAACCACGGCGACCGTCACGCCTCGGACGGTGCCCGGCTCCCATGGCCAAGTCGGGATACGGCGCAGCGCCGCTTGCTCGAGCTCCAGGCTGCCGAGCGCCTTGTTCAGTTCATCCATGCCGCTAAGTCGCTTCCGGTCGAGGCCATCGTGGAGTCGCGCAACGGTCGCCTCGAAGCGGGCGGACGACTTCTGAAGGAGCTTCTTCTTCTCTTGCACGAGGCGCCGGTGGGCTCCCCAGAGAGGCCAGACGAACGTGATGATGGCGATGAGGGAGAAGAAGACCCCCAGCGCTTGCCCAACGGGTTGCTGCCGAAGGAACGGCGATACTGCGAAGAAGATGTAGTTGTAGACCAGGAGGCCGCCTGCGGTCATCGCCGTGGGGATCGAGAAAGCGTAGAGCGGTGGAAGGCGATAGAGATTGATGTCGGCGTGATGCAGGTAGACATGGTGGATCAGGCGGAGTTGGTGGACGGTGTGGAAGATGAGCACACCGGCGACGGCCTGGGTCAGGATGATGTGGATGAGTGCGGCGGTCATGGGTAGGGGTTGGGTTGGAAGGTCGAACATGACCAGCGCGGCGGTGAGCGTCCGGCCGATGACGAGAAGTGGGGCAAGCCCGAGGCCCAGCGCTCCCAGGACGGCGGCCCACAGCGCCGGCCCGGGGGGCAGGGTCGTCATTTGGTAGCGGAGCTCGTCGAAGGACATCATCGGCGCATCGCTGGGGGATTCGGGATGCGCGGTTCTGAGCACGGGGCGGAAGGCCTTGGCGGCGGAGGCCGCCGCCTTGTCGAGATAGAAGATCATCGCCAGCAGGTAGGCGTAGCTTGCCATGGTCCAGATGTGGAGCGGCAGGAAGGACCCCGGTTGATAGTCTCCGCTCGAAAACTGGATGGCGAGCTGAACAACGACCCCGACGGCTCCGAGGGCCAGGAAGGCCAGCCAGGCAGGGCCGGGGAGCCGGTCCAGCTCCTCCAGGACTCGATCGACCCAACTCGGGGCATAGGGCCGAACGAAGGGAGGTGTGGTGGATCCCTTGCTCTTCGTCATACGTTCAATCATCCTGCCGGTCGGCGACTTCCTAGTCCGCGAGCAGCGGCTGCAGAAGCTGCTGGATCAGCCAGATCGCCAGGGGGAGTAAGACCGCCAGCGCTACGCCTCGCACCGTCCCGGGTTCCCAGGGCCAGGTGGGGATCCGGCGCAGCGAGGCCAGTTCGATTTCGAGGCTGGCCAGGGTCTTGTTAAGGTCATCCATTTCCCGGAGTTCCTTCTTGTCGACCCGCCGGTGAAGCTCCCTGACAGCGGTTTCGAATCGGGCTGTGCTCTCCCCGATCATCCGCTTCTTCTCCGTCGCCAGGCGCCGGTGGATTCCGTACAGAGGCCAGGCGAAGGTCAGGACAGCGACCGCGATGAAGAAGAGACCCAAGGCGCGGCTGACGGGGACGGAGAGGAGGCCCGGCGCGACGGCAAACCAGGTGTAGTTGTAGAGCGTCACGCCGACTGCGGTCAATCCGGTGGGGATCGAGAAGGCGTACAGGGGTTGGACTTGATAGAGATTCAACTGGGTGTGTCTGGCCAGGACCTGGCTGATCATCCGAAGCTGGTGCACTGTGTGAACGACGAGCGTCGCCGAGACGGCCTCGACGAGGGCAACAAACACAACGATGAACCAGATGAGGGCGGGCGACAATCCGGGGAACCCGAACGCCACGAACGTCTGCTCAAGGGAAGCCATGGTGGTCGTCTCAGGATTGGGACCGATCAGGAAAGTCAGGACGAAACCAAAGGCCGCCCCCGCCAGAAGGGCGATCCAGGCCCATCGGCCTGGCATGTTGGTCAACCGGTAGAGGAGGTCCTGAAAGACGGCGGCCTCCGTCCTCCCGGAACCCCTCGGCGGTTTCGCGAGCACGGGTCGAAAGGAGGCGAGGGCCGAGCCTGCCGACCGATCGAGGTAGTGCATCAGGCCCAGCATGTAGGCGGCCTGGGATCCGATCCAGATGTGGAATGGTAGGAAGGGGCCCGGGCGATACTCACCCGTGGCCCAGGCCGCGAGCAAGAGGATCAGCGTCAGGATCGCGGCCAAGACGAGATAGGCCACCCACGGAGGGCCGGGCAGCCTCTCAACGATGCTCTTGAACCGATCGAACCAACTGGGGGGATAGGGGGAGACGAAGTCCGGGGCGATGGGACTCGGCTGGCGGCGTGTCATGGGCTGAGCCACCTTCCGAGGATCGCCTGGGCGAGCCAAAGGACGAGGGGCAGCAACAGTGCGCCGATAACCGTGCGCAGCGTCTCCGGCTGCCACGGCCAGGTGGGGATCCGCCCGAGCATGTTGCGTTCGAGCTCCAGGCTGGAGATGGCGGTGTGGAGTTCACCCATGCGGCGGAGGTCCGACCCATCAACCCGCCGGTGGAGCTCGGCCAACGTCGCCTTCAGCCGCTCCGACGACTCGTTGAGAAGAAATCCCTTCTCCTCCCCCAGAAGGCGGTGGATGCCGAGCAAGGGAAGGACGAAGGCGAGCACCGCCAGGAGCCCGAAGATCACCGCGCCGACAAGATTGCGCGGGTCGTGGAAGAACTGTCGGTCGGCGACGAGGATCAGATACACGAGCACGATCAGGCCGACGGCCGTCGCGGTGCTCACGCGGGACAGGGCGTAGAGCGGGCCAGGCGCGAGGAGGTCGACTCGCGTGTGGCGGGCGTAGATCCGGCTCACCCACACCAGTTGGCGGACGGTGTGGAAGACGAAGGCGCCGGTGATCGCCCAGGTCAGCATCAGGAAGATAAGGTTGAAGGCCAGGGGCGCCCCCGCCAGTAGACCTTCGATGTTGGCGACGGATCCGATCGCGGCGGCTACGACGGCCGCCGGCCCCGCGTCGATCCCGCTGCCGATCGCTCCGGGAGCGAGAAACATGATAAAGCCGTAGGCGACGAATCCGACGGCGGCCGCGATCGTCGATCGGCGGGGCATCGTCGTCAGGGAGTACCGCAAGATCAGGGCCTGGCGGGGATCGGCGTTCAAGACCGGACGGAAGGCATCGAAGGCGCGACCGGCCAGTCGATCCAGGACGTGGATGAGGAACAGTGCACCCGGGATCAGGATGCTGATCAGGGCGTGCAAGATGCTCCATGTCCACGGCGGGGTGACGCCGACGCTCCAGTGAAAGACCGATTGCACGAGTAGCAGCGCTCCGCCGAGCAGGAGGTAGAAGAGCCAATACGGGCCAGGGAGGCGCTCGACCCACTGCCCGAGGCGCTCGAGGCCGCTCGCCGGAAAGGGCGGCTGGAACACAGGAGGCGGCGCCTGGGTGCGCGGCGTCTTGGTTGCGCGCCTCATCCGAGGACTTTCTCGAGGACGTATTGGATCAGCCACAGGGTGAACGGAAGGAAGACGGCGACCAGGACGGTGCGGAAGGTCTCCGGTTGCCACGGCCAGGTCGGCATCGCGCTGACCATCCGATGCTCAACCTCCAGGGCATCGATCGCTTTGTTGATCTCATCCATCCCCCGGTAGTTCCTGCGGTCGATCCGGCCGTGAAGCTCTTGCCCCGCCAGATTCAGGCGGTCGGCGATGCTTTCCCGGCGTTTCTCCTTCTCTTGCACGAGGGCCCGATGAACGCCGAAGAGCGGCAGAGCGAAGCTGGCAAGCCCGAGGGCGATGATCAGCCCGAGCATAATGAGACCGACCGGCTGGGAGAAGTAGGCCGGGACGCTGGCCAACGCATACACGAGCAGAAGGCCCCCCACAGTCGTCTGCGCGGTGAGTTGGGAAAGCGCGTACAAGGGTCGTTGGCGGAACAGATCGACATCGGTGTGGCGCTGGTAGATGCGCGCGACGAGCGTCAATCGCCGGATCGTGTGCACGACGAGGGCACCGCCGGTCCACCAATTGAGAATCAAGACGACCACCGTGAGGAGGTACGAAGCTGGGGACGGTCCGACTTCGAAGAGTTCGCGGAAGCCCATGGCTATTCGGCCTAGCAGGTCCGGGGTCGAGGAGCCTGTCGGTGGCAGCGGGACGAGCAGGCTTGCGAGGGCCACGAGCGCGAGGCCGCCGAGGAGGACGAGCAGGCTGCCGAGAGTGGCTTGACGAGGCGGGATGGTCGTGAGCAGATAGGTGAGGCGGCGGAAGGCGCCTTCGTCGCCGCGCAGCGCCGGTCGGAAGGAAGCCATGGCCGCCTGGGCGGACCGATCCAGGTAGGTAATCAGTCCAAGGGCGTAGGGCGTGATCAGGGCACCGACGAGCAGCGACCGGCGGACCGTACCGGCCGGGTAGGTCCCGGCGGCCCACTGGACGCCAAGCGTCGTCAGGCACAACGCGACGGCCAACAGGACGTAGTATCCCCAGGCTGGTCCGGGGAGGCGGTCGATCCAATCCGTAAGGCGATCGACCCAGCTGGGAGGGTAGGGCGGGAGAAACGTCGCCGCGCCCGCCTTGGCGGGCTTCCTCGAGGTCCTCTTCATCACAGCTCCAGATGTTTAGGGATCCCCTCTCCGCGGGAGGTACCCCTGGCGAACGTACCAATCATACGCCTCCTGGGCCGCAAGCAAAAACGGCTTCGGCGCCGGGAGGCCGAGCTCGCGCCGAGCCTTCGACGTATCGACCCAAAGCCGGTGGCGGCTCATCCTCAGCTGCGCGCCATTGATCGGGAGGGGGATCACGCGTCCGGCGAAGTCCGCCACCGCCGCCAGCGGTGAGAGGATGGCGTTCGGGACGCGCAACCATGGAGGGCGTTTCCCGACGATCCGGCAGGCCCCCGCCAGGATCTCGCGGTGGGTGAGGTTCTCCCCACCCAGGATGTAGCGCTCACCCGAGGAACCTCGTTCGGCGGCGGCCAAATGCCCCTCGGTCACGTCGTCGATGTGGACCACATTGGCGCCTCCGTCGTTGTAGACGAAGGACCAGCCGCGGGCGGTCTCCAGGATGAAGGATCCGCTGATCCGATTGAGGTCGCCCGCGCCGAGCACGAGTGATGGGTTGACGATGACCAGATGCATCCGCCCTTCGGCCATCCGCAGCGCGGTGAGCTCGGCCTGGTGCTTGGCAAAGCCGTAGGGGAATGCATCCTGGGGTAGGCTGAACGCATGCGTCTCGTCCAGGAGCCGGCCGGGCTCGGGAACGCCCAGGGCGGCGACCGAACTCGTCAGGACGACGGTGCGGACGTCGGCCTGGAGGGCCGCTTCCAGGACGTAGTGGGTCCCGGCGACGGCCGCCCGCAGGACCTCGCCGGGATTGCGCCAGTAGGCCGATTCGGCGGCGACGTGGTAGAGCGTCCCGACCCCGCGCATGGCATGCGCCAGCGAGTCGGGATCGAGCAAGTCGCCGGTGACGAGCTCCAGGCGCAGGCCCTCGAGGGCCGCCAGGTTGGAGGTCGGCCGATGGAGGGCGCGGACGCGATCGCCGCGCTGGACCAGCGCCCGACAGATGTGGGAACCGAGGAACCCGGTGGCTCCGGTAACGAGCGTGGCATGCGAAGGTGTCATTCGCGGGCCATGGTCAGGGGGGCGGCGATCGGCCCCGGCGTCCGCTCCGGGAATGAGCGGCGTGCGCCCAAGGCTACTGGATCAGGTCGAGCTCGCGGCCGACGGTGCCCAGGATATCAAGTGCCCGATCGATCTGTTCATCGGAGTGGGTCGCCATATAGGAGGTCCGCAACAGGCACTCGTCGGGGGGGACGGCCGGGGCGAGCACAGGATTGGTATAGAGGCCGGCTTCGAAGCACTTCTTCCAGGCCAGGATCGTCGTGGCGACGTCGCCAGTGATGATCGGGATGACCGGAGTGACGCTCGGTCCCATATTGAAGCCGAGGCGGCGAAGTCCGGTGCGCATTCGCTCGGTCACCGCCCATAGCCGGTCGACCCGATCGGGTTCGTTCTCCATGATCTCGAGGGCGGCCATCACGGCGGCGACGTTCGAGGCCGGCATCGAGGCGCTGAAGATCAATGCTCGAGCGTGATGCTGAATGTAGTGGACGACATCCGCGTCGCCGGCGATGAAACCGCCCAATGAGGCGAACGACTTGGAGAACGTCCCCATGATCAAGTCGACGTCGTCGGTGACCCCGAAGTGAGCCGCCGTGCCGCGGCCGCGGCCCATGACCCCCAGCGAGTGAGCGTCGTCGACCATCAGGCGCGCCCCATGCGCCTTGCAGACCTCGATCAGCTGCGGCAGGGGAGCCAGGTCGCCGCCCATGCTGTAGACGCCGTCGACCACGACCATCCGGCCCGACTTCGGATCGATCCCTCCGAGGACGCGGTCGAGATGCTCCAAGTCGTTGTGGGAGAAGCGCCGAAGTTCGCCGAGCGCCAGCATGCATCCATCGACGATGCTGGCGTGGTCGTCCTTGTCGGCTACGACCACGTCGCCGCGGTGCACCAAGCACGAGATCGTCCCCAGGTTCGTCTGGTAGCCGGTACTGAAAACGAGCGAGGCTGGCTTGCCGACATAGGAGGCCAGGCGAGCTTCGAGCTCCTGATGGATCCGAAGGGTTCCGTTGAGGAAGCGAGACCCGGTGCAGGAGGTCCCGTAGCGCTTGGTGGCGTCGACCGCCGCCTGGCGGACGCGCGGGTCGGTGGTCAGGCCGAGGTAGTTGTTGGAGCCGATCATCAAAACGCGGCGGCCGTCGACGACGACTTCGGTGCCTTCGGTGTCTTCGAGAGGCAGGAAATACGGGTAGAGACCGGCGGCCTGGGCCATCCGGGCGTCCTGGTAGGCGAAACACTTCTCGAAGATGTCCATGCCTGGCCTCCTCCAGCCACACCAACCGCTGGGACATAGTAATCGTGCCACAGGTCGACCGCCGAGGAAAGAGGCTAACTCTTTTGTGATATAAATAGTTCGTGGCACCAAGAAAATCGGCCGCTGCAGGTCGCGGACCCGGCGGGAGCGCACAGACGCTGTTGCCGGTCGCCCTGGCCACCTACTGGCAGGTCCGCCACGAGTTGGCGCAGGACCTGAAGCCTTCCGCCCTCACGATTTCCCAGTACGTCGTCCTGGTCCAGCTGGCGGCGGGAAGGCGAGAGACCGGGATGACCGAACTCGCCCTGGCCGGTCGGTTCGATCCCGCGACCGCGACGGTCTTGGTCGATGGGCTCGTGCGCCGAGGGCTGGTGACCCGCCGACGGGCTCCGGGCGACCGCCGGAGAGTGATGGTGCGGCTGACGGCGCGGGGCCGGCGGCTTCACCAGACGGCGACCCGGCGGCTGATCCTGCGGTGGCGCCAGGCGCTGCGGTCCTTCGACGGGGATGAGCAGCGCGAGTTGTTGACGCTGTTGCTCCGCTTGCTGGAGGGATTGCAGACCCCGGGAGCCGGCGAAGGCGGGTAGGACCGGTAGCCGTGCGCCTCCCGGAGGTCGTGCTTGACTCGGTCATAGGTCACCCTATAATCGCCGAAAGCTTAACGGCGCGCGTCGCGCGCTGCTCGACGAGCGCGAGGAACACCCGGGTCGCATCTCATCAGCGAGCCGCCGGCCGGTGCGAGGCGGTGGGATGGCGGCCCGAGATCCCCCTCGCCTCCGGGTCGAACACGATCCGGACGTCGCCTCCGCAGGGGCCGAGGATCGCCGTAAGGAGGCCGGGTACGCCCGATAGCGCGTTTGAGGCCCGTTCGACGAGGAAGCGAGAGCGGGCGAAGGCAGGTGGCACCACGAGGCTCCCTCGTCCTGCACAGGAGGGAGCCTTGTCTTGTCTAGGGAGGTGGTCCGGTGATCGATGTGCAAGCGATACGAGACGATCCTGAGGCCGTCGGCCGCGCTCTGGCGCGTCGCGGGATCGAGGCACCCCTGGCACGGGTGATCGAACTCGACGCCCAGCGGCGAAAGCGGCTAGGTGAGGTCGAGGCGCTCAAGGCCGAGCGCAACCGCGTCTCCAAGGCGATCGCCGGGATGACGGACGAGGCGACGAGGGCGGCCGAGATCGAGCGCATGCGGGCTTTGGGCGATCAGGTCGAAGCTCTCGATGGGGAGGTCCGGAACATTGAGGCGAATCTCGACCGCCTGCTGAGCGAGGTCCCCAACCCACCGGCGGCCGACACACCCGACGGCCGGTCGGAGGAGGACAATGTCGTGCGCCGCCAGGTGGGGGAACCGGGAGCGCCCTCGTTCGCCCTGGCCCCCCACTGGGATCTCGGCGAGTCGCTGGGGCTCTTGGATTTCGAACGCGGCGTCAAGATCAGCGGATCGCGGTTCTACGTGTTGCGCGGCGCCGGCGCCCGGCTGGAGCGGGCGCTGATCGCCTGGATGCTCGACCTGCACGTCCGCCAGGGCTACACCGAGTGCTACCTTCCGTTTGTGGTGAAAGAGCAGACGATGTACGGCGCCGGGCAGCTGCCCAAGTTCCACGAGAACCTGTATCGGGATGCCGAGGACGACGTCTGGCTCGTGCCGACGGCGGAGGTTCCACTGACCGGGATGCACGCCGGCGAGATTCTCGATGGGTCGGCGCTTCCCCTGCGCTACACCGCGTACACGCCGTGCTTCCGGCGGGAGAAGATGTCGGCCGGGCGCGACGTGCGCGGAATCAAGCGCGGCCATCAGTTCGACAAGGTTGAGATGTATGCCTTCTGTGCCCCCGAGCACTCGGACGACGAACTCGAACGGATGTTGGCCGATGCCGAGGCGACCTGCGCTGGCCTCGGGCTGGTGCATCGGGTCAAGCAGTTGTGCGCCGGCGATCTGGGATTCAGCGCCCGCAAGTCGTACGACGTTGAAGTATGGGCGCCGGCCGCCGGGGAATGGTTGGAGGTGTCTTCGGTTTCGAACTGCGGCGACTTCCAGGCCAGACGGTCGAACATCCGCTACCGGCCCGCCGGCGGTGGAAAGGCCCGCTTGGTCCATACGTTGAACGGCTCGGGACTGGGACTCCCGCGGACGCTGATCGCCGTGTTGGAGAACTACCAGCAGGCCGACGGAAGCGTTGTTGTTCCCGATGTGCTGCGCCCCTGGATGGGGGGCGTCGACGTGGTCCGCCGGGATGTCTAACCTGGGCGCTTCCAACCGCAGGGTAGCGCGATGACCGATCAGGCGATCACGATTTTGGTGGGGGCCGCCATGGTTGTCGGCTTGATCGGGACGGCCGTACCGTGGTTCCCCGACACGGTGCTGATGTGGGGGGCGGGCCTCGCCTACGGATTGACCGTGGGCTGGGGCACGTGGGGTGGTTGGCTGTTCGGGTTGATGACGCTCATCGCGCTGGCCGCCCTGATCGCCGAGGTCGGTCTGAGCGCCGCCGGAGCCCGCCTCGGCGGTGCCTCCGGGTGCGCCATCGGCGTCGGCTTGCTGGCGGCGGTGGTTGGGTTGCTGCTATTCTCCCCGCTCGGCGCACTGCTGGCGTTTGTCGCGGGGATCCTGGTCGCCGAGTGGGTCCGCATTCGGAACCCCCAGCGGGCGCTGCGGGCAACCGGAGGCGCTGTTCTCGGATGGGGCGCTTCGTTCATCTTCAAGTTCGGACTGGGGGCGTTGATGATCACACTGTGGGGGATCTGGGTCGTCACCGGCTGATCCCACGGACTGCAGGAGGTCACGTTGTCCACTCCCGATCCGCACTCCTTCTGCGATCCTTCCCAGGGGAGGATCACTCATCTAGACTTCCACATCACGCCCGATTTCGCGGCGCAGGTTGTGCACATCCGGACGACCTATCATCTCGATCGGCCCGTGAAAGGGTCTTTCTTCCTCGACAGCAAGGGGCTCGCCATTCACCGGATCCAGGGCGAGGGCGCAGACCTGCGCTGGACTCTCGACCCGGAAGACCCGCTCCTGGGGCAGAGGCTTCAGCTGCTGGAGTTGCCGGGGATCGATACGTTCGAGATCGAGTCGACGACGAGCGCCGAGGCGGCGGCCCTGCAGTGGCTTCGGCCGGAACAGACGCAGGGGAAAGCCCATCCCTACCTCTACACCCAGTGCCAGTCCTGCGCGGCGCGCTCGCTGTTCCCCTGCCAGGACAC
>DATIPT010000028.1:0-7233 GCA_035471625.1 Anaerolineales bacterium
GCATGCCGCCGATCTCCTGGACAACCGCGGCCGTCGCCTCGACCGGCTCTAGGCCTGCCTCGCGCAGCAGCCGCCTGGTTTCGGCGCGGCCGGCGATACCGGCATCGAGCGCGTGATTGTTGGCGATCCCCACAAGGTCGAACCCGGCTTCGGCCAGCGTCGCCGGTGTGCTGAGCGGGAGCAGGAGGTACATCGAGTCGTCGGCCACCCGCGTGGGAGACAGGGCTCCCTCCAGGTTGCCGATCGTCAGGTCGGCGCCCAGGAGGTCGCTGGATACGTTCGTGAAAATGGCGCGGACATCTTCCATCCCGCGGCCGGTCATGACGTCGCCGACAGCGAGCACCTCCACCAGCGACTCGTCCGGCGCAGGGACCTCCCCACCGCGCAGGTATACCCAGCCGAAGGCGGAGGCGGCCGCCGCCCGAGGCCCGGGCGATGCGGCCAGGAGAAGCAGGACGCCTAGCAGGACGCCGGCCAGACGTGTCACAGCCATGGCGGGATCGCGGCGGATCTCGAGCCGTCCGCGTTCCGCAACCGCTACTCCGGGAACGCCGGCGGCGCCCCGGCGTAGGCGACGTTGGTCACTTGCCACCTCGGGTTGATCCCTCGGTCGATCAACTCTAGCGTGTACGTTGCCTCGAGCGTGTACGGTCCGCGCTCTGCCAGAACCGCATCATCCAACTCCGGCGAGTATTGCGCGAGTTGGTACAGCATATCGCGCCAGGTCTCGCGCGCCGTCACAACCGCCAGGGTCGGCGCCTGCAGGTCGAACGAACGGAACTCGGCCCCCATCTGCTGATGGCCCAGGTACTGTCCCTGAGCCTCGAGCTGAAGAACGTCCACCCAGATATCCTGCACCCCCTGGCCGCCCTGTGGAAGCCTTGCCTCGTCACGGTACCAGTACGCCTCGGTGACATTCGCACGGAACGCCTGCACCGCCCTGCTCAACTCCTCGTATTCGATCTCGTTGACGAGGAAGCTCGCGGTCCACTCCGGTGCGGGCGGTGCCGTCCCGTCTTCGAGCATGCCGCGCCACTTCTCGTCGGTCAGGCGGTCGGTCGCCGGCCAGGCGAACTCGTAGTACGAGAACACCCCACCCTTGGCGACCTGCAAGTATGTCGAACCGTCGTCATCGACCATCGGAACGACGACGTAGATCGGGTTGATGCGCCCGACCCCCTCTTCGAGGACTTCCGGCGGCGGACCGGGATTGGTGGCGACGTCGGCGATCACCGCCGCCTGCGGCTCCTCTTCCATGTAGCGCCGGGCGTACGGGTCCTCCATGTCGGAGTCGGCGGCGGCCATCGTCAACTCCTCGAGCTGACCGCCGTAGAAGCGGATCATGGCGAACTCGTCCTCGGTCAGCGGCTCGCCGCGCAGCTCCTTCTCAGCCATCGTCTGGAACGCCGTCACCAGCGTGTACAGCGTGTCGAGGCTGGCGGCGTCGATGTCATTTAACAGGCCCCGGCTCTGCATCCCGTCCCGTGTCATGGCGGTCAGCGCGGCCAGGCGGGCATAGAACTGCGGCACCGGCTCGACGTAGCCCTTCGCCGGCTCGGGCGTCGGCGCCGGCGGTCCACCGCCGAGCTCGGCGTAGACCTGCTTGGCGTACAGGATCGTGTCGTGCTTGAGTTCCGCCCAGCTGCCCAGCACGGCGTTGAGCTGCTTGTCGAGCCAGGCCGTCGAGCGCATGAAGGCCGGGTAGCCGTCGCCCGGGACCGCGACCAGGGGGTGGAACGTGTACAGCCAAGCGTTGTAGAGTGTCTCGGTCCAATCGCCGACCGCCAGTCCCGACATCCACGCCCGCATCTTCTGCATCTGCTCGGGGTAGTTCAGGTAGTCGGTCTCGCCCATCTCGCCGAGCAGTGTGTAGGCGCGCTCGGAACCCATCGCAGCGAACAGATCGAGCCCCTTCGGCAGACTGCGGGGATCCTCGTTCGTCCCGACGTTGCGATAGATCAGCTCACGGAAGACGTAGGCGTCGGGCACGAAGCGCTGGCCCATGAAGCGCAACCCCTTGGTCATTGCCTCGATTTCGTCGGTCACGGCAAGGACGATTCCGAGGATCCGTGGCGCCGGGAGTTCGAAGGCCAGGTCGATGAATGCCTGCAGCTTGGCCTCATCGGCAACATCACTGACGACCGCCTGGGGTCCATAGACGGTGTCGTAGACGTCGAGGTACTGGAACGCGGTAAGGTCATCCGACCGCCCGACCATGAAGGCCGTCGGGTTGTACAGGTCCTGCCAGACGTCGAGCGCCGGCCGTCCGTCGACGGTGGCGTCCTTCAATGCCTGAACGAGGAGCAGCGCGCTGCGCGTCTCGGCCTTGCCGACCTCCGGGTCCTTCGACTTGAGCCGGAAGGTCATCCGCCCGTACCACATCATGCTGCGGAAGTAGTTCTCGAGGTCCTCGCTGAGAGTGTAGTGGCCGCGTGGAATGTACTGGGTGTAGTCCTCGCCGTATTCCAGCCCGGGGAAGATCGGCGAGGGAAAGATACCGCCAGCCTCGTCGATCATGGCGAGTTCGGCTTCGACCAGATCGCGCGAATAGTCCGGCACCTCGACCGACGGATCGAGCAAGCGGCTCCCCACCCCGATGAAGGCGACCGTCCGCCGGGCGGCGTCCTCCCACGGTCCGCCCTTGAGCTCTTGATACTGGGCATCCGTCCGGGTGAGCAGCGCGGCGTTCAGCCCGCGCAGGAGCGGGATGAATGACTCGACTTCGGCCGTCCGCAGGACCTTGTCGAAGAGCAGGTGGTAGACGTGGAGCAAGGAGTCGCTGGTGACGAAGGCCGGCTGGTTGTCGTAGCGGGCCTTCTCGTAGACCGTGAAGAATTCCTTCTCCGTACCAGGTGCGACGACAAACCCGTTCGCGGCAAGGCGGGCTCGCAGGCCGTCGGAGAGCAGGAACGAGACTCGGACGTTGCCCAGGTCCGGTGTGATCGGCTCATGGGCCACCGCCGGGACGACGCTGACGATCGGTTCGTCGTACGCCGCGAACACCGGCATCGCCGCGCCAGGGAGCGGCGTCGGGAGCGGCTCGGCAGAAGGTGCCTCGGTCGCCGGAGCAGCCGTAGGTGTAGCCCGGCCGCAGGCGCCGGCGAGCAGGGCACACAGAACCAGGGTGGATACGATCGTTTCCTTCTTCATGGCGGCGCCTCCTGAGCACAGACCGCGTGGCCCGGCAGGCTCCTGCGCGGTGGCACGCGGCGATTCTATTCTCGCGCCGCTCGTCCAAGGACGCGCGGGCCAGTTGTCCTGCTGACACGTGTCATCTGACCTTCGCGGGCGGAAGGGCGCACGTCGGGCGAGGGGAAACGGAGAGGCAAGGTCTCTAGCGGGTCAGGTCCGGTCGAGCAACTGGCCCAGTTCCTGCGGCGATCGGACGAGCGTATCCGCCCCGGCCGCCTGGAGCCGCGCCGCGCTCTGGTGCCCCCAGGCGACGGCGATCGAGCGGACGCCGACCTCGCGGCAGGCGCGCACGTCGCTGACGGCATCGCCGATCAGGCACGCCTCGCGCGGCTGGCGTCCGAGCAGGGCCAGCGCAGCGCTCAGTTTGTCGGCGCGTGACCCTGGATGCTCGACCGGGATCAGGACGTCGATGCTCCCGCCGAGCCGGTGGGCCTCAAGGAACCGCAGCACGCTGCGAGCCGAGCTCCCGGTGACAATCCCGACCTGGCCGCACGCGGCGGCGGCGCGCACTACATCGTCCATGCCCTGGAAGATCGCCGGAGGGCGCGCTCGCGCCTCGAAGCGGGCCATCGTCCGCCGGGCGAACTCCGGAGCGAGATCCGCCGGGATCCCCAGCTGGATCCCATAGTCGATGAACGACATCGTCTCCAGAGCGTCGAGGTCGGCCGGCGTCGGCGTGCGCGGGAAGCCCATTTCGGCGCATGTCTCGCCGGCCAGGCGCAGCATATCGTCGAGCGTATCGGCCAGGACGCCGTCGTAGTCGAAGAGGGGTACCAGCATCAGGGGACGATGATACCCGGGCTTGGCCCGGATCGCCCCAACGGTCAAAGATGGGCGGCGCCGTCTACTCGAAGACCTTCTCCCCGGCTACCTCGCTCGCAGCCGAATCCGCTTCGACGTTCCGCCCGGTCGGCGCGGCTCCCATCTCGCGGTAGATCTCATGCTGGATGATCAGATCCATGATCTCGCTCGTCCCCGTCCAGATCAGGCCCAACCGAGCGTCACGCAACAACCGCTCGACGGGATAGACGTCGGTGTAGCCGATGCCGCCGAGGATCTGCATGGCGTGATTGACAACCGTCCAGGACGATTCGGTCGCGAACTTCTTGCTCTCGGAAACCCACCGGCGCAGCCGCTCCGGTTGGTCGCCGGCGTCGATCGCCCGGGCGGTGTTCCACACCAGGGCGCGGGCGGCATCGAGCAGGGTGATGCACTCGGCGACCTTGAAGCTGACCGCCTCGAAGGCGCGAATCTTCTGCCCGAAGGCCTTGCGTTGATCGCTGTAGCGCACGGCGATCTCGAGCGCCGCCCGGGCCATCCCCAGCGCGCCGGCGGCGCTCGTCATCCGCTCAGGGATCATCATCTGGTAGAAGACATCGCCCCCGCCGTCGAGTTCGCCGATCAAGTTCCCGGCGGGGACACGCGCATCGCGGAAGTAGACCCGCCCGGTCCCGCCACCGCGCGCCCCCATGAGCCCATAGACATGCTCGACGACGATTTCGGGGGTGCGTTCGACGACGAAGACGCTGATCGAATGCCGTGAGTCGGCCTCGGGGTTCGTTCGGGCATAGACCAGGAAGATGTCGGCTCCCTCGGCGCCGACGATGAAGCGCTTCTGACCGCGCAGGACGAAGTCGTCGCCGTCGCGGACGGCGGTCGTCGTCGCACCGAAGAAGTCCGATCCGCCGCGCGGCTCGGTAAGGGCTTCGGCGACCAGGAGCTTCCCCTCGGCGATCGGCCGAAGCCAGCGCTCCTTCTGTTCGTTGGTGCCGAAGACTGTGATCGCCTCGCCGATGATCGAAGGGAGACTGTACAGGCAGGCCAGCGAGCATCCCAGGATGCCGATCTCCTCCAGCGCGAGCACCTCCTCCGTCCATCCGAGACCGCGGCCGCCCTGCGCAGTCGGGAAACGCAACCCGAGCAGACCTTGCTTGGCGGCGCTCTCGACAAAGGACCGCGGATAGGTCACCTTCCCGGCGTCCATGTCGAGGATGAGCCGGCGCGGCACTTGGGCCCGGACGAACTCGCGGGCTTCATCCCGCAGGCGGCGTTGAGGTTCGGTGAGGAGGATGTCCATCGGAGGTCCTTTCGAAGGTTGACGGCAGGGAGTGCAAGCCCAGCATACAGCCAGCGCTGGGCCGTGTCACCTGCAAACCATCCGCTTGCTGGGGAATCCGACCCGCGGACTCTTGGCTATTGTTGGAGCGCAAACCGACGAAAGAAATCCCACATCGCCCGGGTGGCGTCAAGATCCCGGGTCGTGTGCCCGACGATACACGCCGGCATCGGCTCTCCGCCCGGCCAGGTGTGCCCGCCGCCGGCGATCGTGTAGAACTCGACGTCGGCGCCCTGGTCGCAGCCGGTGTAGCGGATGGCGCTGACCTCGCCGCGGGCCGGCAGATCGGACGGCACCGCGTCACACCCATTGAGCGCCGCCCACGCCGCCACCCATCCCGGCACAGACGGCAGGGACACCCCAGGCCCCTGCACATCGCCCCCGCCGTATGGCACGATCGCATCGGCCGTGCCATGGAAGGCGATCATCGGCACCGGCCGAGCCGGCTGGCAGTCATCGATCGGGTAGGCGTACGCCCCCGCCACGCCGCCGATGGCGGCGATCCGATTCGCGAGGCCGCAACCGAGCAGGTAGGCCATCCCACCGCCGTTGGAAAGGCCATTGGCATAGACCCGGCGGGGGTCGATGTTGTAGTCCTGCGCCAGTGTGTCGATCAGGTCGGAGATGAAGGCGACGTCGATCATCGGATCGGCGGACGACGCCCAGCCGCCAGCCCGCCAGCGCCGGGGGACCCCGGTGCCTTCTGGATACACCACGAGGAATCCGGACTCCTCGGCCAGATCGTTCCAGCCGCTGATCTGCATCTGGTGCGCCGGCCATTCGACGAACCCATGCAGGCTGATGACCAGGGGCGTCGGTGTTCCTGGGTCGTAGGTAGACGGAACGAAAAGAAGGTACCGTCGCGTCTCCCCCGACGAGACAAGTTCCCCGTTGGTCCGATTGACCCACCGGAAGAGACCGGCGACGGTCAGCGCCGCCAGAGCACACAGACAAAGGATGACCAGGACCGTCGCGCCCAAGAATCGACCTGCCTTCGCTGTGCGGTTCATCCGCCGCGATTCCTTGCCCACGCCTCAGCCCAGCGGACCGGTGCTGGTCAGGCCGCCGTCGACGGTGATGACCGCGCCGTTGAGATAGACGGAGGCGGGCGACGCCAGGAAGAGCGCCGCACCGACGACGTCGTCGGGATCGCCGACCCGACGCGCCGGGATGCGAGCGGTCGCCGCCTCGGCGATCGCCGGGGTCTGCCACAGCGCTGCGCTGAAGTCGGTCTTGATCAGCCCCGGCGCCAGGGCGTTGACGCGGATTCCGTCCGGGCCGAGCTCCTGGGCCAGGGCCTGCGTCAGCATGACCAGGGCCGCCTTGGAGACGCTGTACACGCCGAGGCCCTTCGACGGCCGGAGGCCTTCGACCGAGGCCATATTGATGATGCTCCCGCTGCCGCGTTCCCGCATGGCCGGGACGACCAGACGGCACAGCAGGTACGCGCCGCGCAGGTTGACCTGCATGATCTTGTCCCACTGGGCCGGGGTCGCCTCGAGGAGGGGGCCGAAATGCGGATTGGTGGCGGCGTTGTTGACCAGGATGTCGATTCGGCCGAAGGCGGCAAGGGACTTCTCGACGAGCTTCTCGAGCGCCGCTTCGTCGCCGGCGTGAGCGGCGACCGGCATGGCGTTCCCGCCCGCCTGTCGGATTTCCTCGGCGACGGAATCTAGCGCCGGCTGCTTGCGACTGGCGATGACGACGTTCGCGCCGGCCTGAGCGAATCCGAGGGCGATCGCCCGGCCGATACCGCGTGAGCCGCCGGTGATGAGGGCTACCTTTCCGGTGAGGTCGGTGTCCATAGTGTTCTCCGCCGGGTTCTGGCCTTGAGTCTAGAACAAGAGTCGATACATGTCTTGGAAGGCCAAGCTATGATCGCAGGGGGCCAGGGGAGGGAGTTACACTCCCCTCCCCTTAGGCCC
>DATIPT010000029.1:0-9576 GCA_035471625.1 Anaerolineales bacterium
GCCCCGCCGCCGCTCGCTATCAAACCGCGGCGGGATTGGCACGTCTGGGCGACGCCACGGCGGTCCGCTTCAAAGCGGGCCGAGCGCTCCTGGATGCCGAGGATCCGGATGCCGCCCTGGCGATCTTCGACTCGCTCTACCAGGGGACGATCGATCCATCGGTGCGCGCCGCCGCCAACTGGTATGCCGGGCAAGCCTTCGAGGCGAAAGGCGAAGACGGCGCCGCCTATGCCCGGTATCTCGAGTCGGTCAACAACTACCCCGAAGCCCAGGAGACCTACCTCGGGCTCGTCGAGCTGGTGAACGCCGACGTCCCCGTCGATGACTTCCAGCGCGGCCGGATCGACCTCAACGTCGGCGTCTATGAACCGGCGGTGGCCGCCTTCACGCGCGTGATCGAGTCTTCGCCGAGCAGCACGGCCTACTACCTGCGCGGACTCTCGCGCCGGGGCGCCGGGGATCCGGTAGGCGCCATCGAAGACCTGCGTCAGGTCTTCGCCGTGTACAGTGGAGCGCCGGAGCAGGACGAGGCCTGGCTGGAGGCGGCGGAGATCGCCTGGTTTGATCTGGGAGATCCACGCCAAGCCGTCTCGCTCTACCTTCAATTCGCCGACACCCTTCCTGAGAACCCGAGCGCGCCGGAGGCACTGTTTTCGGCCGGGCGCGCCGCCGAGCTGAGCGGCGATTTGCCCGGCGCCGTGGACGTCTTCGATCGGCTGGCGGAGTCCTACCCGGCGAGCCAGCTTGGGTCGGCGGGCGCGCTGAGGGCGGGATTGAATCGATACCGCCTTGGAGACCTGATCGCCTCGGCCGAGTCCTTCCGGCGAGCGGGAGAGATCGCCCAGGATTCCGGCGACCGGGCGGCCGCCGCCTTCTGGATGGGCAAGGCACTCGAGGCACAGGGTGCGAGCAACGAAGCGGCGGCGGCGTGGTCCAGCGCCGCGACGAGCGATCCCACCGGTTACTACTCGGTGCGGGCCGAGGAGAAGCTAGATGGGCTGGGCCCGTTCGAATCGACCGGCGTGCCGATGTTCCCGGGCGATCTGAGCGAGGCCCGGCTTGAGGCCGAGGTCTGGCTCCGCTCGACCTTCCCGATCACCGGGCCCGACCCGCTCAACGAGTTGGACGACACGCTCGAAGCCGATCCCCGCATGGTGCGAGGCCTAGAGCTCCTGTCGGCGGGGCTCTCCGACGAAGCCCGGGCGGAGTTGGAGTCGCTCCGGCAGGACTATCGTGGAGACGCCGAGGCCACCTACCGGCTTCTGCATCGGTTCCTGGACCTCGGCCTGTACGACCTCGTCATCCGGAGCTCGCGCCAGGTGCTCGACCTCGCCGGCCTGGACGATGCCGGCACCCTGACCGCGCCACGCTACTTCAATTTGCTGCGCTTCGGCCCATACTTCGGAGACCTGATCTTGCCCGCTGCGCTCGCTGAAGAACTCGATCCTCTCTTCCTGCTCTCGGTTGTCCGCCAGGAGAGTCTGTTCCAAGGAAGCGCGACATCGAGCGCCAGCGCCCGGGGGTTGATGCAGGTGATCCCCACCACGGGAGCGCAGATCGCTTCGGAGCTCGGCTGGCCCCCCGGCTACACCGAGGCCGATCTGCATCGCCCGATCGTTTCGGTCCGCTTCGGGAGCCACTACCTCGCCACGCAGCGGGACCACTTCGGCGGAGACCTGATGACCGCCCTGGCG
Organism: Anaerolineales bacterium; assembly: GCA_035471625.1. Classification (GTDB taxonomy): domain Bacteria; phylum Chloroflexota; class Anaerolineae; order Anaerolineales; family E44-bin32; genus DATEVL01. Next base: position 1,695 of record DATIPT010000029.1, read on the forward strand.
GCCTACAATGGCGGGCCCGGCAACGCCATCGTGTGGCAAGAGCGGGCAGGGGGGGACCCCGATCTGCTGATGGAGGTGATCGGCTTCCAGGAAACGCGCACCTACCTGCGCACGATCACCGAAGTCTTCGCCATCTACCAGGATCTGTACGGGCCCTCCTCATAGAAGCCTCGCCAATCTGGAGGGCGGGGGTTGACTCGCCCAGCTCGCGGTGGTATATTGCCCTTTCGCAAACGTAGGATTGCGCCCCATGCGGGACGAGCCAGGTTGGGTTCCCGCCTTTTTTGCTGCCCGCCGCCGGTACCACCGGTCGAAGGAGTAGGGGATGGCGACAAGCACCGGACGGAAGCTGTACTCGCGAATACCCGACATCTACTCGCTGCCCAGCCTCATCCAGGTCCAGGTGGATTCCTTCCAGTGGCTCCTGCGCGAGGGTCTGGCCGAGCTGTTCGACGAGGTCTCCCCGATCGAGTCGTACAACGGCGGGATGAAGCTCTACTTCCCGGGCAAGAGTCGGGAGGCGCGCGAGTTCGGCCTCAAGTTCTGGTTCGAAGATCCGAAGCACGATCTCGAAGAGTGCGTCGAGCGCGACCTGACCTTCGCACGGCCCCTGTATGTTTCGGTCCTCCTGGCCGGACCGGAAGTCCCCCAGCCGGTGAAGAACGAGATCTTCCTGGGGGATTTCCCGATCATGACCGAGAAGGGGACCTTCATCGTCAACGGCACGGAACGCGTCGTCGTCTCGCAGCTGATCCGGAGCCCCGGCGTGTACTTCGAAGCCGGCGAGGATCGCCTCACCGGTCGCCGCCTGGCGGCTTCCAAGCTGATCCCCGATCGCGGCGCCTGGATGGAATTCGAGACCCGTAAGAGCGACTACCTGACGCTCAAGTTCAACCGCAAGCGGACCGTCCCGGTGACGATCCTGCTGCGCGCCTTGGCCGCCGTCAACGATGGCATCAAGCAGTCGCCGATCAAGACCGGATCGGACGAGGAGCTGCTCGAGCTCTTCGCCGCCTCCGACACCAATCCCGATCATCCCTTCATTGCCACGACGATTCGCCAGGAACCGACCTGGGAGATCAAGGACAAGCGCACCCTTCCCGAGGAAGCCCTGATCGAGTTCTATCGTCGGATGAGGCCGGGCGATCCGCCGACCCTCGACAATGCCCGGGAGTACCTGATCGATCAGCTCTTCGATCCCCGGCGCTACGACCTGGAACGGGTGGGGCGCTACAAGCTCAACCAGAAGCTGGACCTTCACGACATCGTCCCCCTCGAGCATCGCCAGGTCACGGCCTGGGACGTAGTGCGCCTGGTGGAGCGGCTGATCCGGATCAACAACCACCTGGCCGATCCGGATGACATCGACCACCTCGGCAACCGCCGGGTCAAGACGGTCGGAGAGCTCATCCAGGCGAAGCTTCGCGTCGGCCTGCGCCGCGCCGAGCGCGTGATCGTCGAACGCATGTCGATCCGCGACCAGGAGCAGCTGACCCCGATCACGCTCGTCAACATCCGGCCGATTGTCGCCGCCATCCGCGAGTTCTTCGGATCGAGCCAGCTGTCCCAGTTCATGGACCAGACCAACCCGCTCGCTGAGTTGCGCCACAAGCGGACGCTCTCGGCGCTCGGCCCGGGCGGGTTGCGGCGCGAGCGAGCGGGCTTCGACGTCCGGGACGTCCACCATTCCCACTACGGGCGCATCTGCCCGATCGAGACCCCGGAAGGCCCGAACATCGGCCTGATCGGCCGCTTGGCATCGTACGCCAAGGTCAACCGCTTCGGCTTCATCGAAACGCCCTACCGCAAAGTGATCCGCGAGCTCGACGCCTCGGATCCCCGCTTGCTGGGTCGCAAGGTGCGCGGACAGGTGATGGACGCCAAGGGCAACAAGGTTCTGGCCGAAGACGGCCAGGAGGTCACCAACCAGCTCGCCAAGAGCCTCGGGAAGGCCGGCGGCCCGATCCCGATCGTTCCCTTCGTCTCTGAAGAGTCGATGTACCTGACGGCCGATGAGGAAGACAAGTGGGTCATCGCCCAGGCGAACGCGCCGTTGAACGAGCGCCAGGAGTTCGTCCGGCCGCGGGCGTCGTCTCGCCACCACGGCGACTTCCTGTTCTCCACGCCCGTCGAGATCGACTATATGGACGTGGCCCCGCGCCAGATCGTCGGCGTCAGCGCCTCGCTGATCCCGTTCCTGGAGCACGACGACGCCAACCGGGCTTTGATGGGCTCCAACATGCAGACCCAGGCGGTCCCCCTGATCCGCCAGGAGGTCCCGCTGGTCTCGACCGGCATGGAACGTCAGGCGGCGATCGACTCCGGGCAGGTCATCCTGGCCGACGTCGAAGGCGACGTCGTCTCCGTGACCGGCAGTGAGGTCGTTGTCCGGCATGGCAAGGAGCGCCGCGTCTACGGACTGCGCAAGTACAACCGCTCCAACCAATCGACCTGCATCGACCAGCGACCGGCCGTGATCAAGGGTCAGCGGGTGAGGCGGGGGGACGTGATCGCTGATTCGTCGTCGACTGCCCTGGGGGAGCTTGCCCTCGGACAGAACGTGCTGTGCGCCTTCCTCTCATGGGAGGGCGGCAACTTCGAAGACGCCATCCTGATCTCGGAGCGCCTGGTCCAGGAAGACAAGTTCACTTCGGTCCACATTGAGAAGCATGAGGTCGAAGCGCGAGACACCAAGTTGGGGCCGGAAGAGATCACCTACGACATCCCCAACGTCGGCGATGAAGCCCTGCGCGACCTGAACGAGGACGGGATCATCCGCGTCGGGGCGGAGGTCGGGCCGAACGATATTCTGGTCGGCAAGATCACGCCCAAGGGCGAAAAGGAGCTCACCCCCGAGGAGAAGCTCCTGCGGGCGATCTTCGGCGAGAAGGCCCGCGAGGTGAAAGACACGTCGCTGCGCATGCCCCATGGCGAGCGCGGCAAGGTCGTCGAGGTCAAGGTCTTCACGCGGGAGGAGCATCGCGATCTTCCTCCCGGCGTCGAGAAGATGGTCCGCGTTTCGGTCGCGCAAAAGCGCAAGGCGACCGAGGGCGACAAGATGGCCGGCCGCCACGGCAACAAGGGTGTGATCTCGAAGGTCGTCCCGGTCGAAGACATGCCGTTCCTGGCCGACGGGACACCGATCGACCTGATCTTGAATCCGCTGGGCGTCCCGGGACGCATGAACATCGGACAGATCCTCGAGGCCCATCTTGGATGGGCCGCCGAGCGGCTCGGATTCCGGGCGGTCACGCCGGTCTTCGACGGCGCCGACGAGCAGGAGATCGAGGCCGAGCTGGCCCGCGCCTGGATGATCGACCGGGCCTGGCAAGAGACGGCGGAGCGCGCTTGGGCCTGGGCCCGAGAGAAGGGTTTCTATCAAGAGGAAGCCTTCGAGGACGATGCCGAGGTTCGGCGTCTCTACCTCGAGAGCTGGCTGGCCGGGCGCAACTACGCGATGGACCTGATCGCCACCGATCGCAACTACGCCCGCCGCGCCAATTTGCGGGAATGGCTGCGGGAGAAGGGCTACGATCCCGATACCGTCCTCCTCTTTGAAGACGGCCGAGTGGAGTCTGAGGCGCGGTCCCGACTGGACGCCGGCGCCGTTGAGACATGCATGCGGTTGTGGATCGAAGCCCACGGGGAGTCCCCCAAGGGGAAGGCCCTCGAAGACCTGCGCGAGCAATCCGAGAAGATTCTGCTGACGACCGGGACGCCGCCGCCGATCCTGGGCAAACAGGTCCTCTTCGACGGCAAGAACGGCGAGCCGTACGACCAGCCGGTCACCGTCGGCAACGTGCTGATGATGAAGCTGCATCACCTCGTCGAAGACAAGGTGCATGCTCGCTCGACCGGTCCGTACTCGCTTGTCACCCAGCAGCCGCTGGGCGGCAAGGCTCAGTTCGGTGGTCAGCGCTTCGGCGAGATGGAGGTCTGGGCGCTGGAGGCGTACGGTGCGGCGCACAGCCTCCAGGAGATGTTGACCGTCAAATCAGACGATGTCCAGGGTCGGGTCAAGACCTATGAGGCGATCGTCAAGGGCGATCCGGTCGAGGAGCCTGGCATCCCGGCTTCCTTCCGGGTGCTGGTCAAGGAGCTCCAGAGCCTCGGCCTGTCCGTCGAGGCGGTTAGCGACGAGGGGGAGATCCTCAAGTTCGGCAAGGACGATGAGCGGGCCCGCCCGCCGCGGCTTGGGCTGGGTTTGCTCGACATGGACCCGCGGGCCTAGCGCTTTCATCACCTCGGCCCTGCCGGGGACTTGAAGCCAGGCCTTGCTCTCCTGGTGGCGTTGGGCGGCGGGTCGGGTCCTGGGACTGCCTCCGTTGGAAGGCGCCGGCAGGCCGATCGTGGCCGATCGGCCCGGGCCTGGGAGCAGGTCCAGGCGGGGCGGTCTCTGCGCCTGTTCAGGCCCGCACAAAAGTGCTTGACGGCTACGGAGACGCCGTGCTAGAATAATCGTCCGTCTAGCACCTTGAGCGGGTTGGCGGGACGGAAGCGCCGGCCCGAGTGGAATAGCGGAAGCATCGGGGCGAGGCCATCGCGCACGATCGATGGCCTTCCTCACGCGAGTGGCCCGAAGGGTGTCATCCCCGGGCGTGGATGGAGGGGCAGAGTGCCCACGATCAACCAGCTGGTTCGAAAGGGCCGACGAGCGAAGCGGGCCAAGACCAAGGCGCCGGCGCTTCAGTTCATCTTGAACTCGAAGAAGCAGCGCCGGACCTCCGTGCCGAAGGGCGCGCCGCAGAAGCGCGGCGTGTGCACTCAGGTACGGACGCAGACGCCGAAGAAACCGAACTCGGCGTTGCGCAAGGTTGCCCGCGTCCGCCTGACGAACGGGATCGAGGTCTCCGCCTACATCCCGGGTGAGGGCCACTCCCTCCAGGAGCACTCCGTCGTTCTGGTTCGCGGCGGACGCGTGAAGGATCTCCCCGGAGTGCGCTATCACATTGTGCGCGGCACGCTCGATACGACCGGCGTGGACGGACGGAAGCAAGGCCGGTCGAAGTACGGCGGCAAGCGACCGAAGGGTACGGCGTAGGCCGCCCCGGTAAGGATGGAGCAGACGCATGCGACGGACGCGTCCTGAAAAGCGAAGGGTTCCGGGTGACGCCCGCTACAACAACGAACTGGTGGCGGGATTCATCAATCGGGTGATGCGGCGCGGCAAGAAGAGCACGGCGGCCCGCATCGTCTACGATGCCTTCGATGTGATCGAGGCCAAGGCCAAGCGGCAGCCGCTTGAGGTCTTTGAGCAGGCGATGCGCAACGTTGGGCCGATGCTGGAAGTGAAGCCGCGCCGCGTTGGCGGGGCGACCTACCAGGTACCCGTCGAGGTCGGCCCGGAACGGCGCGTCTCCCTGGCGATGCGCTGGATCCTGACGGCCTCGCGGGCACGCGGCGGCCGGTCGATGGCCGAGCGCCTGGCTGGAGAACTGATGGACGCCGCCAATGGCGCCGGCGGAGCAATGAAGAAGCGCGAGGAAGTCCACAAGACGGCGGAGGCGAACCGGGCATTTGCGCACTATCGTTGGTGAGTCGGGACCGGAGACGGGAGAGCGGAGATCCGTACCGCCATCTCCTCTCTCCCCTCTCCAGTCCCATAGCCCACCCGATCGGTTCCTGAGACGACCATGGCACGCGACGCATCGCTTGAGCGACACCGCAATATAGGCATCATCGCCCATATCGATGCCGGAAAGACGACCACGACCGAGCGGGTGCTCTTCTATACCGGTCGGACGCACCGCATTGGGTCGGTCGACGAGGGAACCACCGTCACCGATTGGATGGACCAGGAGCGCGAGCGGGGAATCACGATCGTCTCGGCCGCCGTCACCGCCTCCTGGCGTGACTACGTCATCAACATCATCGACACCCCGGGCCACATCGATTTCACGGCCGAGGTGCAGCGGTGCCTCCGGGTCCTCGACGGGGGCATCGTCGTGTTTGACGCCGTCCAGGGCGTCGAGCCCCAGTCGGAGACGGTCTGGCGACAGGCCGATCGCTACCGGGTCCCGCGCCTGTGCTTCATCAACAAGATGGACCGCGTCGGGGCGTCCTACGACCGCACCGTGGACATGATCCGCGAGCGGCTGGGGGCCAACCCGATCGCCGTCCAGATGCCGGTCGGGATCGAATCCGACTTCATGGGCGTGATCGATCTGCTCGAGGAGCGGGCGACCATCTGGACCGACGACATGGGCAAGGAGCCCGAGCGCGTCGAGATTCCGGCGGACCTGCAGGGCGACGCCGCCGAGCGGCGAGCCCGCATGGTCGAGCAGATCTGCGAGACCGATGAAGCGCTGACCCACAAGTACCTGGAAGGCGAGGCGATCAGCGTCGACGAACTGCGCCGGGCCTTGCGGGCGGCGACGCTCGCCGGCGCGGCGACCCCCGTCTTCTGCGGGTCGTCGCTGCGCAACAAGGGCGTCCAGCCGCTGCTCGATGGGGTCGTGGACTACCTGCCCTCACCGGCCGATATCCCCGACGTCACCGGGATGAAGCCGGGCGACGGCCAGGAGGTCAGCCGGGCCGCCAAGGACGACGCCCCGATGAGCGCCCTGGTCTTCAAGATCGTCACCGACCCGTACGTCGGCCGCCTGGCCTACTTTCGGGTCTACTCGGGCAAGATCACCCAGGGCTCGATGGTCTACAACTCGACCAAGGGCAAGCGCGAGCGCGTCGGCCGCTTGATCCGGATGTACGCCGATCGCCGTGAGGACATCACCGAGGTGCTCGCGGGCGACATCGCCGCCGTCCTCGGGATGAAGGAGACTTTCACTGGCGACACCTTGAGCGACGCCGCCAATCCGATCGTGCTCGAAACGATCTCGTTCCCCGAGCCGGTCGTCTTCCTGGCGATCGAGCCCAAGTCGGCGGCGGATCAGGATCGGATGGCCGAGGCGCTGCGCAAGCTGGCCGAGGAGGATCCGACGTTCCGGGTGAGCGCCGATGAGAACACCGGTCAGACGGTGATCTCGGGGATGGGGGAGCTCCACCTGGAAGTGCTCGTCGATCGGATGATGCGCGAGTTCAAGGTCCAGGCCAAGATCGGCCGGCCGCGCGTCGCCTACCGCGAGTCGATCTCGCGCAACGTCCCCAAAGTCGATTTCCGCTATGTCAAGCAGACCGGCGGGCGTGGGCAGTACGGCCACGTCACGCTTCGCCTGGAGCCCGGCGTGCCGGGGTCAGGCGTCGCTTTCGACAACGCCATTGTCGGCGGGGCGATCCCCAAGGAGTACATCCCGGCGGTCGAGAAGGGTGTCCGCGAGGCCGCCGAAGGCGGCGTGCTGGCGGGCTACCCGGTTACCGACGTGGCGGTCACCTTGATCGATGGATCGTTCCATGAAGTCGACTCGAGCGACATGGCCTTCAAGATGGCCGGGTCGCTCGGATTCAAGCAGGGCGTCCAGCAGGGAGGCCCGATCCTGCTCGAACCGCTGATGCGGGTCGAAACGGTCGTTCCGGAGGACTTCATCGGCGACGTCACCGGCGACTTGGCGTCGCGCCGCGCCGAGGTCACAGGGATCGAGCTTCGACCGGGGAATGCCCAGGCTGTCCTGGCGATGGTGCCGCTGGCTGAAATGTTCGGCTACGCCACCGACCTGCGCTCGATGACCCAGGGGCGCGGCGCCTTCACGATGGAATTCGATCATTACGCAGCCGTCTCGGAGGCCGCCACCAAAGCGGTCATGGAGGGCGCCCGGTAGATCCGGCCGCCGGCCAGACCACTCGCGAGGGAGAAGCATGTCGAAGCAGAAATATGATCGGACGAAGCCGCACATGAATGTTGGGACGATGGGGCATATCGACCATGGGAAGACGACGCTGACGGCGGCGATCACGAAGTATTGTGCGATGAAGGGGGAGGCGGAGTTTC
>DATIPT010000030.1:0-7320 GCA_035471625.1 Anaerolineales bacterium
AGTACCAAGCCAGGGCTCCTCCGAGGAAGAGCGCGGCGACCCAAAGCCGCCCCAGCCATTTGGCCGACGACCTGGGCTCGTAGGTGAAGAACGCCGCGGCGAGCCAGCGGGAGGCGTTCACACACCATTGGAGCAGGCGACGAGACAGGGGCACGACCCCCACCGGTTCAGCCACGTCGTCGGATTGGTGGTTCAGTCAGGACCTCCCTGGGGGCGCCGAGATCGCTGCTGCGTGGTTCTTGCCGTCTCGCGACAACACGGGTCGTGGAGGATTGGAGAACGTGAGACGGTTGCCCTGGGGGAAGCCACATCCTTCAGGGCGCGCGGTCTCTACAACAGACCCTCGACTCGCTCAAGAACGGCCTCGGCTACACGGACCTTGCTCATCAACGGCAGCTCCTGAACCCCTCCCCCCGCATCGATCAAGGTCACGCGATTTGTGTCGACGGCGAAGCCGGCATCCTTGGCCAGGATGTCGTTGGCGACGATCAGATCCAGCTTCTTGGCATCGATCTTGGCGCGGGCATTGGCCACGAGGTCTTCGCTCTCAGCGGCGAAGCCGACGACGATCTGCGGCGGTCGTCCCTTCTTGCGGCGCACGGCGACGGCGGCCAGGATATCTTCGGTCGGGGTGAGATCAAGCGATCGTCTTCCCCCGGCTCGCTTGATCTTCCGGGAGGACGGCTCCGGCTTGAAGTCGGCGACCGCCGCCGCCATCAGCAGGATGTCGGTCGACTCGAGACCAGACAGCACGGCCTGCTCCATCTCAGCGGCCGTAGCGACGTGAATCACCGTCGCGCCGACCGGGGCTGGCAGCGCCGTCGGCCCGGCAATCAGGGTGACGTCCGCCCCCCGGTCCAGCGCCGCCTGGGCCAATGCAAATCCCTGCCGGCCGGACGAGCGGTTGGCGATCACCCGCACCGGATCGATCGGTTCCTGCGTTCCCCCGGCCGTCACAACCACGCGCTTGCCGGCCAGGGATCCGTTGCGCGCCAGGATCCGCCGAAGGTGACCGACGATCGCCTCCGGCTCGAGCATGCGTCCGAGCCCGACCAGGCCCGACGCCATCCGACCCTCCTCCGGGCCCAGGACGATCGCGCCTCGATCGATCAGCGTCGCCAGGTTGGCCCGGGTCGCCGGGTGCTCGAACATCCCCGAGTCCATCGCCGGGGCAAGCACAAGCGGTCCGGTCGAGGCCAGGGCTGCCAGGCAGAGCAGATTGTCTGCCTGCCCGGACGCCAGCTTCGCCATCGTATTGGCCGTGGCCGGAGCGACGACGACCGCCTCGGCCTCCCTTCCGAGGCCGACATGGAGCAGATGCGCCTCGGTCCCCCACAGATCAGCGTCGACGTACGCCCGCCGTCCGGTGAGCGAGGAGAACGTGATGGGGGAGACAAACCGCTCGGCGGCGTCGCTCAAGACGACGTCGACGACCGCTCCGGACTGCGTCAGCCGAGAGGCCAGGTCGGCGGCCTTGTAGGCGGCGATCGAGCCGGTCACGCCAAGCAGGATCTTGCGGTCGGCCAGTGCGGGGATGGTTGAGGTTCCCGTCATGCAGCCTTCGGGAGGGGTCAGGCCCGGCGGTCGGCGTTCGTCCCCTTGCCCACGGTTATTGTACCGTCGGGGTCGAGGCGAAGGCTTGTGCCATTCTTCAGGGAGTCCAGGGCCTTTTCGGGGATGACCACGACCGGAAACCCGCCGGCGAACATCTCCTCGGCGACGATCGCCGCCAGAGCAAAGAACGTCTCCGGCCCGGTCGTCAGGATCGCCGCCGGCGCGGTCCCGGAGCGGACCGACTCGAGCAGGACAGCCGTCGTCGTACTGGAGCCGCGAGCGTGCGGCAAGGCCAGGATCTTCCCAGCGGCGCGCTGACCGGAGAGCGGATGCCTCCGGTCAATGATCTCTCCCGTGCGGTGGTCGAAACCGCCCCAGAAGCTGAGCGGCTCGCGACTGACCAGGATCTCTCCCTGGGCGCTACCCGCCACCAGGGGCGTTCCCCGAATCATCCTTCCCATAGCGTATCGTCCCGCACCACGCGACCCTCTTCGGCCGAGCGAACGCAGTCTTCGAGGCTTCCATAGATGATCTCGGCCCCGAGGAGGCCCGGAGCGTAGTAGGCGTACTTGCCCGAATTGGTCATCAGACGCCGGATCTCCGGTGGCAGCATGGGAGAGGCCAGAATGCACGTGTCCACCGTGACCGTCCCCCCGAAGCTCCGCAGCGGATCAAGCAGTCCGGCCTCGCCCGCCAGATGCGCCACGGCGCGGCTGGTCGTCACCAGGAACCGGACATCGGCATGGCGACGGCCTCGCAACAGGGGCGCCAGTTGCCGGAATTCGGCCAGCGAGAAGTGCGGACTGCCGAGCACGACCATATCCAGGCCTTCCCCGGCGGCCGTCGTGAGCTCGGCGCGGGCCCGGCGCAAGGCAGCCATATCGACGTCCACGATTTCTCCGGGTTCGCCTCCGCCCAAGGCGGCCGCAAGGGTCGGCGCTTCCGGGGTCGCGCCGACCACGTGGAACAGGCCCACATTCCCGGACGAAGCCGCCGCGGCGCCGAGTGCCTTGAGTTGGTCCTCCGTCGGAATTGCAGTCATTCCTTCGATCACCGGGACTCGATCGAGCGCCACCTTGCCCAGGAGGTGGCCCAGTACCGGGTAGAACGAGTCGTCCCGCTGCAGGCCGGTCGATACACCCTGAAATCGGAAGAGCACTTCGCCGCGGCGGTTCTCATCCAGGTGAAGCCCAAACGCCGGCACCCGACCGGTCAGGGCGGCGCAGATGTCGAGAAGGTCGGGATAGCGCTCGGTCCGGGCGCCGATGACGGAATTGGCGAAGACGATGGCGTTCGACTCGCCCCAGGCGATTTGCTCCCCAAAGGCGGGCGCGTGCTCCGTCTGGTACGGCGCGCAGGTCCAGGTGGGCGTGCAGCCCATCTGTTCGTAGGCGATCATCTGGCGGCGAGCCTTCTCGGCCCAGTCCGGCGGGACGGACCATTCCTTCCAGCCGAATTCATCGACCCCGCTGACGTTGAGCGTCGTGGGGACGACGACCTTTCCGCCCATCGCCGCCAACCGCTCGGCGAACTCGAGGTTCGCCTCTCCAATGTAGATCGTGCTATCGATGTGCGCCCGAGAGATGTCGAGGAGCGTGCTTGCCCCGAAGATCTCAGCCATCCGGACGATGATGCGCATCGCCAGGGCGGCGGCCTCGCCCGCCTCCCCTTTGAGGATGGCCCGATCGCGTTCCTGGAGTTCGAGGGACATCGGTGCCTCCGCCAGAGATTCTACGCGCAGACGGATCGTAGATCGCGGGGGTCCCGGATCAGGCCGCCCCGCACCCGAATGTTATACTCGCCACGATCCCTCCACTGGAGTTCCGATGAGCCGCGAACAAGAGCGTTTCATTGAGGAGACGACCGCCCAGGTGCGGCCGCTCGAGAAGGCATTCTATCTGACCGAGTGGGAGGCGTCCGTCGACAGCACGCCGGAGACCCTCGAGAAGAACCAGCAAGCACACGCGGCTTACATGCGATTCTGGTCCGATCGCGAGCGGTTCGAAGCGGCCCAACGGTACGACAAGGAAGGCTCGAAGGACCCCCTGATCGCCCGCCAGACCCGTCTGATCTACCTGTCGGCGGCGCAGAATCAACAGGATGAAGCGACCATCGAACGCCTGACAGCGCTCGAGTCGGAGGTGCGCGGGAAATACAACAGCTTCCGGGCCCACGTCGGCGGCCAGGAGATGAACGACAACCAAATCGACGAGGTCCTGCGAAGGAGCGGAGATCGCGACGAAGTCCGCATGGTGTGGGACGCGAGCAAGCAGATCGGCGCCGAGGTCGCTCCGCAGGTTCGCGAGTTGGCGCGCATTCGCAACGAGGCCGCCCGCCGCCAGGGCTATCGCGATCACTTCCACCGTTCCCTGACCCTGAACGAGATCAACGAAGACCAGTTGATGGGGCTCTTCACCAAGCTTGAAGCGGAGTCCCGTCGAGACTTCGAACGGGTAAAGGAGGCGCTCGACCAGGCTCGAAGTCGGCATTTCAATGTCACCCTGGCCGACCTCCGGCCGTGGCACTACGGCGATCGGTTCTTCCAGAAGGTGCCGGCCACGGACGAGATCGACATGGACGCGCTCTTCGCCGGCAAGGATCCGGTCGAGCTGGCGACGGCGACCTACGACGGCCTGGGCATGGATATTCGGGATGTCGTCGCCCGATCCGATCTCTTCCCCCGCCCGGGAAAGAATCAGCACGCCTTCATGATCCACATCGACCGGGAAGGCGACATTCGAACGCTCAACAACCTGGAGCCCAATCACCGCTGGAACGAGACCCTGCTCCATGAGATGGGCCACGCGGTCTACGAGAAGTACCTCGATCCCGAACTTCCCTGGCTTCTCCGGACCCCGGCCCACATCCTCTCCACCGAAGCGATCGCCATCACCATGGGATCCGTGACCTACGACGAGGCCTGGTTGACCGGGGTGCTCGGGATCCAGCCGGCCGAAGCCTCGGCCGTGGCCGCGGCGGCCCGCAGACAGCGCCAGGCGGCCGACCTGATCTTCACCCGCTGGTGCCTGGTGATGACGAACTTCGAGCGCCGGATGTACTTTGATCCGGAGGCCGATCTCGATGCGATCTGGTGGGACCTGGTTGAGCGGTATCAGATGGTACGTCGCCCCGACGGACGGAAGGCCCCCGACTGGGCGGCCAAGATCCACGTCGCTCTGGTGCCGGTCTACTACCAGAACTACCAGCTCGGCCACCTGATTTCGGCGCAGCTCATCGACCGGATGGAAAAGCTCGCCGGCGGACTCGCCGGCAAACCGGAAGCCGGAGCGTGGCTCAAGGAGCGCTTCTTCCGACCCGGCGCCCGCCAGGATTGGGCGGCGCACGTCAAGAGCGCGACCGCGGAGGAACTCAACCCGCGCTACTTCGTCGAAGGGTTGGAGGGCGAGCGCAGGCCGCCGACCTACCTGGCCTAGCGCACTGGAGTGGGCACCGGCTTGGGTCTTGCCCGGTAGGTCGCCCGAAAGACTCCGGCGACACCGAGCAGGACGAGGACCATCCCCGCCAGCGTCGAAGCCGTGATCGCTTCGTCCAGGACGACGGCTCCCAATATCACGGCGATCACGGGGTTGACGTAGGCGTACGTCGCCACAATCCGGGTCGGCAGGATCCGCAGCGCGGCCACGTACGACGAGAAGGCGATCACCGATCCGAAGATCACGAGGTAGACCCAGGCCGCCATGGCGTCCGGTGCGGGCTGTGGGGCGGGCTCGTTGGTGAGAAGTGCGACGAGGATCAGGACAGCCCCGGCGAAGAGTTGCTGATAGCCTGCGCTGACCCTCGGCGAGACGCCGACCGGCTGCCGTCGCTGTAAAACCGTGCCGCCTGCCCACAGGACAGGCGCCAGCATCAACGCCCCGAAAGCGGCGACGTCGCGAGCGTCTCCTCTCGAGACTTGCGACCAGCTCAATACGCCGATGCCGGCCAGACCAACAAAGAGAGAGGCCACGAGGAGGGGGGTCGGCGGATGCCGGTCGATCACGGCTTCGATCACAGCCACCCAGAGAGGTATCGTGGCGATGACGAGGGCGGCATAGCCCGAGTCGGCCCGGGTTTCGGCCCAGGTAACCAGGCCGCTCCCACCGACCCACAAGAGCACACCGGACGCAAGTAGGATCCAAAACTCTCTGCGAGTCAGCCGCAGCCGCCTGCCTCGCAACCCGGTCAGGAACAGGAGGATGCCCCCTCCCAGGAGGGTGCGGCTCGCAGCCATGCTGAACGGGGGAAACCCTGAACCTTCCTGCACCGCCACCCGGATCGCCAGGTAGGTGCTCCCCCAGATGATGTAGATCACCAGGAGATGGAAGAGGCCGGTGAGGGGGAACTCGGTCGTCTGTCCGGGTTCCTGCGTCGGTTGTGCTGTGCTCATAGTCTGGCGTCCCCGAGAAGACACTTGCGAAGGAACCCCACCCTGGCTTCAGAGTCGCGCGTCGCCTGGCCTGCTGCCGGAGATGGGGCAATACGATAGAGGGCAGAGGAATTCAGGCATTCCCCTGCCTCTACCGATTCAACTCCCAGATGATCTTCAATCCGTCCAGAGTCAACCACGGGGCGACGACCTCGATCACCGGCGTCTCAGCGGCGACGAGCTCCGCCAGACCGCCGGTACCGATGACCCGCATCCCCTCTCCCAGCTCCTTGCGAAAGCGAGCGACCATCCCTTCGACCAGCCCGGCATAGCCGAAGAGCATCCCGCTCTGGATCGCATGGACGGTGTTGCGCCCGATCGCCGCCGGCGGGCGCGCCAGATCGACTCGTGGAAGCTTGGCCGTCCGCTGGAAGAGAGCATCCGCGGCGATGCCGATCCCCGGAGCGATCGCCCCGCCCAGATAGTCGCCGTCGGCGGAGATCCCATCGAAGGTCGTCGCCGTGCCAAAGTCAACGACGCACGCCGGTGTCCCGTACAACTGCCGGGCCGCGGCCGCATCGGCAACACGGTCGGCCCCGACGGCCTTCGGGTCCTCGTAGCGGATCCGCACCCCCGTCTTCACCCCGGCGTCGACGACCAGCGGCTCTACCCCGAGGTAGTGCCCGCAGGCTTGGAGGAACGTCCCGGTCAACGGGGGAACGACAGACCCCAAGACGCATCCGGTCAACTCGGCCGGCTCCACCTTGGCATGCCTCAGCAGGCCGAGCAGCTGCAGGCCGTACTCATCCGGCATCCGCTCATGGACCGTCGCCAGGCGCCAGGCGTCCTTTCGGTCGGCGCCTTCGTAGAGCCCGAGGGTGATGTTGGTGTTGCCAATATCAATCGCGAGAAGCATGAGATCACCTCTTGCCATCCATTGCAGGTCTCCACGCGTGTGACGTGGAGGTTAGTCCAGCAGCATGTTGTCGATCAAGCGCGTCTTTCCCACATACACCGCCATCGATAGCAGCGCCCGCTCCACCGGACCCTCCGCTTCGCGCAGGCTGTCCGGATCGGCCACCGAAGCATACTGAACACGAGCCCTCGGCTCGGACCCAAGGACGTCCAACATCGCCCGGCGCAGATCCGCCGCGTCCCGCGCCCCGCTCGCATACGCCTTCTGAGCCGCGACGAGCGCCCGATACAGCACCGTCGCCGCCCGGCGTTCGGCCGGATCCAGGTACGTGTTCCGGCTCGACATCGCCAGCCCGTCCGGTTCGCGCACGGTGGGGCCGATGACGACTTCGACGGGGAAGTCCAGGTCCCGGGTCAGGCGGCGGATCACGGCCACCTGCTGGGCATCCTTCTGCCCGAAGTACGCTCGCTGTGGGCCGAAAGCG
>DATIPT010000031.1:0-9576 GCA_035471625.1 Anaerolineales bacterium
AGAAGCAGGAACTCGCGCAGCGCCTGTCGCAGGACGGGCGTATCCGGCGGCGACGTTCGTGCCGCCGCGACCATGCGATCTTCGGCCTGGTGAATCACGGCCCAGATCCACTCGGTCTTCGGGTTGTCCCAGACGGCATGCATTCCCCCTTCCCCCCAGGATCCCTCCGGCAAATCGATCCGACCGTCCGCAGGGTGGCGGCCAAGGTAATCGGAGGCCGTCGTGAGTTCCACATCGCTGGATGATGCCAGGTGGCGGAGAACCGCCTCGAGCCAGGCCACTCCTTCAAACCACCAGTGGCCGAACAATTCGGTATCGAACGCCACCATCAGCAGCCCGAACTCGTCCGTCGCCTCGTGGTGTTCCTGCAAGATCTGTCGGACGACCCCGGCGAAATGCTCGGCCTGGATCCCCGCGCGCGCCGAGGCGCGGGCCGGGTCGTAGAGCCCCTTTCCCTCCAGGGGGATCTCGTTGCCCGTGATGCGCCAGTAGTGGAGGCCCGAGACTCGCTCGCGCTTGTGGAACTCCTGGTAGTCGAAATCGCCCGGGTATCCTTCGGCAGATCCCCAGACTTGCTGGCAGGCCCGTCGATGGCGTGCCAGGACGGATACCCCGGAGTCGCGCACTTGATAGGGACGAAAGACCGTCGCCTGGGACCGGCCGGACCCAGGCGTGACGATAACTTCCCGGCCTTCGACCATGTCCGTCTCGGCGAAGAAGACCTGAATGCCATGGGCAGACAGGAACGACTCGATCCCGGGGCGTCCATCCTTGCCCGGGCGATAGGCGCACTCCGGCAGCCACATCGCCTTCGGCACAAGACCCAGATGCCGGCGATAGGCTTCGATGCCCGTCCGGATCTGGAGGCCGATCGACTCATCCCGGCTGAGCAGCGGCAGGTAGCCGTGCGTGGCGGCGCTGGTCATGATCTCGATCACGCCGGTCGCGGCAAGCTTTCGAAACGGCTGGACCAAACTGCGCCCATAGTCTTCGTGGAAGAGCCGGCGAGCCTCTTGATACCGACCGGCATGCATCCGGGCGAGAGCTTCCATCTGCGCCTCGCCGGATTGGCTGAAGCGAACGATGTCTTCCTCGGCGGCCCGCTGCCGATAGTCCAGATACTCGTCGAATCGCCCCTGGACATCGACGTCGGCCAGCTGCTCGAGCAGGATCGGGGTCAGCCCGAGCGTCACGCCGCCTCGAATTCCTTCCGCCGCCAGCCTGCCCAGGCTCTCGATCAGCGGGATGTAGGTATCCGCCGAGGCCTCGTGGAGCCATTCTTCTCCGTGGGGCCATCGCTCTTCCGGCCCACGAGCGTACGGCAGGTGAGAATGCAGGACGAAGGTGAACGCACCGGTGGGAGGCATATAGTCGGATCCAAAGGGGATTCTAGCAGAGTGAGGCGTGTTCCTATCGCATGTCACGCTACAATCCAGCCATGGATGGTGTGCCCTCCGATCGAGGCGCCCTGGAGCCTTCCCTCTTCTGGGCCGAGATCCTTTCGCGTGATCCGGACCGGATCCACCGGGCGCTGGCCGGCCTTCCCCGCGACGACCGCCTCGCCGTACTCGACCACCTGGGTCGAATGGCCACAGAGCCCGATTGGCACCCCCTCCAGAGGGAGAGCGCCAAGACGGCTCTCTCCGCCATCAAGTCCCTCGGAACACTCCGCCATTCGGAGGACAAGGCATGACCGAAACGCTGGATCTTCCCGTATGGAATCTTGAGCCGTTTCTCCCCGCGCCGGGGTCCCCAGCCTTCTCCGAAGCCTCCCGACTCGCCGTCGAGCAGATCTCGACGGTTGAGGCGCTGTTCGACCGGCACGGAGTCGAGGGCGGCGACCCGGAGGCGACCGTCCGCGTCCCGAAGGAAGTCTTTGAGGAGGTCCTGCAGGCCTTCCTCGATCTCCGGACTCGCTTGCATCTGATCGAAGCCTATCTCGAGTGTCGGATCTCCGCCGACACGCGTGAGCCTGCCGCGCAGGCGAGCCTCTCAGAGCTGCAACCCTCCCTGGCTGCGCTTCGATTGCTGCAGATCCGGCTTACGGCCTGGGCTGGCCGCCTCGATCAGGACTCGCTGAAGGTGCAATCGCCACTCGCCGAGGCGCACGGCTTCTTTCTGGGCCGGTGCCGCGTGTTGGCCCGTCACCAGATGACCGCCGACGAAGAATCGCTGGCCGCCGAGATGGTCCTCCACGCGAGCACTTCGTGGGAGAAGCTGCACGGCGATGTGACCTCACAGATCCTCGTCCCGTTCGAAGTCGACGGCGAGGCACAAAGCCTTCCCATGAGCGCGGTACGCAACCTTGCCTACGATCCGGATCGAGGGGTCCGCGAAAGAGCCTACCACGCGGAGGTCGCCGCCTGGGAGGCCGTGCGCCTGCCGCTCGCCGCGGCCATTAACAGCATCAAGGGGGAGGTCAATCTACTCGCCCGGCGGCGGAAGTGGTCCTCCCCGCTCGAGGCGATGCTGTTCGACCACGCCATCGACCGCCCGATCCTGGACGCCATGCTCGAGGCTTCGGAGGAGGCGTTCCCCGACTTCCGGCGCTATCTCCAGGCCAAGGCCCGTCTGCTCGGG
The DNA here is from genome assembly GCA_035471625.1 of Anaerolineales bacterium. Lineage (GTDB taxonomy): Bacteria > Chloroflexota > Anaerolineae > Anaerolineales > E44-bin32 > DATEVL01. Next base: position 2,581 of record DATIPT010000031.1, read on the forward strand.
CTCGACTCGCTCGCCTGGTACGACCTGTACGCTCCGGTCGCCGAGGCCGGCCAGAGTTGGGACTACGAGTCGGCAGCGGCCTTCATTCAGCGCCACTTCGAATCGTTCTCCCCCTCGATGGCTGCGACGGCCCGCCGGGCCTTCGAACAGGGTTGGATCGACGCCGGCCCGCGCCCCGGCAAGGTCGGCGGCGCGTTCTGCATGTGGCTTCGAGGCGACGAGTCGCGCATCCTCTCCAATTACCTTCCGACGCACGATGGGATGTCGACCTTGGCGCATGAACTCGGACATGCCTACCACAACCAAACACGCGCCGCGCGGTCCATCCTGCAGCGAAGAACTCCGTCCACCCTCGCCGAGACGGCCAGCATCTTCTGCGAGACGCTGGTGAATGAAGCCGCCTACGAGCAGGCCGACGCTCCGGGCCGCCTGGCGATCATCGAGGCCTTCCTCCAGAACGCCTGCGCCGTGGTCGTCGACGTCATCGGGCGCTTCTACTTCGAGCACTCCATCTTCGAGAGGCGATCCACACGCGCGCTTTCCTCCGAGGAGCTATGCGAAGAAATGCGCCAGGCCCAAAGCCGCTCCTACGGGGACGGTCTCGATCCGGAGACGTACCATCCCTTCATGTGGGCGGTCAAGTCGCACTACTACTCCGGCACCGAGTCGTTCTACAACTACCCGTACACTTTCGGGTTGCTCTTCGGACTTGGCCTGTATGCGATCTACCGGGACCAGCCAGGCGGATTCCCGGAGGCCTACGAGGACCTGCTCTCCCGGACCGGGATGGCGACCGCCGATGCGCTGGCGAACAGTTTCGGCCTCGACCTGCGGTCGAAGGCATTCTGGGTCCGGAGCCTGGACATGATCCGGGAGCGGATCTCCCGCTTCGAGTCGCTTGTGCCGGATCGCTAGAGGCTCCCTGAGCCTGCTCACATATCAAGAACAAGGCAGGAGAACGCAGCGCAGGCACCCTTCAATCACCTCAGGGTGCCTGCGTGGTCCAGTTTCGGGTGGAGCTACTTGCCGAGGCGTTCCTTGAGCGCGCTCGTCAGGGCGGGGACGACATCGTACAGGTCCCCGACGACGCCAAAACGCGCCAGCTTGAAGATCGGGGCTTCGGCGTCCCGGTTGATGGCGACGATCGTCTTGGAAGTTCTCATACCCGCCAGGTGCTGGATCGCCCCGGAGATCCCGCAGGCGATGTACAGGTCGGGAGAGACCACTTTGCCGGTCTGACCAACCTGGTAGGCGTAGGGCACGTAGCCAGCGTCGACCGCGGCCCGGCTCGCTCCCACCGCCGCCCCCAACGCTTCAGCGAGCTGGCGGATCAGCTCGAAACCTTGCTGCGCTCGCCAGACCTCCTGCTCCTTCTCATCCGTGATCTCGGCCGGGGGCGTCAGCCGGCTGTTGTTCGACACCCCCCGTCCGCCAGAGACGATGACGGCGGCGTCGGTCAGGCTGACGCCCCCTTCGGCGGCCTTGTAGCCGACGATCTCGGTCGCCGCCGCCTCCAGAGCAGCCACGCCGACTTCGATGGTCCCGGAACGACCTGCGTCGGGCTCGGGCCGCTCGAAGGCCCGGGTCCGCACAAGCAGAATCTGGGGCCGCTTCTCCCGACAGACTTCCTTCGACAGCAGTTTGCCGGCATAGATCGGCCGCGTGACGACGACCGCCTCGCCATCCATCTCAACGGCGATCGCGTCGGTGACGACACCGGTCTCAAGATCGACTCCAACAAGGGCCGCCAATTCCCGGGTTCTGCCCGTCGTCGGCAAGACCAGGACGGCCGCGCCGGCTTCCTTGAGGACCTGCGACACGACGTCGGCGTACGGCTCGGGCCGGAACTCCTTGAGCTCCGGGCTTTCGCGCAAAATGGCATCCTTGGCGCCATGCTGGATGGCCGCCTCGGCCAGGGAGCGAACTCCATCCCCGATCACGAGCGCGGTCACCTCGCTCTTCAGGCTTTCGCCGATCATCCGGGCCGCCGTCAGAGCTTCCCAGGAGGCCCCGACCTCCTCCCCCTGGTAATGGTCAACGTAGACGAAGACTCGCTCGGCCATTAGAGCACCTTCTCTTCGACGAGGCGGTCCGCCAGCGCGGCCGCGATCGCTTCGGGGGTATCGCCGGTAATCATCTCGCAGCGAGACTCGACCTTGGGCGGCGCCTCAACCGCCGGCCAGGTCAGCGCGGCGGTGGGCCCCGTGAGCCCGATGTCCGCCGCAGACCACGTCGGGATCTCCGCCTTGGAGGCCTTCCGAATGCCCATGAATGACGGGTAGCGCGGCTCGCCGATCTCCTTCACCACGCTGACGACGGCCGGAAGCGGAGAGCGGACGATTTGGCGGCCTTCTTCCAGCATCCGCTCGACCTCGATCGTCTTCGCGGACGGATCGAGGCCCAGGACCGCGGCCACAAGGGTCAGTGACGGCCACGTGAGATAGCGCGCCGCCTGCGCTGGCGTGAGACCGGTATCGCTGTCGACGGAGGTGCGTCCGAAGAAGACCAGATCAACCGATTCCATCTTGCAGATGGCGGAAGCCAACGCCTTCGCCACCACCAGGGTATCCGCCCCATCGAACGCTGTGTCCTGCAGGAGGACGGCGCTGTCGCAGCCCATTGCCAAAGCCTGCTTCAAGGCCTCGCGGGCGCCATCCGGACCCAGGCTGATCGCCGTGACGGTTCCACCATGGGCTTCTTTCGTCCGCAGCGCCTGCTCGACGGCGAACTCGTCCCACGGATTGAGGACGAGGGGCGCGTCGCCCCACGTCACCTTTCCGTTTTCGACGGCCACCGCTGCCGCCGTGTCCGGAGTCTGTTTGACACAAACCACGATGTTCAAGGCAGCCTCCTCGAGAGCTCGATCTCCGGAGCGGGCGTACGAGTCGGTCTAGCCGCGCCAGAGTGACGGATCGTAGGCCGGCAGCTCAGCGCGCAACGAGGCGTCCTTGCGCGTCCCCAGTGCATAGCCGGCCTGCATCAGCTGATGGATCTCGCTCGTGCCTTCGTAGATCATGGCGCCCCGGGCGTTGCGCAGGTAGCGCTCCACCGGATACTCGTCGCTGTAGCCATAGGCGCCGTGGATCTGGATCGCCTCCGATGCGGCTTCGAAAGAAGCATCGGTCGCATACCACTTGGCCAGGGACGTCTCGCGCGTATTCCGGCGTCCCTCGTTCTTCATCCAGCCGGCACGCAGGTAGAGCAGGCGGGACGCCTCGTAGGTTTGCACCATGCGGGCGATCTTCTGCTGCACCAGCTGGAACCCAGCAATCGGCCGGCCGAAGGCGAGGCGTTCCTTGGCGTAGCGCGTGCTGGCCTCCAGGCAGGCCCGGATCAGGCCGGTCGCGCCCGCCGCCACGGTGTAGCGCCCGTTGTCGAGGCACGCCATCGCGATCCGGAAACCCTCGCCCTCCTCGCCGAGGCGGTTGGCGACCGGCACGCGCACATCCTGGCAGTGAAGCCACCCGGTTGATCCTGCCCGTACGCCGAGCTTCCCATGGATATCACCGCGGGTGACACCGGGCCGATCGGTCTCCAGGATGAAGGCTGTAATCCCATCGTGCGGGTCGGAGGCGTTCGGGTCTGTCCGGGCGAACCAGAGAATATGGTGAGCCTTGGTCGCCAGGGAGATCCACATCTTCTCACCGTTGAGGACGTACTCGTCCCCATCGCGCTTGGCCGACGAAGCCATGTTGGCCACATCCGATCCGACGCCCGGCTCGGTGAGGCCAAAGGCCGCGATCTTCTCGCCCGTCGCCTGAGGAGCCAGGAAGCGCGCCTTCTGTTCTTCGGAACCCCACTGCAAGAGGGCCATCGAATTCAGGCCCATGTGAACCGACATGACGACCCGCAGGGTCGAGTCGACCGCTTCGAGTTCCTCGCATACCAGGCCGAGGCTCACGTAGTCGAACCCCTGGCCACCGAGTTTCTCCGGGATACAGATGCCGAGGATCCCGAGTTCCGCCATGCGCGGCAGGATCTGTGGAGCCATCTCCTGCTTCCGGTCCCATTCCTGGATGATGGGGGCGACTTCCTTCTCAGCGAAGTCGCGCACCATCCGGGCGGCCATCGGTTGTTCTTCAGAGAGTTGGAAGTCCATGTGGGAGTCCTGGAGCGGCGCGACTTCCATTATAGCCGGGGCGTCCCTTCTTCCAACCTTTCGCGGCTCGGAAGCCCTCGAGGGGTGACAAACGCCGCCCCTTCCGGTGACACCTGTTCGCGCTCGACGCCCTTCTCCCCCGCCTCGGCGCCCTCGCCGCCCATGCTTGCATCGGTCGCTATAATCTCATCCGTCCATGGCCAAGCGAACCGCGTCGGCACCGACCCTCCGAGATCTGGTCATCGCTGTCATCGTGGCGGTCTTCGTGGCGGCGCTCGGACCACGCCCTCGGGCGACCGGCCCCGATCAGGAGCTCGGTCGCGCCATCGTCGCAGCCCAATCCGGCCACCCGGACGACGCCCTCCGATCGATCGAACGAGTCCTCGAGTTCGAACCCGCCCTAGCCTCCCTCCACACGAGCGCTGCCCGCCTCGCGATCGATGTGGGCTCCAGCGAGAATGCCCTGGACCATCTCCGGGCGGCGCGCGCGGCCGGTATGGCCGGCCCTTCGGCGGATTGCCTCGAGCTGCAGGCGCTCCTGCTTGGGGAACCGTCGTTGGAAGCTTCGCCTTTCATGGCAGAAGACTGCGTCGTCCCCAGAGACACGATGCAACGCCGCGTGGACGCGCTCCTGCTCGAGGGACAAGGGACGGCAGCGCAGGAGACCCTCGGGAATTGGCTGAGAACTCATCCGGAGGACCTCAACGCCTGGGAGGACCTCGCCGGGCTGGCGCTGTCGTCGGATCCAGGAAGCGCCCGCCCGGTTGTCCTGGAAGCCCTTCAGAACCACCCATCGGGAAGCCGGCTCCTCGATGGCCTGGTTCCGCTGCTCCCGGATTCCACCGTCGAAGGCCCTTCGGCAGAGATCTCCGCCCGGGTCGGCGAACTGTACGCCGCCAAGGGGAGGTGGGCCGTGGCGGCGCAGGCCTGGAGCGATGCTCTCGCAGCCCAACCTTCCTTCCCGCAGGCCCTTGCCTACCTCGGCACAGCCCATTCCCGGCTTGGCTTGGACGGCATCACCTCTCTTCGGCGAGCGGCGGCCGAGGCCCCTGAGGATCCGATCATCCGCAACCTGTTGGGCCAGGCACTCCTCGCCGCAGGCGATTACGAAGGGGGCCAAAGGGAAATCGCCTACGCCCGACAGCTCGATCCAGACAACCCGGCGATCGCCGCAACTCACGGCCTGGCGCAAGCGTCCGCGGGAGACTATCAGGGGGCCGCAGCCGAGTACCTTCGGGCGGCCGAACTTGCCCCCGAGTCTGCCGACTTCTGGCTTCTCCTTGCCAACTTCTCGCTCCAGTACGACTACGAAGTCACATCCCTGGGGATGGCGGCGGCGCGCAACGCCGTCGCGCTCGACCCGCTCGAGGCCTCGGCCCTATCCGCCCTCGGATACGCCTGGCATGTCGCCGGGGACTCACCATTGGCAGCTCGCCTCCTGCTTCGGTCGCTGCACCTCGACTCTGCCGACGCTCTGACCTGGTATCGTTACGGTCTTGTCGCCCTGGATCGTGGGCGGCTTGAAGATGCGGAGCCCGCCCTGGCGGCGGCCGTCGTCCTGGATCCCGGCGGCCCGACAGGAACGCTAGCCGAGCGCTCCCTACAGGCGATTCGAGGAGAGTCGGGATGATGGCTCGAACCACTGGCATCGTGGTGATCGCACTCGCCGCGGCGGGATGCGGGGTGCTGCCACCGCTGCCTTCCGGGAGTGTCCTGTTCCAGGACGACTTCGCTCGCGAGTCTTCGGGCTGGGGACATCAAGACGCCGCCGGATACCGTGTCGGCTATGTCGATGGTGCCTATCAGATCCAGATTGACTCTCCTGAGACTCTGGCCTGGCGGACTCCTGGCTTCGACCTCGGCGACGTCCGCGTCGATGTCGACACCCATGCCCAGGGTCCCCTCGACAACGCGTTCGGCCTGATCTGCCGCTACCAGGATCCGGGCAACTTCTACTTCCTACTGATTTCCAGTGATGGCTTCTCCGGAATCGGAGAAGTCCGCGACGGAGAGCGCTCGCTCCTGACCGGGGTCGCCCTGCTTCCGAGCGACGCGATCCTGCAAGGCCCGGGGCCCAATCATGTGCGGGCTGAGTGCCTGGGGCCGCGTCTCCGGTTGTGGGTGAACGGGTTGCTGGCCCAGGAGGCCTTGGTCGCCGGGTGGGACCGGGGCGACGTCGGCGTGATGGCCGGCAGCTACGCGGAACCTGGAGTCGTCGTGCGGTTTGACAACTTTGCCGTCACGCAACCATAGGCCCAGGGCCCAGCCGCCATGCGTCGGGGTCTCGGTCCGGTCCTTCCCCCATCGCCCGGCCCCCGCCTGTATAATGCTGGCATGGCATCCAAGGCACAGCTCGAGACCGATCTGCGAGCCGCGATGCGTTCGGGCGACGAGGTGCGCAAGCGGACCCTGCGCATGGCGTTGTCGGCCGTCAAGCTCGCGGAGGTCGACAAGCGCGGGGAGCTTGACGAGGCCGAAATCCTGGCCGTCCTTCAGAAGGAGGCGAAGACTCGCAACGAGTCGATCGCCGAAGCGGAGAAGGCCGGCCGGACCGACCTCGCGGAGGCTTCCCAAGCCGAACTCCGGATCGTCGAGTCGTACCTTCCGGCGCCGCTTTCCCCGGAAGAACTGGACCGCCTCATCCGCGCTGCGATTTCTGCGGCCGGAGCGACGGGCCCCCAGGACATGGGCAAGGTCATGAAGGAGCTCATGCCTGCCGTCCAGGGCCGAGCCGACGGGAAGACGGTCAGCGCCGCCGTCCGCGAGGTCCTGGGCTCGTCCTGAGTCCGGATGGACGAAGTCTCTCACTCCCGACCCTCCTGGAAAGCACGCCTCGGCCGAAGCTGGGCGGCGGCCCGGGTGTTGGCGATCGTCCTCGCAGGGGTGTTCGGCGTCGT
>DATIPT010000032.1:0-7284 GCA_035471625.1 Anaerolineales bacterium
AGCCCTTCTTGTAGGTGGCGTCGGAGGCGGCACCGGTCGTAATCATGACCTTGCCGTACTGCTCGGCGATGACCGCCGAGGCGTCCGCCAGGCCGCTCGAGTAGGGGCTGATCAGGAAGTCGGCGTTGTCCTCGGTTGCAAGCCGCGTGTAGAGCTCTTGGACTCGGTCCTTGTTGCTCTCGTCGTCGTAGAAGACGGCTTCGAACTTGACGACTTTGTTGTCCCCGATCGGGACCCCGCCGGCTGCGTTGACATCTTCGATCCACAGGTTGAGACCATTTACCTGGCGGGTCGACTCGACGTTCAGGCTTCCGGTCTGGGAGGCTGTGAACCCGATCTTGAGGATGACTTCTTCCGGCGGCGCCGTCGGCTCGGGCATTCCCTCTTCACTGGTTGGCTGCGGCGGGGGCGGAGGCTCCGTCGCCGTCGGCGCCGGCGTGCAGGCGGCCAGGGTGAGAGCCAAGACCAGGCCGGCCAAGACAAAAAGGCGTGCTGTCTTCATGGCATTCTCTCCTCGCTTGTGGATTCTGGGGCCTGAGGCGCGAGTGAACTTCGGGCAAGGCCGTCCTGAACCCTCCTTCCCTCCTGCCGAAGGGCCTCGACTGCCCAAGGTCAGTGTACAGGATGGACCCGCCGAGGCCAAGCACCCGAGGCAAAAACTGCCCCATTGAGCGGGGAGACACCACCCGGGGGCTTGACAAATAGAACGCCCGTGCTATAGTCGAACAAATGGTCTAAACCTGGAGGGAGTGATGGCTCGAGCGTCGAAGAGTGGGCTGAGTTCGTTGGAGAGTGAGCCCGCAGATCGGATGGCTGTGCTCGACAAGGCGATCACCGACATCGTCAAGCAGTTTGGAGACGGGGCGGTGATGCGGTTGGGGGAGGCGGCGCACCTGGCGGTGGAGGCGATTCCGACCGGATCGCTGGGGCTGGACCTGGCGCTGGGGGTGGGGGGCATCCCGCGCGGGCGAGTGACCGAGATCTACGGGCCGGAAGCGTCGGGGAAGACGACGCTGTGCCAGCACATCGTCGCCGAGGCGCAGCGGGCGGGCGGGGTGTGTGCCTACATCGACATGGAACATGCGCTGGACCCGGGGTATGCGGCCAAGTGCGGGGTGGATGTGGAGAACCTGTACATTGCGCAGCCGGATACGGGGGAGCAGGCGCTGGAGATCGCCGAGACGCTGGTGCGGAGCGGGGCGGTGGAGGTGGTGGTGGTGGACAGCGTGGCGGCGTTGGTGCCGCGGGCGGAGATCGAGGGGGACATGGGGGACGCCACGATGGGGATGCAGGCGCGGCTGATGAGCCAGGCGCTGCGGAAGCTGTCGGGGGCGATCAAGCAGACGAACACGGCGATGGTGTTCACGAACCAACTGAGGCAGAAGATCGGGGTGATGTTTGGGAACCCGGAGACGACGACGGGTGGGATGGCGTTGAAGTTCTATGCGTCGGTGCGGATGGACGTGAGGCGGGTGGAGAGCATCAAGGTGGGGCAGGAAGTGGTGGGGAACCGGGTGCGGGTGCGGGTGGTGAAGAACAAGGTAGCGCCGCCGTTTCGGGTGGCGGAGTTCGACATTCTGTACGATGAAGGGATCTCGAAAGTGGGGGACGTGTTGGACCTGGGGGCGGAGGCCGGGCTGATCGAGAAGCGCGGGTCGTTCTACAGCTACAAGGACGAGCGGATCGGGCAGGGGCGGGAGAACGCCAAGCAGTACCTGCGGGATCACCCGGAGGTGGCGGCCGAACTGGAGGCCGCCGTCCGGGCCGCGGCCGGAGTCGAATCCGCCATTGCGGTCGACCTGGAGGAAGTCCCCGTCGAATACGAGGGCTGACGCTTTTGCTTTCTCGGCCGGTCTGAAGGACGAGGACCTGATGCGAGAGGATCGGACGCCCGCAGGTCGGGCGTCCCTCGCGCCACGGCCGCTCCGGCCGGCCGCTATAATCTCGGACGGGATGAGGACCTCGACGCTCAGCGGGTGCGCTCTGTTGGCGGCCGCCACCCTCACCGGTTGCGCGGCTCAGGCGGCCGACGTGCCCGTGACCGGGACGCGGGTCCTGGAGCCCACGTTGGCGCCGACGTCCCCGATCGCAACGTCCACTCGGCCCGCGTCGACGACCGCCGTTCCGTCGGCCCCGACGCCGACGCCGCGGGCGGTCGGGGCCTGCCTCAACGACGCGAGCTTCGTCGAAGACTTGACGATCCCGGATGGCTCGGTCTTCATCCCCGGTGAGGGTTTCGACAAGCGCTGGCTCGTCCGCAATTCGGGGACCTGCGATTGGGGACCCGACCACCGCCTCGTCCCGGTCGGGGAGAACCGCTTCGGCGGCCCGGCCGAGATGGCGCTCTACCCGGCCAAAGCAGGGACGTCCGCCGAGTGGCAGATCGATCTGGTCGCGCCCCTCCAACCAGGTGAGTATCTCGGGCGTTGGCAGGCGCGCGGGCCTGACGGGACTCCCTTCGGCGACGAAGTCTTCATTTTGATCTTCGTGGAATTGCCCACGGCTACGCCGAGCCCCATCCCGACGGCGACTCCGTAGACTCCCCCGCCGGTGTGCTGACGGCTAGGTCGCGAAGCGGGCGGTCACGCCCGGTTCCCCCTCGCGGCGGAAGGCGTGCGGCATCGACGCCGTTCCATGCACGATGCCCAGTCGCCCCAGTCCATCGATGCAGATGACCCCGATGGGGATGCCGAAGCGATGCGCCATGTCTTCTAGGACGAAGGTTGCGGCGTCCTCGGCCGAGGCGCCGCGTTGGATCCGATCGGCGATAGCCCTGGCCGTTCCGTACCGCAGCATCAACTCGCCGTGCCCGGTGGCCGAAACGGCAGCGAAGGCATCGGCGAAGTTGCCGGCTCCGGGGATCGGGGAGTCGCCGACGCGGCCGGGAATCTTCCGTCGTCTTCCACCGGTCGACGTGGCTGCGGCCAGGCGCCCCGACCTATCCAGCGCCACCGCTCCGACGGTTCCCGGCGGCTCGGGGCGCGGAGCCCCCGGGCTGCCAGTCTGCCATTCTTCCCTTCTTCGAGGGGTGATCGGGTCGTGATCGGCGAAACCCTGGGCGCGGGCGAATGCGGTCGCGTGGGGGCCGGCGAGCAAGACACAGTCGGTCGTTTCAAGGACTCGCCGGGCGACCAGGATCGGGTTCCTCACCCGGGTGATGCCGGCGACCCCGCCGCTGGCGAGCGAATCTCCCGCCATGACGCTGGCATCCATCTCAACGTCGCCGGCTGCATTCAATACCGATCCGGTGCCGGCGTTGAATCCGGGGTCGTCTTCGAGGAAGACGACGGCGGCAGTCGCCGCCTCCAGGGCGGATCCGCCCTCGGCCAGCACGTCCCAGCCGGCAGCGGCAGCCTGGCTCACGCCGTGAACGGCCGCCTCACGCTCGGACTCGGCCCAGTCGCCCGCGCCGCCGTGGACGAGAATCGCGATCATGACGGCGGGCGACGTCCCCCCGCCTCGACTACGTTCCTTCTTCCCATGAAGAGAGGTATTTCTCCTGCTCGGCGGTCAGCCGGTCGATCCGAACCCCCATCGCGTCCAGCTTGAGGCGGGCGATCTCCCGATCGATCTCCTCCGGGATCGTGTAGACCTGATTCTCGAGTTTGTCGGCGTTTCTCAGCAGGAACTCGAGCGAAAGCGCTTGGTTGGCGAAGGACATGTCCATCACGCTCGCCGGATGTCCTTCGGCTGCGGCCAGGTTGATCAGGCGTCCCTCGCCGAGCAGATTGATCCGCCGTCCGTCGGACAGGGTGTACTGCTCGACGAACTCGCGCACCCGCCGCTTCTCGGAGGCGAGACCTTCGAGGGCCGGGAGGTTGATCTCGACGTTGAAATGGCCGGAATTCGAGACGATCGCGCCGTCCTTCATGACCTCGAAGTGCGACCGGTCGAGTACGTTGATATCCCCGGTCACAGTGCAGAAGATGTCACCAAGCGCCGCCGCCTCGGCCATCGGCATCACGCGGTAGCCGTCCATCACCGCCTCCAGGGCGGGTAGGGGGTTGATCTCGGTGACGATAACGTTCGCCCCAAGGCCGCGCGCCCGGGAGGCCAGGCCGCGCCCGCACCATCCGTAGCCGGCGACGACGAACGTCTTGCCGGCGAGCAAGACGTTCGTCGCCCGGACGATCCCGTCGACTGTCGATTGACCCGTACCGTAGCGGTTGTCGAAGAAGTGCTTGGTCATGGCGTCGTTCACCGCGATGACAGGGAAGGCCAGGGCGCCCTCGGCGGCCATCGCCCGCAACCGGATGACGCCCGTTGTCGTCTCTTCGGTCCCTCCGACGACCTCTTTCAGGCCGTCGCGGCGGTCTTTGTGAAGCGTACCGACCAGGTCGGCACCGTCATCCATCGTGACCTGGGGCTTGTGGTCGAGCGCTGCGTGGATGTGCTTGTAGTAGGTTTCGTTGTCCTCGCCCTTGATGGCAAAGACCGGGATTTCGAAGTGCGTGACGAGCGAGGCCGCAACGTCATCCTGGGTCGAAAGCGGATTCGAGGCGCACAGTACGACGTCGGCGCCCCCCAGTTGGAGGGTTCGCATGAGGTTGGCGGTCTCGGTCGTGACGTGCAGGCAGGCCGCGACGCGGGTGCCCGTCAGCGGGCGCTCCTTGGCGAAGCGCTCGCGAATCTGCTGCAGGACGGGCATTTCTCCGTCGGCCCAGTCGATGCGGCGCCGCCCGGGCTCGGCGAGCTTTGTGTCGCGGATGTCAAATCGATCGGTCATGCGTATCTCCCATTGGCTCAGGGTGTGGGGGCGCGACGACACCGGTGCCGGCAGGCGCGTGGGCGCGCATCGTGCGCCGTGGACCCATCCGTTCAGTTGCGATCCGCGTCGGACCCGGTCCGAGGTCTCTCCAGCCGTCCCTGGCCCTCATAGTAACCGCAGAATGGCAGGAAGCCTAGGGCGGCGTAGAGCGAGAGGGCCGGTGCATTGTCCATCCCGACGTTCAGGACGATGGTCTTGATCCCGGCTTCGAGCAGGGCCTGAACCACGGGAATGCATGCGGCCGCGCCGAGACCTTCATGCCGCCGGTCCGGACGGGTGAAGACGTTGCCGATCGCGGCTACCCTGCCTCTCCGACCGATGACGTGCGTGCCCGCAACCGAGACCAGTTCGTCGCCGTGCTCCACCCCGAAGAAGATCCCGTCGCGCACTTGGTTCGGGTGAAAGGAGTCCGGTCGATCAGCATGATCTCGGAACAGGCTGCGGATCGCTGGGACGTCGTGTACGCCCATACGCCGGACGGCGATCGGCGACGTCGGCAGCGGGCCGTGGAAGGCCATGCGCCACATCTTCGCTTCCCGTTCGACGCGCAATCGGGTTTCCAGCCGGCTCCGGTGTGTGGGCAGCAAACCGTACTGGATCGGGGCGGGATCGATCGAGTCGACTACCCCCTCGATCTCGGCCGGATCGCCTTGGAAGAAGAAGAGGGGCGGGACCAGCCCGCCGTACACCAGCCCGACGGACTGGATCCCCAAGATCCAGCGGCTTTGTTCAGCGTAGGGAGGCTCAAGATCGGCCAGGGCGTAGGCGCACCAGACCCGATCGCCTTCCAGGATGTCTCGGACGCGTGAGGCCGTCGACTCGAAGGAGCTCAAAGGCCGGTCAGCTCAACGCCGAAAGTCCGTAGGAAGCGGGCCTTGAAGGCGGGCAGGTCGAAATGGTGTCCCTGCGTGCCGTCTTCCTCCAGACAGTAGGTCGCGGCCAACGCGCCCATCTGGCCGCAGCGTTCGAGCTCCAGGCCGTGGGCGTACCCGGTCAGGAATCCCCCTCGGAAGGCGTCGCCGACGCCGGTCGGGTCGGCCATCCTATCAGGCTTGATGGCCGGGACATGGAGGGTCCGGTCGGCTTGGTAGACGTCGGCCCCATGCTCTCCGCGGGTGATGACCAGGAACTCTACCTGGCGCAGGATCTCATCGAGGCCAAGCCCGGTCTTTTCGGAGGCTAGGCCGAATTCGTAGTCGTTGCAGAACAACGCTTTGGTGTGGGCGATCCCGGTGCGCAGGACTTCCGGCTCAAGGCGGACAATTTGCTGGCTGGGATCGTAGAAGTAGGTGATCCCGAGTTCTCGGCACTCCTGGACATAGGCGCCCATCGCTCCGGGGTCATTGGGGGCGATCACGGCCAGGTCGGGGCGGGCCGGGAGATCGGCGAACCGCAACTCGGCCGCTTCGGCCATCGCTCCCGTGTAGAAGGAGGCGATCTGTGCGTTGACCTGGTCTGTGTTCACGAAGAAGGAGGCCGTGAAAAGTCCCGGGACGACCCTGATCGCCGAGGTGTCGACGCCGTGGCTCTCGAGCCACGTGCGGTACTCGTCGAAATCCTCGCCGGCCGTCGCCATGACAAGCGGACGCTCGCCCAGGAGGGCCATCGTATAGGCGATGTTGGCGGCGATCCCGCCGCGCCGGCGAATCAGGGAGTCGACCAGGAAGGAAAGGCTGAGCCGATCCAACCGATCGGCCAGGATGTGGTCACGGAATCGACCGGGGAAGGACATCAAGTAGTCGTAGGCGATGGAGCCGGTCAGGACGATATTCATCGAACGCCTCGAGGGGGATCCAGACGGAGGAGCGATCCTACGGCCGAACCCTGCGGCAAAACGCGCGCTCCTCCGAGCGCGCGTTCCCAACCGCCAGTCTAGCATGGAGCCTTTGCCGCATCAAGCGATCTGCGGGCACGTCTGCCCCGACCGATTGACAGACCTGAGACCGCATCCTATGATGCTCCCCCATGAGAAAGCGTCTCCTTCCGGCCGGCGCCGCGCTCCTGGCCCTCGCCGGGGCGCTGTGGGCTTGTGGCGCTCAGCCCGCGGCTACGGTTTCGGCAACCCCTTCGGAAACACCGCTGCCGACGGGAACGCCTCTGCCGACGCCGACGCCGACCCCGTCGGCGGCGGATCACTTCGCGCGCGGCGAAGCCGCGTTCTTCAACGGGGATTGGGACGCAGCCTTGGCGAGCTTCGCAACGGCTTCCTCGGGTGAATCGGAAGTGGCAGCGAGGGCCCAGTTGCAGTCCGCCGCCGTCCTGTTCGAGGCCGGCCGATTGGATGAGGCCCGCTCGGCGCTCGACTTCTTCCTCGTCGCTCATCCGGAGGGTCCCGACGCCGCACGTGCCTACCTTCTCCGAGCCCGCCTCCGCCGGGCGCAGGCGGATCCCTTTGGCGCGGTCGATGACTATGACGCCTATCTAGCCATGGGGCCGGGGGTCATCGATGCGTATGTGCACGAGTGGGCGGGGGATGTCTTGTGGAATGCCGGCCAGGCGGGCCCCGCCGCCGCTCG
>DATIPT010000033.1:0-3133 GCA_035471625.1 Anaerolineales bacterium
ACGGCTGGGCGGCCGCCGGATATGTCACGACGGCGAATACCGGCTCGGTGCCAACCGTCCCGGCCGAGCCGTGCAGCAACCCGGGCGTGCCACCGCCGAACTACTACGCGTGCATTCTGAAGGGCCAGTCACCATTGGACTACTCGGCGCTCGCTCCCGGGGCGGCCTTCGACATGACGTGGACGGTCACAAACACGGGGTCCACGCCGTGGACCAAGAACGTCGGCAACTTTGTTCAGGCTGGTCAGACCGGGAAGCTCCACACGGGTGCAGATAGCGTCGGTCCATTGGCCGACGATATCCAGTACGGAAAGAGCCTTACGCTGACCGTGCCCGCGGTCGCCCCGTCGAACTCTGGGACCTACGGTGAACTCTGGGAGGTCAACGCCAATGGAACGGTGGTCTGCCAGTTTTGGATGATCATCCAGGTCCCGTAGTCGACCTGTTGAGCGAAAACAACAAGGGCCTGCCAGGATCGGCAGGCCCTTGTTGTTTTCGCGGTCCTCAGACGTACTAGGCGGTGACGAACGTCCCGTTGCGCAGGTCGGCCAGCGCCTGGCGGATCTCCTCATCAGTGTTCATGACAAACGGGCCGTAGGGCACGATCGGCTCGCCGTAGGGTGCGCCGGCCATGAGCATGAAGCGAGCGCCGGTGTCTGACGGCGCTTTGATCCGGACAATATCGCCGTCGGCGAATACAAGCAGCCGAACCGATTCGATGCGAGCGTCGCGGCGGTCTTGGGTCGGGACGTCGATGGCTCCCTCGAACAGGTAGGCGACGGTCGTGTGGCCGGCTGGCAAGGGCATTGTGAACCGGGCGCCGGGCTCCAACGCAGCCTCGAGATAGACAGGCGCAGCGGCGATCTCGGTCACGGGGCCCTGGCGATCGCCGACCGAACCCGCCACAAGCCGCACCGTGGCGTCCTCGATCCGAAAGCCGGGGATCGTCAGCGCCTGGATCTCCTGGTAGCGCGGCGGATCCATCTTGCGCGCCGCCGGCAAATTGACCCAGAGCTGGAACCCCAGGACGTTGCCCTCGGGACTCCGGCGAGGCATCTCCTCGTGCAGGATGCCGCGCCCCGACGTCATCCACTGCACGTCGCCGGGGCCGATCCGTCCGGCATTCCCCAGGCTGTCACGGTGCTGGACGCTTCCTTCGAGCATGTAGGTGACCGTCTCGATGCCGCGATGGGGGTGCATCGGAAATCCGGCGATCGGCCCTTCGATCGGGTCGTTGAAGGCGAAGTGGTCGAAGAGCAGGAAAGGATCGTGGGGATTCTCACGGGAAGGGGCAATCGACCGTCGCAGCAAGACCCCGGCGCCCTCGATCACCAGCCTTGGTTCGATCACCTGATTCAGGGTTCGGATACGGTCCACGATCACCTCCGTTGCCGACCCGCCGCCTACCTGCGCTGTTGCGCCGGCACAGCACTCGGGGCACTGCAAAGCTCGGACGAATCGGACAGGACAAGTCAGGTATACCACAGCCTGGCTCCGCGGCCTCGACCTTGACAAACAAGGATGGCGGCCTACGATGGATACGGCCTCTGTCTCCCCGACGAGGTCGTCGGAGTCTCTGGGTTGCCCAGACGATGGCGAGGGGCACAGCTTCCACTCGACGCTCTGCGGAGGGCTCCGACTTGACCACCAGGCGATCGCTGGATTGGCTTTGGGCTTTCCCGCTTGACCGAGCAAGTTGGCGCACCACCGCCGGCTGCCCGCACAGCCATTGGCTTCGGCCGCACAGGAGGCTCCTATGACACAGAGCGGGATGAATGTTCAGGCGGTGGAAATGGGGGTCCAGATCCGCCCGCTGTTGCGTCGGGTCTACCTATGGATGACCTTCGGGGTCCTGCTGACGACGATCGTCGCCTTGCTGACGGCGACGACGCCGTTCCTGACCCGCCTTCTGGTCAACCCGTTCGTCGTCTGGGGGGCCTTGATCGGCGAACTGGTCCTGGTGATCGTCCTGTCGGCGGCGATCAAGAAGCTCCCGGCGTCCGTAGCAGGGTTGATGTTCTTCGTGTATGCAGGCTTGTTGGGCTTCTCCCTGGCGGGGATCTTCTTCGTCTACGAGCTGGGAAGCATCGCCGTTACGTTCGCGGCCGCGACGGCGCTGTTCGGGACGATGACCGTCGTGGGGTTCGTGACCAACGTCGATCTGACGAAGGTCGGAACGTACCTGGTCATCGGGTTGTTTGGCCTCCTCATCACGATGCTGCTGAACTTGATCTTTCGGAGCACGGTGCTAGACCTTCTGGTGAGCATCGTTGGAGTCGTGATCTTCACCGGGCTGACGGCGTACGACACCCAGAAGATCGCCAAGATGGCCAAGGATACGGCGCTCCAGGAGGGTGGCGAGACGTTCGGGAAGCTGGCCGTTCTGGGGGCTCTGACGCTCTACCTGGATTTCATCAATCTATTCTTGATGCTTCTGCGGCTGCTCGGTCGGGAGCGCTGAGCATGTTCTGGAGGGCGGGGCCGGACCGGAGAGTCCCGGGGAGGGGGGCGAACTGTGCAGACCCGCAGCGCAGACAAGCCGCCGGGTGCTTCCGGGGGGATCATCTCGTCTTGTGGATCGGGGAAAGAGCCCGGTGGGCTTCGATGCCGCCTTCGCTGTTGACTTGGACGGGAACAGTTCTAGACTGAAGTAGGGCAAGGCAGTTCACGACTTGCCCAGGTAGGTTGGGGCCGCCGATGGGCATCGCCGGACGCCCGGCCGCCAGGAACTTCCTGATCGTCCTTGGCCTTTTGGCCGTCCTCACATTGCTCCTCATCACCCTTGCGATGGGTGAACCAGTCAACCCTCAGGTTGGAGAGTGGATTGCCACGCACGGTCTGCCGCGGTGCGGCGACCCTTCCCTCTACGGTTGGGCCTGCGTCAGTTTTCCGTGAGGCGTTTCAAGGCGGGGCGCCTCGAGCCACGGTGCCTCTGGTCGACGTGCCGCAGCCTGGCGCCCGTGGAGGTATTCGAACCCCCGACCTGCGGTTGAGCGTTCGGAACTCTCGCCCGAGCAGTCCCTTTGCCCCCGCTGGCGGCGTGACCCCCTCACGTCGCTGGCGGAAGTGCTTGCGCAGCCGCTTGCCATTGACTCTCTTTCCATTGGCGCGAGAATGCCATTTGTCCAGACAA
>DATIPT010000034.1:0-7264 GCA_035471625.1 Anaerolineales bacterium
TACAAGACCATCGGGCAGGACCGCTGGTCGGATGAGCTTCCCAAGGAGGAGATCCAGGCCAAGGGCCTGTGCGGCTCAGGGATCATGGATGTCGCCGCCGAACTCTGGCTGGCCGGGGTCATCGAGCCCAATGGCCGGTTCGTCACCGACCTGAACCACCCACGCTCCCGCGAGGGAGAGAAAGGCTACGAGTTCGTCATCGCCTGGGCCGATGAGACCTCGATCGGCCAGGACATCACCGTCAACGTCGACGACATCCGGGCGATCCAGCTGGCCAAGGCGGCCATGTACATGGGCACCAAGGTGATGATGAAGACCCTGGGGGTCGAGGCGGTCGACAAGGTCATCCTGGCCGGCGCCTTCGGCTCCTACATCGACAAGGTCGAGTCGATGGCGATGGGCCTGTTCCCGGATTGCGAATTGGACTCGGTCTATGCCGTTGGAAACGCCGCCGGAGACGGGGCGCGCATGGCCCTGCTTGACGTGGAGAAGCGGGTTGAGGCCAATCAAGTCGCCCGCCGGGTCGAATACACCGAGCTCAGCGTCCATCCCGACTTCCAGGACGAGTTCGTCGCTGCGATGCCCTTCCCGCACGGGCGCGATACCTTCCCGCACTTGCAGGACCTGTTCGCAAAGGCCCGGGACGGGCGCCGGATTCGCCAGCTGCGGCGGATCCCTGCGCTGGCCGACCTGCCCCGCGAAGCCCTGCTGAGCCTGGCCCAAGCCGCCGAAGATCGGACCTTCAAGCGCCGCGAAGATCTCTACGCGGCCGAGGCCGACTCGGACTACGCCTACTTCGTCCGCAAGGGCAAGGTCGGGCTCTTCCGCACCGAGGACGGGCAGGAGGCCGAAGTCGGTCAGGTGAAGGACGGCGAGGTGGTCGGAGACGAGGCGCTTCAGGACGGACGTCCCTACGCCATGACCGCGCGCGCGATGGCGCTCACCGAAGCCCTGGCCTTGCCTCGAGAGGTCCTCCAGCAGGCGATTCGGTCCGGGGTGGCGGGAGGCGCTGGCTGATGCAACCCACGATGAGGAGGCGATATCTCGAATGTTCCGTCTAGGCTCCCCCCAGAAGGTCTGCAACCTGGCCGGGATCCAGGTCGGCGGCCAGACCGGCGATCGACCGCCGCTGCTCATCGCCAACATGTTCCAGACCGGCGACAAGCTCTTCATCAAGCGAGCCGCCTTCGAGTTCGACAAGGAGAAGGCCAAGGCCCGGCTGAAAGAGCTTGAGTCGGTCTCGGAATTGACCGGGATTCCCGCCATGGTCGGGATGGTGGCCCCCAAGGGCTACGACGAAATGCGGGTCTACACCGAGTTCTTCCTCGAGAATAGCAAGCTTCCCTTCGCCGTCGATACCTGGACGGAGAAGGCGCGCCTCGAGACCGCTCGCTACATCGCCGACAACGGCCTGCAAGACCGGTTCCTCTACAACAGCATCACCGCCTGGGACAAAGACATCCCCGGCCAGGTACAGCAGCTCAAGGACTACGGGATCCGGCACGTCGTCGTCCAGGCCTTCGATCTCGAGGGAGACAAGCGTCCGAGCGGCCGGGTCAAGGCGCTAAACACGATGCTGCCGATGATCGAGAAGGGCGGCTTCGACAGCCTTCTGATCGACACCAGCGTCATGAATCTCCCCACCATCGGGTTCACCCTGATCGCCAATCGCCTGGTGAAGGAGAAGTTCGGATGGCCTTCGGGGGCCGCCCCGGCCAATGGGTCGTACATGTGGCTGAAGGCGTGCAAGGAGGCCTGGGGTGAGGACGGCGGGCGGGATGTATTCCGCGGGGCCGACGCTGGCCTGCATGCCTTGTCGACGATCCTGTGGACCGACTGGATGGTTTATGGGCCGATGACCGGGACCTACCGGATCTTCGGCGCCGTGGCGTCGGCGATGGCCGTCCTGGCGACGCTCATCCAGGAAGAAGGGGGCGGGCTTCCGCAGGACGCCTCCCATCCACTGCATCGATTGTGGCCGGATGTGGCCAAGCAGTTGGCCGAGGCCGAGGCCGCGTAGGGTGCCCCTGGAGGCGCCCCGTGAACCGAATGTCCAACCTGGCCCGACCAAGGCGGTTCGCTGCCCATACACCTATGCCTGGAGAGGAGCCCTACGGAGACCGCGATGACGACTGACTCGAACTCCCGCAAAGACGTGTTGGATCTGCTGAACCACAAGCCGGTGGCGCGCATCCCGTGTTTCAGCGGGATGGGGAACGTTACTACCAGCGGGCTGACGGAACTCGGCTATCGTTTCGCCGAGATCCATGTCGACGCCGAGAAGATGGCGAACTCCGCGCTGGCCACGTACGAGCAGCATGGCTTCGAGTGCGTCGTCGTCCCGTTCGACATGGGAGTCGAGGCCGGCGCGCTGGGATGCGTCGT
Organism: Anaerolineales bacterium; assembly: GCA_035471625.1. Taxonomy (GTDB): domain Bacteria; phylum Chloroflexota; class Anaerolineae; order Anaerolineales; family E44-bin32; genus DATEVL01. The sequence continues at coordinate 2,386 of DATIPT010000034.1, forward strand.
CAACTACTATGACGACGGCTCCGACCGCATTCTCTACCCGACGATTTCCGGCAAGGTCTCGGAAACCATCGCCGGGATGGACCTGCAGGTCCCAGCGGACTTGAGCCAGGCCGGCCGGATCCCGCTCGTCCTGGAAGCCCTTCGGATGATCCGGGCGAAGGTCGGAGACCAGGTTGCGATCGGGTCGTGGGTGCTGGGGCCGTTCACCCTGGCCGGCCAGTTGACGGATCTCAACGATCTGCTCAAGACCTCCTACAAGAAACCGGATCTCATCAATGCCCTGCTTTCGCAGCTGGCGGATGTGTTGATCCAGATCTCGCGGCTCTACCGCGAGGCCGGGGCGGACTACATCACGGTTCGCGAAATGGGGGCGACCTCCGACGTGATCAGCCCGCGCATGTTTGAGAACCTGATCCTGCCTCACTTGCAGCGGGTCTTCCAGGGGATCCCGTCGCCGACGGTCCTGCACATCTGCGGCGACACCAATCCGATCATCGAGTTGATGGCCCGTGCCGGTGCCGATGCCCTGAGCGTCGACCAGAAGAACAACCTCGCCCTGAGTCGGGAGAAGCTGCCCGAGACGCTGATCTTCGGCAACATCGATCCCTACAACCTCCTGGTTCAAGGGACTCCGGATACGATCGAGACCGGGATCCGGGAGATTCTCAGCAAGCAGCCGGACGCCGTCTGGCCGGGGTGTGATATCTGGCCCGAAGTCCCGCCCATCAATTTCAAGGCCCTGATGCAGACCGTGAAGGACCACGGAAACAAGTAAACAGGAGATCCCATGGCTACTCCCACAAGAGATGAACTGATCGAACAGCTCAAGCAAGGTGTCGTCGAGTTCGACGAGGACGCGGTCGTCGAGGCGTCCGAGGCAACCATCGAGGCCGGGTACAACGCCTATGATGCCGTGATGAACGGCCTGGCGGAAGGCATGAACATGGTGGGCGACAAGTTTGCCAACGGCGAGTACTTCGTGCCCGAGGTCTTGATGGCGGCCGACGCGCTCTACAAGGGCCTCGACATTCTCCGCCCGCATGTGAAGCTGGAAGAGGGCCAGAGGATCAAGGGTTCGGTGGTGATCGGCACGGTCGAGGGGGATGTTCACGACATCGGCAAGAACCTGGTCAAGTTGATGTTCGAGATCGCCGGCTTCGCCGTGTACGACCTGGGGAAGGACGTTCCGCTCGACAAGTTCGTGGAGGAGCAGCTGCGAACGGAGTCGGAGATCGTCTGCCTGTCGGCGATGATGACCACCACCATGGTCGGGATGCCGATTATCATTGAGAGGATCAAGTCGAAGAATCCCGATGTAAAGATCATGGTCGGCGGGGCGCCGGTCTCGGCCGACATCGCCAACAAGTTCGGCGCGGATGCCTACGGAGAAGACGCCCCCAATGCGCTGACCGAGGCTCTCCGCATGGTGAGCAGCCTGAAGGACCTGCAGGCGTAGTCGGGTCGTGGAGCCCATACACGGGAGGGTGGAATGAAGCGGGCGATGAGATGGTCGGTGCTGGTGGCCTTGATTGCGGGAATGGGGTTGGCGGCCTGTGCTCCGGCGCCGGAACCGGTCTCGCCGCAGGTGGTTCGGGTGGGGTATCTCCTCGCTGATCTGCACCATATCGCCTACGCGGTGGCGAATGATCCCGAGGCGGGCGGCGGCACCTCGTTCTACGAGCAGTACGGAGTCATCACGGAAGATGCCACGGGCGCGCCGTATGCCAACGGCGGCGTGGAGATGGATCACTTTGCCTCCGGGGATGTGCAGATTGGCTTGCTGGGCGCGCCGCCGGCGATCACCAAGCATCTGAATGCCGGCGTGGGGACGAATGTGGTCGCACAGGTGAATGCCATCGGATCGGCGCTGATCGTGGCGCCGGAGATCGAGGCCCCAGAGGACCTGCTCGGCCAGACGGTGGCGGTGCCCGGGCACGCCGCGATCCAGTTCTTTCTTCTGCTCAACTTCGCCCAGCAGCAGGGGCTGGACATCAGCGAGATCACGGTCATCGACATGCCGCCTCCGGACATGCGGGTGAAGCTCGAAGCCGGGGAGATCGCCGGTTTCGTCGCCTGGGAGCCCTGGACGGCGGATGCCGTCAGCACCGGGGCCGGGAAGGTCATGGCCACCTCCGACGAAATCTGGCCCGATCATCTGGACTGCGTCGTGGCCGTGGATCAGGCCTTTGCTGAAGCCAATCCCGAGCTCGTCAACCGGTTCCTCCAGGCGCACATCGCCGCAACCCGCTGGATCGTGCAAGCCCTCGCCGACCCTGGGTCGGAGGACTATGAGCATCTGATGGATCTGGCGGTTGCGTTCACCCAGCGTCCGAGAGACGTCGTCGAACTCGCCTTCACCAACATCAACTTCCGGACTGATCTGGATGAGGGATTCGACGAGTCGTTCAAGGAGTACACCGAGAAGCTGATTGAATTCGGCCTGATCCCGGCCGAGAAGCTGACGGAGCGAGGCTATTCGAGCGTCGACGACTTCGTCGGGAAGTACGTCCATCCGGAGTACCTGGAGGCCGCGGGCAGTCCGTGAGCGCCGCGGCTGAGCACGAGCGTGATCCAGGAGGCCCGAGCCGGGCCTCCTCCCGCGCCGGCCGGGACTCGCCGGGCCCTGCTGCCGCCCAGCGAAAATGGTCGTCGACGGTCGGAGTCATCCTGGTCTCGACGCTTCTGTTCTTCGTGCTGTGGCAGGCCGTAGCCTGGATCGTCGGGAGTCCCTACCTCCCCGGGCCGGTCGAGACCGGTCGGGCCCTGATCGACGCGCTGAGCCGGCCCGACTTCCTGGGGTTCACGATGTGGGAGCACGTTCGATCGAGCCTGGGGCGGATCATCATCGGGTTTGCGGCGGCGGCGGTCGTGGCGATTCCCCTGGGTTTGGTCGCCGGCTGGTTCCGCTTCGTCGAGACCTTCGCCTCGCCCTGGGTTGAGATGACCCGGCCGATCCCACCGCTGGCATGGATCCCATTCGCCATCGTCTTCTTTGGGACGCCGCTCGATGCGGTGTTCATCGTCTTCCTGGCCAGCTTCTTCCCGATCTATCTCAATACGGTGGCCGGGGTGAAGTCGGTCGAGCCGCTGCTGATCGATGCCGCCCGCACGTTGGGGGCTCGGAAGGCGTTCCTGTTCACGCGAGTCATCGTCCCCGGCTCGCTCGCCCACATCTCGATCGGCTTGCGCCTCGGTCTCGGATATGCGTGGATGAGTATCGTCGCCGCCGAGATCCTTGGAGTGAAAGGCGGCGGCTTGGGCATCTTCCTGTGGACGATGCATGAAGTGGGGCGATTCGATGCGGTCTTCGCCGGGATGGTGATCATCGGGGTGCTTGGGATGCTGCTGACCCGGGGCATCTCCTTCTGGAGGGCCGCCGAGTCGGTCTGACGGGATGGACGCTTCCCGCACCTCCCCGGTCGCCAGTCTGCGCGTGGTGGATCTGACGGTCGAGTTCAACGACCTGATCGCTCTCCAGGAGATCTCGTTCACGGTCGGGCAGGGGGAATTCGTGGCCATCATCGGCCCGACTGGATGCGGCAAGACGACTCTCCTGCGGGCGATGGCCGGCCTGACGGGTCCGACTCATGGCGAAGTGTGGATGGATGGCCACCGGGTCGTCGAGCCGGGACCCGAGCGGGGGATGGTGTTTCAAGAGTTCGCCCTCTTCCCGTGGCTGACGGTCCGCCAGAACATCGGGTTCGGGCTCGATGCCCGGGGTCTTCGGGGGGAGGCGCGGGCGCAGCATGTTGCGAAGTACGTGGAGATGGTCGGGCTGAGGGGTTTCGAGGAGTATCGGCCTCGGCAGCTCTCCGGAGGGATGAAACAGCGCGTGGCCATCGCCCGGGCGCTGGCGACCGAACCTGCGGTCGTGCTGATGGACGAACCGTTCGGCTCGCTCGACGCGCAGAGCCGGTCGGATATGCAGTCCGAGTTGTTGCGGGTGTGGCGGCAGGCCCGCCCGACGATCGTCTTCGTGACCCACAGCGTGGAAGAAGCGATCTTCCTGGCCGACCGGGTGGTCATCCTCTCGGCCCGCCCGGGACGCGTGGTCGCCGAGAAGACCATCGACCTGCCGCGCGAACGTGTCCGGACCGGGGCCGACTTCAATGCCGTGCGGGCCGAAATCATGGAACGGATCCAGCCCGGGGAGAGAGCGGTCGCCGTCGCGGATCCGCCGGTCGAAGGTGTGGTGGGATGAGCCAGGACGAAACGCAAGACCCGAAGAATGATCTGGAGAACTGGCGCGGCGACCTGGGGTTGACGGATCTTCTGGGGGAAAAGGACGTCCTCAAGTTCGAGCCGCGCATCGAGGCTTTGGGTCAGCTGGATGAGGCCTCGTCGGCGTTGGGCCTGGTGCGTACCTGCCCGGTCTCGCCGGCGACCAAGGACATGATCCTCGACATCCAACGGGATCTGTGCTGGATGATGTCGGAGCTGGCGGCGACGACACCCGAGGAGAAGGTCCCGACGCACATCACGGCGAGCCGCGTCCACTACCTGCAGGTAGAGTTTCACCGGCGCACCGCAGAAATCCCGCTTGGAGACGCCTTCATCGTGCCCGGTGATTCGCAATCGAGCGCAATGCTGCATCTGGCCCGCTCGATCGTCCGGCGCGCCGAGCGTCACGTGACCCTGCTCAAGCACCAGGAGGGGTTTGAGAACGAGTACATCCTTCCATACCTGAATCGCCTGTCGGCGCTGCTCTACGTATTGGCCCGCGGCGAAGATCGAATTGAAGGCCGGACGTCGACTCAGGCGCACCAATCGACGCGCCCGGCTGACAAGCCGCACGACGCGCCGAAGTGATTCATCCGGTCCCGTCCGGGGCTGCGCCGCCTGTTCCTTGACGACACCTTCCTGGGCGTGGTAGACTTAC
>DATIPT010000035.1:0-23425 GCA_035471625.1 Anaerolineales bacterium
GGGCCGTTTGCCCCGGGGTACCGGGCGCTCGACCTGGACGTCGAGCCGACCGGACTGGCGGCGGTCGACCACGTGGTCGGAAACGTCCAGTTGGGCAAGATGGACGCCTGGGTGCGCTTTTATCACGACGTGATGGGATTCCGGCAACTGATCCACTTCAGCGATCAGGATATCGGCACCGAGTACTCGGCGCTGATGTCGAAGGTGATGGAGGGCGGTGGCGGGCGGATCAAGTTGCCGATCAACGAGCCGGCCGAAGGCAAGCGCAAGAGCCAGATCGAGGAGTTCCTCGATTACTACCACGCCCCGGGGGTCCAGCACATCGCCATGGCGACCGGCGACATCCTGGAAACGGTGCGCCAACTCAAGGCGCGCGGGGTGGACTTTCTGCGGGTTCCGGACGAGTACTACGACATCGCCCCGGCGCGGGTGGGCGCGATCGACGAGTCGTTCGAGGCGCTGCGCGAGCTAGGGATCCTGGTCGATCGCGACGATGAAGGCTACCTGCTCCAGGTGTTCTCGCGCCCGATCCAGGACCGGCCGACGTCCTTCATCGAGGTCATCGAGCGGCACGGAAGCCGGGGGTTCGGCAAGGGTAACTTCAAGGCGCTGTTCGAGGCGCTCGAGCTGGAGCAGGAGAAGCGAGGCAACCTCTGAGTCTCGGAAGGCGTCGATGCGCTTCGTGACCTTCACCGGCGCGGATGCCGCCCCGAGGATCGGCGTCCTGGAAACAGACCGGATCCTTGACCTGACCGGGATCGACGGTCTTCCGCCGACGATGCTTGGCCTGATCGAGTCCGGGGCCCCGGCGTGGGAGACGGCCGGTCGCGTGCTTCGCGAGCGCGGAGTTGGATTGACGCACAGCCTCGACGCGGTCCAGGTCCGTGCCCCGTTGCCGCGGCCCCCTTCGTTTCGAGATTTCTACGCCTTCGAAGCCCACGTCCGGACGGCGTTCGCCAACCGCGGGCGGGAGATCCCGCAGGAGTGGTACAAGTTTCCGGCCTTCTACTTCTCGAACCCGGGATCGGTGCTTGGTCCGGAGGAAAGGGTCGCCGCGCCGCCCGGATCGGAGGCGTTGGACTACGAGCTCGAGGTGGCGTGCATTGTCGGGGTCGGCGGGAGGGACATCGCCGCCGATCGAGCGGAAGGCCACATCTTCGGGTACACAATCCTGAACGACTGGTCGGCGCGCGACCTCCAGCAGGCCGAAATGCGCATCGGGCTAGGGCCTGCCAAGGGGAAAGACTTCGCCTCATCCCTGGGGCCGTGGATTGTGACGCCGGACGAACTCGCCGACCGATCCAGCGGCCGGGCGGGGGTGTACGACCTGGCGATGTCGGCTCGAATCAATGGTGTTGAGCGGTCCCGGGGCAACTGGAAGGACCTGTACTACTCCTTCGGCGAAATGATCGCCCGGGCCTCGGCCGGCGTCGATCTATTCCCTGGGGACGTGATCGGATCGGGGACGGTGGGGACGGGATCCTTGCTCGAGTTGACCCGGGGCGAAGGCCCCTGGCTGCGCCCGGGCGACGTCGTCGAGCTTGAAATCGAACGCCTGGGGACGCTGCGAAACACCGTGGCCGGCGATCGCTAGCCGGTCTTTCGAGGAGGGCTACATGCCGTTCTACTATCGCCTTGGGGAGATACCGCAGAAGCGGCATGTCCAGTTCCGGAGGCCCGACGGCGCTCTGTACCGGGAAGAAGTGATGGGGCTCGAGGGGTTCTCGGGGATTCAATCGATCCTCTATCATCACTTCGATCCGCCGCGGGTTGTCCGCGCCGATGGGCTGGGCAGTACGGCGGTCGCCTACACCGAGTTCGGGGCGCTTCGCCATCGGGCCTTCACCACCGTGGCGGCTCCGGCGGGCGGCGATCCGGTTGCGGCGAGGCGGGTGCTGCTGGGCAACAGCGATGTCACCCTCGGCATCAGCCGCCCGACCGAGAGCATGGACTACTTCTATCGAAATGCCCAGGCGTACGAGGTCTGGTTCAGCCATGAGGGATCGGGGACGCTGCACTCACAGTTTGGCCGCCTCGCCTTCGGCATCGGCGACTACCTGGTGATTCCCTACGGGACGACCTGGCGTATGCAGCTGGACGCGCCGGCACGCTTCTTTGTGATTGAGTCGCCGTCCCAAATCGAGCCCCCGCGGCGCTATCGCAACGAGTTTGGCCAACTGCTCGAGCACGCGCCGTTCTGCGAGCGCGATATCCGACCGCCCGAAGCCATCGATCCCCAGACCGACAGAGGGGAATTCGAAGTGCGGGTCAAAGTGCGCGATCAGATGTCGCGCCACATCCTCGACCACCACCCGCTCGATGTCGTCGGGTGGGACGGCTATCTCTACCCGTGGGCCTTCAACATCCACGACTACATGCCGATCACGGGGAAGATCCACCAACCGCCGCCGGCGCACCAGACCTTCCAGGCGGCTCAGTTCGTCGTGTGCTCGTTCGTGCCGCGGCTGTTCGACTATCACCCGCAGGCGATCCCGGTTCCGTACAACCATTCGAACGTGAATTCGGACGAGGTCATCTACTATTGCGACGGGAACTTCATGTCGCGCAAGGGGATCGAGAAGTACGACATCACCCTGCATCCGAGCGGCCTGCCGCACGGTCCCCAGCCGGGGGTGACCGAGGCCTCGATCGGAAAGCGTGAGACGCACGAACTGGCGGTGATGGTGGATACCTTCCGGCCGCTGCAGGTGGCGCTGGACGCCATCGAGTGGGAAAAGTCTGAGTACCAGGCGTCGTGGATGGAGGGGGACGGATCCTGACCGGATCGACGCCGGGTTGAAAGGACAAGGCAATGGAAGCCGATCCCGCTGGGCTGCCCTGGAGGTCGGTCTACAAGCTGCTGACCGGGGCGATCGTGCCGCGGCCGATCGCCTGGGTCTCGACGGTCGACCCGGCCGGGGCCGCCAACCTGGCGCCGTTCTCCTTCTTCAACGCTGTCTCGTCGCGACCGCCGATCGTGGCCTTCACCGCGAGCGTGCGATCGACCGGCCTTGGCCAGAAGGACACGTTGCGCAACATCCGCGCCACCGGCGAGTTCGTCGTCAACATCGTCACCGAACCGTTGGCGGAGGCGATGAATCTCACCTCGACCGAATTCCCGCCGGAGGTGGATGAGTTTCAGGCTGCCGGGTTGACGGCAGACCCATCGACGGCCGTGACGCCGCCGCGGGTCGCCGAGAGCCCGATCCACTTCGAATGCCGCCTCCATCAGATCATCGAGGTGGGTGCGGACCCCGGCGGTGGGGCGCTGATTCTGGGGCGGGTCGTCCATATCCATGTCGATCCCTCGGTTCTGCTTGGGGAGGACAAGATCGACATCGGCAGACTGAGGCCGATCGGCCGGCTGGCGGGCGCCGGGTACTGTCGGACGGGCGACACCTTCGAGATGATCCGGCCGAAATCGCAACTCCCATGACCGATGCGCCGGTCGTCGCCTTGCTCACGGACTTCGGTTGGAAGGACGCCAACGTCGGAGTGATGAAGGGGGTGATCCTCGGGATCGCCCCCCAGGCCCGGCTGGTCGATCTCAGCCACGAGGTCGGGCCGCAGGACATTCGCGAGGCCGCCTGGCTCTTGGGGCGAGCTGCACCCTACTTCCCGCGAGGCACGATCTTCGTCGTTGTTGTGGATCCGGGGGTGGGTACCGCGCGGCGGGGGATGGCGGCGCGACTGGGAGCCCATCTCGTCGTCGGGCCGGACAACGGTGTGGCGACGAGACTCATCGAGCGGGCCGAGGCCGGCGGCGGACCGTTGGACTTTCGGGCCCTCGATCAGGAGCGGTTCTGGCTGCCGGAGCCGAGCCGGGTCTTCCACGGCCGGGACATCTTTGCGCCGGTGGCGGGCCACCTGGCGAACGGGGTCCGGCTGGCGGAGATCGGGAGCCCCTTCACCGACCCCGTGCGTCTCGATCTGCCAGGACCGGTGGAGACGGCCCACGGGCTGCAAGGCGTCGTCGAGTACGTAGACCACTTCGGCAATGTGCGCACGAACATCGCCGGCCGGGATCTGGGCGGCCGGGAAACGATACGCGTTCGGGTCGGGGATCAGACCGTGCCCGGGCTGACGGCGGCATTCGGCGAAAGGCCTGCGGGGGATCTGATTGCCCTGATCGGTAGCGCGGGAGATCTGATCCTGGCCGTCGTCAATGGACATGCCGCCGATCGGCTGGGGTGCCGCGTCGGCGATGGCGTCGAGGTCTTCTGGGATTGAGAACGTCTAGGGCGAGGCTGGGAACGTGACGGCTTCCCGCAGCACCTGGGCCGTCTCCCCGCCCGGGGCGAGGATCCACAGCGTCTGATCGTAGACCCGTTCGAGGATCACCGACCCCTGCTTCCAGGTCCACCGCCGGTCGGTCTGCTCGGTGGTGCGATCTCCGAAGCGGAGCGAGGCGTACTCGTGAAAGGCCTCGACGAACTCATACGCGTCGCGCGAGCGGTCCCAGCGGGTGTGCAGGACCAGCGCGCCCTCTTCTAGATCATCATTGAACAAGGCCAGATATTGGTCGCCGCCCCATCCGGCTGCGGCCTCGGCCGCTTCCCATTCGGGGATTCGTTCCGCCAGGACCAACTGGGTGAACCACTCGCCGAGTACGTCGACGTCCACCTCGCGCCACGTTTCGCCAAGGGCCTCGAGGGGATCGGCCAGCGTGACGGCGATCGGTTCAGCCTTGCCGTACAGCTCGGGGTGTAGGATGTGTTCGGTCGTCGTCGGCGGATCGAGGTAGGCGGCATCGACGGCCGCCCAGCCGCCCTTGCGGAAGAGATCCTGCACGAAGGCCAGCCCTTCCGTATACGGGAACAAGAAGTCGCGCTGCATGTAGTTCGGGGCCGAGTCGAAAACGGCGCCGTCGTACTCGGCGATCGCCGCCGCCAGATCTTGGTAATCCTGCTCGGTGGCATAGCTGCGCCACCACTGCTCTTCGGCCAGGCTGGCGTCGCCCTCGATCAGGGCGGAGACCGCGGCGCAGCGTTCTGAGTCCGCTTCGCATCCATCGTCGCTGTACCCCAGGCCGTCTTCGATGTCGTAGTGCTGATCCTGGAGCGCGTGGACGTACTCGTGGGCGTAAGTCAGGCGCTCGGCGCCGCCCCACTTCGAGCCGACGACGTACATCCGACTCGTTTCGGTGTCGTAGTAGCCGGCGACTTGTTCCTCGTAGAAATCGACGTAGAAGTTCCACAGGGCGAAGCCGGGATCGAGCAGGCCCAGCAGGACAAGCACCCTGGCGTCGTCCGCGGCCTCTTCTTCGCTGTAGTCCCCCAGGAAGTCGTCGATCACCTTCTGGCGCATGGCCTCCGGAGGAAGCAGCTCGCGCTCCAGGGGCCCGGTCGGGTAGAGACCGCGCACGCTCGAGACCTGGCCCTGGATCTCTTCCATTTCCGGGCCGAGGTCGACGGCCGCAGCCGGCGTGGCTGTCGAGCGTGGGACGGGGGTCGGCGCAGCCGGCAGGGTGGGGGGCGGATCGAGGCGCGGCGGAAGGAGGCGGTCAACCAGGCTGCAGCCGAGCAGGGTCGCGGCGAGCGCCAGCATGAAAGGGCCAAGTCTGCGCATCGGAAGTCGCCGATTGTAGCACTCGGTGGTTCGAGGGAGATCGATCCGAGTCAACCGCCCGTGGGTGGCTGGCGGGAGAAGGCGTTGCGCCACAAGGCCTCGTACCTCGCCGCCTCCGCCTTCCACCGTGCATCGTCCCAGCCCAGCTCCGGCTGTGCGACGAGACGAACGCGTTCCAGCCAAGGGATCGCGCCTTCCGGGAGGAGTAGGCCGAGGCGGACGCGCCGCAGCAGGAGATCGTCGAGGCGGACGACGCCCTCGGCGCGCGCGGCCCAGCGGAGTTCGGCCCAAAGAGATACACCGTCGCCCACCCGGGTGAACTCGCCGGGCCCGGCGGCAGCGGCCAGGCGCGGCGTGTCGGCGCCATACCGGCCTACCAGACGGAGGCACGCCGATGGTGAAAGCGGAGCCTCGAGGCAGGACTCTGGAGGCGGAGGGTCGAGGATCCGCTCGCGCAGGCGCAGGGGGACGCGGCCAGGAAGACGACGGCGGCCGGCGCGCAAGGCGCGGACGGCCATCTGGCGGAAGGTGGTCAGCTTGCCGCCGGTCACGGTCAGCATGCCGCGCTCGAGCCAGACCAGGGCGTCGCGCGCCTCCCTGGATGGGTTGGCCTTGCCGGTGTCGAGGACGGCTCGGACCCCGGCGAAGGTTGTTTGCACATCATCACTGCCAAGGTCCGCCGATGGAAAGGCATGGCGCGCGGCGTCCAGCAGATAGGCGCCCTCGGCCGGCGTGATCGCCGGATCGCGCTCGATCACGCCGTCCAGGGGGACGTCGGTCGTGCCAAGCACGGTCACGCCTTCCCAGGGGAAGATGAACACCGGGCGACCGTCGGCCGGATGCAGCAAAGAAACCGCGCGCGGAAGGGGAAGGCGTGCGGCCGGAAAGACGAGGTGGCTGCCGCGCAGCAATCGCAAGCGCCGGGGGGCATCGATCCGGTTGCGCAGGTCATCCGCCCAGGCACCGCACGCGTTGATTACCAGGGCCCCCGTCACCTCGATGGTCCGGCCACCCCCGTCGGGGGCCTCGTCGCGCAGGGCGACCCCGCAGACCGAGCCGTCCGCCATCCGCAGGAAGGAAATGGCGCGGACGTAGTTGATGGCGGTGGCACCGTCCGCAACCGCTTCCCGCAGGACGCGCAGGACGAGCCGGGCATCGTCGGTCTGTGCGTCCAGGTAGCGGTAGCCGCCTCGCAGGCCGTCGGCGCGGAGGGGCGGACACAAGGAGCGTAACCCTCTTGGGTCGTAGTGACGATGCTGCCACTTGACGGCCAAGGCGTCGTAGATCGCCAGGCCGAAGCCAAACACCCATCCGGGGATGCGGTCGCCATCGAAGCTGGGCATCAGGAACGGCAACGGGCTGACCAGGCCGCGCCCTTCTCTCAGCAGGCGTTCACGCTCGCGCACCGAATCGAGCGTCGTGGCGATCTGCAGGTTCCTCAGGTAGCGGAGGCCGCCATGGATAAGCTTGGAGGATCGGCTCGACGTCCCGGATGCGAAATCGGCCGCTTCGACCAGCAGCGCCCGAAACCCGAGGTGGGTGGCCTCGCGCAGGATCCCGGCGCCCGTGATCCCGCCGCCGAGGATGATCAGATCCCAGGGTTGCCCCAACTCCTCCCAGGCGCGGTCTCGCCAGCCCGTGGTCCACATCACCCGCGGCCTCAGCCCAGGAGCTTTCCGGGGTTCATCAGGCCGTCCGGATCGAAGACACGGAAGGCGGCCGCCAGCGACTCGATTCCGAGGCGACCCTTCTCCTCGGGAAGATAGCCGGCATGGTCGCGGCCGACTCCGTGCTGATGACTCACCGTGCCTCCGCATCTCACGAACGCATCGGTGGCCGCCGTCTTCAGACGCTTCCATCTCTCGAGGGTCTGATCGGGATCCGGCGTACGGCGGAAGACGGCGGTGACATACACGCTGGCGCCGTCGGGGTAGCCGTGGGAGAGGTGGGCGAACGCCAGGACGCGCTCATTCTCGTCTTCCAGCGCCGTCGAAAGGGCGCCGATGGCGGCGTTGCGACAGGCCCGGAACTGCGACCAAGGGACGGCGGTCTCGAACGTGTCGAGGGCATAACCCGCCTCCCACAAGGAGTTGCGCAGGTACGGGGTGCGGAATCGAGACCGTCGCCAGAGTTCGCCGATCGGCCGTCCGACCGGAAGACCCCCAACTCGGGATCCTCGAACGACCGGTGCGCGTTCGCCGGTGTGGGCGGCGATCAACAAGCAGCGGGCCCTGCCGTAGCCGGCCCAGCTCAGGCCCCGGCGGGCCCAGCGGACTAGTCCCGGCCGACCAGCGAGCCACAGGCTCGTCTCCGTCTCGACCGGGTCGCTGAGGCGAAGCATGGATACGGTTGGGAAATCCTGGGCGGTGCGTCGGACCGCCTCGACGCCTTCTTCCCAGCTCCGAAAGAAGAACGCGTAGAACCTCTCGTCTTGCGGAACACGCCTGACCCGGACGGTCGCCCGCGTGACGAACCCGAGGCGGCCCTCCGACCCGAGGACGAGGTGTCGCAGATCGGGGCCGGCCGCGCTGGCCGGGAAGACCGGTAGATCGAAGGGCCCGGCCGGGGTCTCCAGGTGGCCTCCGGCGAACAGACCCTCGATCCGACCGTAGTGCAGCGATTGCTGCCCGGTCGAGCGCGTGGCGATCCAGCCACCGAGCGTCGACGCTTCGAAGGACTGGGGGAAGTGCCCCAGGGTGTAGCCCCGGGCGGCAAGCTGCGACTCGACCTCAGGACCAGTGGCGCCGGCCTCGATCGTCGCCAGGCGGCTTCGCTCATCGACATCAAGCAGGCGGTTCATCCTTGTGAGGGCGACCGTCACGACCGGGCGGTCGCCGGAGATCGGATTGACATGGCCGACGACGCTCGTGCCCCCGCCATACGGGATCAGGGCGAAACGGCGCGCCCGGGCGATGTCCAAGAGGGCCCGGATCTGGTCTTCCGACTCGGGGACGGCGACCCCATCGGGGAAGCAGTTCAGGCGACCGTGACGGAGAGCGATCCAATCGGGCAGGCTCTGACCATGGGCGTGCGCCAGGCGCACGGCAGGATCAGGCGTGACGAGCGCGTCGGGCTCAAGGCGGGAGGAAGGAACTGCGGAAAGGAGCCCTTCGTATGGCGTGTCGGCGATCGTCGCTCCCCGGCCGATCTGGTCCGCAAGGAACGTTCGTCCCTCATCCGGGATCGGGTAGACCGTATTGCTGTCGCCCCATCCGTTCCAGCGGCGCATGCGAGCAAGGGCCTCAGGTTCGGAGCTCGATCAGGTCCTGCAGCTCGAGGATCCTGCCGACGACCTCTTCATGTTGTCCAGGGCGGCCGTGGACCAGGATGCGGTAGGTCTGGACCTCACCGCTGCGGGAACGCTCCACGCGACGGACGCGCAGCCGACAATCGTCAAAAAGACCGATCAATTGCTGGCGGCGATCCGGGCCGGCAGGAACGACGATGGTGTACGTGGTGGTGTGGCGAAGGTTGTCGATCCAGAACTCGAACCGGGGGAAGAACATCAGGACGATCAGGATCGTCGCCGTGGCGGCGGAGGTCAGGGCCCACTCGCCGGCGCCGACGCCCATTCCGATGGCCGCTGCCAGCCAGATCGTGGCGGCCGTCGTCAGCCCGCTGACCCTGCCGCCGTCGCGCAGGATCGCCCCGGCGCCGAGGAAGCCGACCCCGGCGACGATGCTGGCTGCGATTCGGACCGGGTCCTCCTCCCCACCCAGCCGCAGAGAGAAGACGGTGAAGAGCATCGCCCCGACGGCGATCAGGATCAGGGTGCGGAAGCCGGCGGACTTGTCGTGGAATTCTCTCTCCGCGCCGATCAGGCCGGCGAGCAGCACGGTCAACCCGAGCATCGCCAAATCATTCAGGGAGAGTGGCATGTCCGCTCCTGGGTGGGGTGCGCCGGATCACGGCCGACGAGTGCCGAAAGCGAATGGGGGAAAGCGCGTTGGCGGGGAGCACCGCCCTGACGCCACGGGCGATCGCCTTCCGGGCCCCCGTTTTACGGCGGCGAAGACGTACGTGGGTAGTGTACCCCGATCGGATGGCGAGAATCATCCCGAAGGACGGGGTGCGTTCATCCCGCGAATCAACCCGCCCGGCTGGCACTTCCGGCAGAAGGACGTGATCCGCTGATTGGCCGTGATCTCGGAGATCGTCGTACCGCACCGAGGGCAGGGTTGTCCGCCCCGAAGGTGGACGGCGAAGAAATCGCGCGGCTTCAGGTGGACATCGTCGCCCATATCCTTGCGGACCTGCTCGATCGCCTCAAGCAGAGTCTGGCGCATGGCGTCGTAGAGGGCGTCGATCTCCTCTGGGGACAGGCGGGTTCGCTTGCGGAAGGGATGGATCTTGGCCCGCCACAAGATCTCGTCGGCGTAGGCGTTGCCGATCCCGGCGAGGAACTGGGCGCGGGTCAGGACGCCCTTGATCTCCCCGCGGAACGGCTTGAGGCGGGCGCCGAAGTCCTCCCGCGACGCCTCGAGGGCGTCCGGCCCCATCTCGTCGAAGGTCGGGATGCGGCGGGTATCGCGGGTCAGGTAGAGCTGACCCATCTGCTTGCTGTCGACATAGCGCAACTGCTCGTCGGGATCGCTGAAGTGGAAGGTGGCGTGGACTGGCCCGGCCTTTTTCCCGCCGGGTGTCGTCAGTTGAAACCGTCCGCTCAACTTTGGGTTGGCGACCAGGGTGAAGGGCGAGCGGGGGAAATCGAAGATCAGGAACTTCCCGCGCCGACGCACCTGGCCCAGCGTTGTCCCGGCGATCCCGGCGACGAATCCTTCCCCGGTCAGGTCCCGGACGATAACCGCGGCGCCCTTGGGCGCCAGGGTGACGGCGTCGATGCGCCGCCCGCCCAGTCGGCGGGTGAGCACTTCCCGAACGATCTCGAGTTCCGGGAGTTCGGGCATGACGCGCGAGAGTGTAGCATGTCGAGGCGATGGGCCCGAAATCCCGAGCCCGCCGGGAGCCCCGCTGTCATCGAGGCGGCACTTCGGCTGGTCGAATCCGGTAGACGGCGTACTCGTCGTCAGCGAAGAGCACTTCGAGTTGGGGGCAATCGAGCCCGATCTGCTCCGGGCCGAGGACGACATGGGTCGCGCCGTACGCGCGCTGGGCCAGGTCGACGCCCTCGCAGTCGATCCATTCAGGGCGGTCGCGGTAGAAGTTGCGCGCGGTCTTCAGGCGTTCCCACCAGTCCATGACTTCTTGGTCGATGTAAGGGATCGCCTTGGCATCGACGACGACCGGGGCGCCGGTCCGCAGCCGAAAGTCCTGGAGCTTGGGGTCGATGAAGTAGACGTCTCCTTGGGCGAGGTGAGCGGCGACGAAGGCCATCGTCGGGGCGGCGGGGTCCTGGAGCTGATGCTCGCGTTCGGTCGAGAAGCGGTAGACCCCGGCGACGGCCACGAGGACGACGGCCGCAAGGGACGCCGTCATCAAGAAACGCATTCGCCCGGCGCGCCCTTCCCACCGACTGGCCGTCCAGGCGACCACAGCGCAGACCAATGTCGACGAACCGATCGGCACTAACACGACCGAGAGCCGCCAAGGGAAGAGAAGCGCCAGGGGGTCGCTATCGGATGCGATCTGGACCGCAGTCAGAGCGACGACCGCAAGGCTTCCGACCAGAAGGATGGGGGCGAGACGCGTCCGGCGTCCAACCCAGGCGGAAGCGGCCACGATCAAGGCTTGGACCGCCACTGTCCAGTCGATCCACTTGGCCGGGATGGCGTGATGCGGGATGCGAAGACGGACGAGGATGTCGCTGGTGATGGCGTACAGGTCGGGGCCGGACGGCCGGAAGGTGAGGTAGACCGGGACGGCGACGGCGGCCAGCAGCGCGCCTCCGACCAGGCCGGTGACCAGGCCTCGTCGCCTCTCCTCCTGGCGCAAACTCAAGATTGCCATGTACGTCGCGAGGAGGATCCCCGCACTGAGGAGGTAGGTGGGGTGAACCGCTGCCGCCGCAGCCAGTGCCGCCGCGGCGGCCACCTCTCGGCGATCGAGGAACAAGGCCACCGACAGGACAAGCAGGACTCCAAACGCGCTCGGTTGCAGGACAGCGCCGAGCAGGCGCTGCCCTGCGACTCCGCCTTCCAGCAGGAACTCGGCATCTGGAACCAAGAGGCGTGCCAAGGCGAAGCGCAGGGCGGCGGAATGCATCAGGATCAGGCCGGCCAGGACCAATCGCCGACGGCTGGGGGAGGAGAGATCGACGACCTTCCCGCCGATGGAAAGCAGGCTGAACAGATAGACGCCCATCAGAGCGGCGTACACCAGGTAGAAGCCCCACGGCCAGGGGGCCAACGCGCCGACCATCCACGAGAAGATCGGCGTCGGATCGGCAGTGTTCGCCAGCCAGTCGTCCCGGAGAAACCCGTACCCCGCCCGGGCGAGGCCGTGAAGGAAATACTGGTTCTGGTTGGAGGTGTAGAGCGGGGATTGCGCGTAGGCCAGGGCGAAGGCGGTCGTCCAGGCGAGGCGTTCGAGGCCGCGGCGAATCAAATTGATTCTCGGTAGCTTCCGGGAAGCTTTAAGCTTCCCGGAAGCTCCTCCAAGGCCGGAGCTTCGACGAAGTGGCGGTACGCCAAGGGGGTCTCAAACAGGCCGCCGAAGAGCGGCTCATTCGGGCTGAAGGCCGGGTCACCAGAGATGATCGCCCGGTAGTTCGAGTAGGGCCAGTCCTGAGGCCGGAGCGCAAGTCCGGCTGCGACAGGGTTGAGGTGCACGTAGCGCGCGACGTGGCGCAGGTAGGCATCCCGATCGACGTGTGTTGCCCGAAACCGGCCCTGGAAAAGGGCTCCGGCGCGGCATCGTTGGGCGTTGATCGCCTGAGCATGCGTGCCGCACACCCCGGCCAGGAAAGGCGCCACCCCGCCATCGTTTGCGGGTCGAACGAGAAAGTGGAAATGGCTCGGCATCAGGCAGTAGGCGGCCAAGGCGACCGCGTGTTGTCGAGCCTTGCGAAGCAGGAGCCGGATGAAGCAGCAATAGTTCTGCGGCCGGAACAAGATCGGCTGGTCGGCGACACCGCGGTTGAGAACGTGATAGTACTCCCCGGCATGGAAGACGATTCCGTCGTCTGGGCATGGCTCCCCCTGAGCCCTTCCTGTGGGTCATTATAATCGCGGCGTCATGTCCGTTGATGCCGTCCTCGAATCGCTGCGCTTCGACCCCGACTTCATGCGACAGTGCGCCGCATGGGAGCGTCTCCCCGAGCGACCGGCGCACTACGGCGACCCTCCGGCGAGCCTCGATGCGAGTCTGATCGATGCGCTGCGGGCCCGTGACCAATATCCGCTCTACACGCATCAAGCCGCCGCCGTCGAGGCTGCCCTCGCGGGGGAGAACGTCGTCGTTGTCACTGGCACCGCTTCGGGGAAGACCCTGTGCTACAACCTCCCCGTCGTGCAGTCCCTGCGCGCCGATCCCGAGGCGCGCGCCCTGTATCTCTTCCCGACCAAGGCCCTGGCCCAGGATCAAGCGGCCGAACTCGCCACCTTCTTGGCGGCACTTCATGCCGAGGAGGCCGTGGCTGTCCGCCTGTACGATGGGGACACGCCGGCCAATCGGCGACGGGCCGTGCGGGAGGAAGCCCGTCTGTTGATCACCAACCCCGACATGCTCCACACCGGGATCCTGCCGCACCACCCGCGCTGGGCTTCATTCCTCGAGGGCCTGCGCTGGGTGGTGTTGGACGAGCTCCATGTGTACCGAGGGGTTTTCGGCTCGAACCTGGCCAATGTGATCCGCCGGCTTCGCCGACTGTGCCGTTTCTATGGATCCGATCCTCGTTTTGTTCTGACCTCGGCGACGATCGCCAACCCGAAGGAGCACGCTGAACGATTGATCGAAGCACCGGCGCGCTTGATCCCGGTGGACCTGGACGGTTCGCCGCGGGCCGAGAAGCACATCCTGATCTACAACCCGCCGGTCATCGATCCGACGCTGGGTATTCGTCGGGCCTACACGCTGGAGACGACCCGCCTGGCGCAGCGATTCCTGGCGGGAGGAGTCCAGACCGTCGTCTTCGCCCGCGCCCGCCAGACGACCGAGGTCATCCTGGGATATCTGCGTGATGCCGTCGCGCTGGCCGGCGGCGACGCCGAAGCTGTGCGCGGCTATCGCGGCGGCTACCTCCCGCTGGAGCGGCGGGCGATCGAAGCCGGGCTGCGCGACGGATCGGTGCGGGGCGTCGTCGCCACGAACGCCCTTGAACTAGGCGTCGACATCGGCCAGATGGGGGCGGCGCTGATCTCCGGGTACCCGGGGACGATCGCCGGCATCTGGCAGCAGGCGGGACGCGCCGGACGGCGATCGGAGACCTCGGCGGCGATGCTGATCGCCTCGGGTGCGCCGCTGGATCAATTCGTGGCCCTGCATCCAAGGTTCTTGTTTGAGACCCCGGCCGAGCACGCCCTGATCAACCCCGACAACCTGGCGATCGTCGTCCGTCATCTTCGCTGTGCCGCGTTCGAATTGCCTTTCGACGAGAGCGAGTCGTTCGGAACCTTCCCGGAGACGCAGGCGGTCCTGGAGCTCATGGCGGAAGACGGCGAACTCCATCGTTCGGGCGGCGCCTTCCGATGGGTGGCCGACGAGTACCCGGCCGAGGGCGTCTCTCTGCGCTCGAGCGGGGAACAGCCGGTCGTCATTCAAGACGTCGGGGGCGACCGGCCCGTGGTCATCGGGGAAGTCGACCGACAGACGGCTCCCGTGCTCGTCCACGAGGGTGCCGTCTACATCCATGAGGGGCGGACCTTTCTCGTATCCCGGCTCGACTGGGACAACGCCCTGGCGGACGTCGTCCCGCAAGAGGTCGACTTCTACACCGACGCCTCCGAGTCGGTCGAGCTCGATGTCCTCGACGTCTTCGACGCCGATGAGGGCGGCGAGTTGCGGCGCGCTCATGGCCGGGTCCGACTGACATCGCAACCGACCTCCTTTCGGATGATCAAACGCTACACGCACGAGACCCTCGGGTATGGGGCGATCGATCTGCCGCCCCGCGAGTATGAGACCACCGGATGCTGGCTTTGGATCTCGCCGGCGACCTCGGAGCGATTGGAGCGGGAAGGCGTACTCCTGGCGCCGAATGACTACGGCCCGTCGTGGCGGGACGCAAGCCGGGCGGCCCGCGCCCGGGATGGTCACCGCTGCCGGCAGTGCGGCGCGCCGGAGCGCGACGGGCGGGTGCACGACGTCCACCATGTGCGGCCGTTTCGTGAGTTCGGATATCTGCCCGGGGAGAACCGCCATGACCGGATCGCCAACAGCCTGGATAACTTGATCACCCTGTGTTCGGTGTGTCACCACCGGGCGGAGGCGGCGCGGGGGGCACGCAGCGCGCTGGCCGGCCTGGCGCACGCCATCGGGAGCCTGGCGCCGCTCTACTTGATGTGCGATCCGCGCGATCTCGGCGTGCTGGCCGAGACGCGCGGCCGGGCGACGCGGGCTCCGACCATCACCCTGTACGACCGTGTCCCCGAAGGCCTGGGGCTGGCGGAGCGGCTGTACGAACTCGTCCCGGACTTGCTCCAGGGTGCCCTGGAGCTGGTCCGGGGTTGCGAGTGCCTGGATGGGTGTCCGGCCTGCGTCGGTCCGGTCGGGCCGGGCGGCGGCGAAGTCAGGGAGTTGACCGAACGCCTTGTCGAGGCGCTCCTGCCAGCCGGCGACATCGACGCCGCATAGCCGCCGTGAGCCGCCGCACCGTCTTCCTCCCCTACCGCCCCAAGACGATCCTCAACAAACACAAGCACACGGATCACTGGTTCTGGACGCGGTACAGCGCCCATCCCTACATCGGCTGCCAGCACGGGTGCGAGTTCTGCTACTGTCGCGAAAGCAAGTACGCCCCCTACGCCGACCCGGACGACTTCGCCCACGTCATCAAAGTCAAAGAGAACGCGCCCGAACTCTTGCGCCGCGCCCTGACTCGTGTGCCCGTCGAGGTGATCTCGACCGGCGACTACCAGCCGGCGGAGCGAAAGTTCGGCCTCTCCCGAAAGATGCTGGAAGTCGGTCTCGAGGCGGGGTTCCCGATATTCGTGTTGGAACGATCTCCGTTCGTCTTGCGGGACCTTGACCTGCTTCAGGCGATCCACGCCCGTGCCCGTTGCGCCGTTGCCTTCAGCATTGTCAGCACGCCCGAGTCGCCGAATCACGACCGGGTCCGAGCGCTGGAGCGGCTTGCGCCGGCCGTCGAAAAGCGATTCGACGCGATGCGGACGCTGGCGTCGGCCGGGATTCCGACGGGGACATCCCTCATGCCCGTTCTCCCCGGGCTGTGCGACGACGACGCCAATCTGGAGTCCGTCGTGCGGTGGACGGCGGACCACGGCGGGTCGTTCGTCCTGGTGGGCGGGCTCACGCTAGCCGACCAGCAGCGGTCGTACTTCTTCGATGTACTCGGCCACAGATTCCCCGATCTCCTGGGCCTGTACCACAAGCTCTATCCGCCAGGCAGCTACGGACCGGCCGGCGACGTCCACCGCTCGATGGGCCTACGGGTACGGGAGTTGTGTGCGCGGTTTGGGATCCGCGACCGTATGCCGCGTCCGATCGTGCCGGGCGACAAACGGGCTTTGAACAAGCGGGTGGCCGAATCCCTGGCCGACAAGGTCTACACGATGGAGTTGGAAGGCTCACCCTCCGGCCGGGTATGGGCGCACCGGAAGGCGGCGTGGGCGATCGACGACCTGGACCAAGACCTTGGCCTCGTCTATCGGGAGATGGGGACGAAGGGGCTCGCGTCGATTTCGGGGATCGGGCCCGGGATGGGCGCAGCCATCGAGTCGATCCTGACAGGCCTGTCGGAGGTCAATGGGACATCCTCCTTGTCATCCCGGCCGACGGGTTCCGTTGGGAATCCGTCGTAGCCGTGGAGGGTTTCGCTACCAGGCGCTGACGCCGGCTGGCTCGGCGTTCAGGCTTCGACCGCCAGGCAGGTGAGCGTTTCGACAACGCCCGGAATCGGCTGAATCCCGGAGGCCATCACCCGCCCGATGGCGGCGACGTCGGGGCCTTCTACCACGGCCACGGCGTCGTACGGGCCGAAGGTCATCGTGGCCTCGACCACCCCCTCGACGCGCTCCAGCTGGCGCACGACCTCGCGAATCTCGCCGGTACGGACATGGATCAGGACGAAGGCACGCATGGGAACCCCTTCCTCGAGTCAGGCTTCGCTGTTGCGAAGGAAAACGAACCAGTAGGTAGCCGCCACCAGGACCGCTCCGCCGATGATGTTGCCGATCGTCACCGGAACCAGGTTGGCGACCAG
Source organism: Anaerolineales bacterium (assembly GCA_035471625.1). GTDB lineage: Bacteria > Chloroflexota > Anaerolineae > Anaerolineales > E44-bin32 > DATEVL01. The sequence continues at coordinate 16,847 of DATIPT010000035.1, forward strand.
AAACGACTCCCAGCTCAGACCGGTCAGGTTGACTCCGCTGGCAGCGGCGAAGGCGGGGTCGAGGTCCTGGATCAGCAACCCGACGGGTATGAAGTACATGTTGGCGATCGAGTGCTCGAACCCAGCGGCGACGAATGCGGCGATCGGCAGAATGATGGCAGCGATCTTGTCGACGGTGCTGCGAGCACTGTAGGTCAGCCAGACTGCCAGGCACACCAGGGCGTTGCAAAGGATGCCCAGAACCACAGCCTGGCCGAAGTCGTAGCCGACCTTGGACACGGCGGTCGCCAGGGCGCCCGCTCCGACCGATCCGTCCCCGAAGGTGTATTGACGGGAGAGGAAGACGAAGACCGCCGTGCCGATCGCGCCGACGAAGTTCCCGGCATAGACGACGGCCCAGTTGCGAAGAAGGCCGCCCGTCGAGACCTTGCGGCCGGCCCACGCCATGACGATCAAGTTGTTTCCGGTGAACAACTCGGCCCCGCCGACGATCACCAGAACCAGCCCGACACTGAACACCAGCCCCGAAAGCAGACGGATCACGCCGTAGGGAAGCAGCCCAGAGGCGCCGGCAGCGACCGTGGTGGCGAACACCGCGCCCAGGGCGATGAACGCGCCGGCCAGCACGGCCAGCGTGAACGTCGCCAAGACAGGCGCCTCGGCCTTTCGCACACCCAGGTACTCCGCCCGGCGGGCCATTTCGGGCGGCAGCAGGGCATCGATGCGGACCTCTCCCGAGACCATTCCCACCTCCTCGCCCAATGTCAGACAATTTCACCTTGGCACAAGGGACCCGACCCTGCAAGCGAAGAAGGCCACATCGGGGCTGTGCCGGCTGTAACCCGGAGTGCGGATTGGACTACACGGTCTCGGCGAGCTTGGGGGAGGCGCCACGCGATGACACGAGGACCGCCGCGGCCACAACCAGGACGCCTCCCATCCCCTGTGAAGGGGAAAGGCTCTCGGCCAGAAACGCCGCCCCCATCACCACCGTGAATACCGGCTCTAGTGTGCTTAGGAGGGATGCGGTCGTCGGTCCGACCCGCGCCATCCCGGCCAGGAACAGCGTGAGCGGCAGTACGGTGCCGAAGAGGATGATCGCCGGAAAGATCCAGGCGACCGATTGGGACGCTTCCCAGCTCAGCGTTCCGGTTCCGGCTCCGACGAGGGCAAAGCTCAGGCCGGCACCGCCCGTGATCCACATCGCCGCGACTCGGGAGCCGACGGTTCGGGTCGGTGTCTCGCTGAGGATGATGTAAATCGAGAGGCCGGTCGCCGATCCCAGCACCAGGAGGGCGCCAAGCGGGTCGATCGAGCCCGCCCCTTGGGGAGACAGTGTCAGGAGGACCCCGATCAAGGCCAGGAGCATCGCCATCAAGACCCGCCCGGCCGGGCGGCGGCGATTGACTGCCCAATCGAGCGCAGCGACGATGACCGGGTAGACATAGAGCAACAGGGCGGCGACGCTGGCCGGGAGCCTTTGCAGTCCCGTGAAGTACATGGCTGCCTGGACGGTGTACAGCACCGCGCCGAGGAGGAAGAGTCGGGCCGCCGAACGGCGCCCTGGGAAGAGCGGACGGCGCAGAATCAGCAGAAGCCCGGCTAGGAGGAGCGCAGCGCCGATAAAGCGGACGCTCAAGAGGCTGGCGAGGCCGAGTCCGGCGTTGAAGGCCAGCTTGCCGAGGATCGACAGGCTGGCGTAGCAGGCCGCCGAAGCTGCGCAGAAGATGGCGCCAAGGCGGAGTTCGCGGGGGCTGGACACGTCGGTCATCGCAAGATGGACCAGTGTACTTCGGTCCGGCCGCCGAAGGTACAATCGCCCGGCGGGCAAGTGCGGTGACGGCCCGTCCGCTTGAAGGAGTCGGTTTCCCGGATGCCCTCCGAGGTCATCGCCGGCCGCTACGAACTTCTCCAGGAGTTGGGTCGCGGCGGCATGGGTGCCGTGTTCCGCGCCCATGACCGCGTGCTCGCCCGCGACGTGGCCGTCAAGCTCCCGGCCCGCAGCGCGCTGGGGACGGAAGGACAGGCACGCCTGCTGGCCGAGGCCCGCGCCGCAGCCAGCCTTGACCACCCCAACATCGTCTCGGTCTATGATGCCGGGGAGGCCGACGGCCAGCCTTTCATCGTCATGCAGCTGGTCGAAGGCACAAGCCTGCGGGACGCCGAGCGGCCGTCGAGGGCGGAGACGATTGACATCATCCTGCAGCTGTGCGCCGCCCTCGATCACGCGCACCAGAAGGGCATCGTCCATCGGGATGTGAAACCCGAGAACATCCTCTTGGCAGGACCCTCGGACCGCCGGACCGTCCGCCTGACCGACTTCGGACTGGCGCGTTCGGTCTCGGCCTCCCGTCTCACCAGCGAAGAAGGCCTCAGCGGCACCGTCTACTACCTGGCTCCCGAGCAGATTCGAAACGAGTCGGTCGACGGCCGGACCGATCTGTACGCGCTCGGTGTCGTCTTCTATGAACTCGCAACCGGACAGACCCCTTTCAGTGGCGACGCCCTCGCCATCATCGGGCAGCATCTTCAGGCGGAGCCGCACCCTCCGTCAAGCCGGACGCCGGACGTGGGCACCGGCCTCGACGCGGTCATCCTCCGCCTGATGGCCAAGAACCCGGCGGACCGGTATCCAACGGCGGCCGACGTCGCCGAGGCGCTGCGCTCCCTTGAGGGGGGTATCGAGCCCGGCCTGCCGCCGAGCCGCAGGCGGGGAAATCTTCCAGAGGAGTCCAGCAGTTTCGTCGGCCGAGTCGATGAAACCGCGGAGGTCGAACGGCTGCTTGCCGAGTCGCGCCTGGTGACCGTGACCGGCTCCGGGGGATGCGGCAAGACGCGGCTGGCGTTGCACGTGGCCGGGAGGGTTGCGGCGGATTTCCCCGACGGCGTCTGGCACATTGAGTTGGCCTCTGTCTCCGAACCCGAGCTGCTGCCTCAAACGCTTGGCGCTACCCTTGGGGTGCAGGAATCGTCGGAGGTCGACGTCGTCGGGGCGATCCTTCAACATCTGCGCCCGCTGCGCGTCTTGATCGTGCTCGACAACCTCGAGCACTTGATCGGCGCGGCCGCCTCCTTGTGCGAGGCGATCCTGCGGTCGGCGCCGGAGGCAAAGTTCCTGACGACCAGCCGCGAGGCACTCGGAATCCCGGGCGAGGTGAGCTTCCGGGTCCCGTCCTTGGGGTTGCCGGCGGTCGGGGCCGACCAGGCCGAAGGAGACTGGGAGCACTACGACGCGCTCCTTCTCTTCGCCGAGCGGGCCCGGATGGTCGATCCGCGATTCGTCCTGGGGCCCGATACCGGGCCCCACGTGGCCAAGATCTGCCGACGTCTGGACGGAGTCCCGCTGGCGATCGAACTGGCGGCGGCGCGGGTCAGCGTGCTGACGGTCGCCCAGATCGCCGATCGCTTGGATGATCGGTTTCGCCTCCTGACCGGAGGACGCCGAACGGCGTTGCCGCGTCAGCAGACTCTGCGGGCGACCATCGACTGGAGCTACAGCCTGCTTTCCGAGCCGGAACGACTCCTGTTCCGCCGACTGTCGGTGTTCCATGGCGGTTGGTCGCTGGAGGCGGCCGAGGCGATTTGCGCCGACGACAAGCTCGCCGCGACCGACGTACTTGACCTGACAGGCCGGCTCGTCGACAAGTCCATGATCTTCAAGACCGAGGACGGCGGCGAAGGCATATTCCGACGTCTCGAAACCATACGCCAGTACGCGCTCGAGAAGCTGGTCGATTCAAGTGAAACCGAGCAGATCCGCGCCCGACACGCCGCCTGGTACGCAGACCTGGCCGACGAACATGCCGCCCAGCTGCTTCGTCTCGAATCGCTGTCCGGCATGATCCCTTTGGATCGGGAGCTCGACAACTTCCGCGGCGCTCTGGAGTGGGCGCTGGAACAGCGGCCCGATATCGGCCTCCGGCTGGCTGGCGCACTGGGTCACTACTGGGAGGTGCGTGGGCTTTGGCGTGAAGGGCGGGAGATGATTGCGAGAGCCCTGGAGACGGCCGGCGAGCCGATGCCCGCCGGTGGCTCCAACGCTCTCTACTGGCAGGGACTGCTCGCCTATCGCCAGGGCAGTCTGGATGAGGCCCGCCTCTCGATGGAACGGAGCGAGGAGGCATGTAGGACGATCGGCGATCGCGCCGGCATCGCACGGGCGCTGAACGGTCTGGGTTTGGTCAGCTGGTCTGCGGGGCAGTATCCAGAGGCCGAGTCCTTTCTCGAGCAGGCCTTGGAGATCCGCAGAGACCTCGGCCAAACCAGGGAAGTCGCCGGGACTCTGAGCAACCTAGGAATCCTGGCGTCCAGCGAAGGAGACTTCGATCGCTCGCGGCGCCTGCAGGCGGAAAGCCTGGCGTACTTCCGCGAGGCCGGCGACGCCATTGGAACGGCGACGGCCGCCAACAATCTCGGTTTGGAGGTCGAGAGGGCCGGTGACCTCGAGAGAGCGATCGAGCTGTTCGAGGAGAGCATTGCCGCCAGCCGCGCCATCGGCGCTCAGGGTACCCTTGCGTACTCGATCAGTAGCCTGGCGCATGCCCTGGCAGGGCTGGGGAGATTGGGAGAGGCGCAAGCGCGCCACGCCGAGAGCCTACGTCTGTTCTGGGAGCTAGGCGACCGGCGGGGCGTTGCGTATGCGCTGGAAGGGCTAGGACACACGGCCGTCGCGGAAGGGGATCCTCGCCTTGCCGCCCTGCTTCTGGGATCGGCCACAGGCCTTCGGATTCGTCTCAGTGCGCCGCTTGATCCCCGCGAGACCGAGGAGTTCGGCCGCGACCAGAAATCCGTCGAGGAAGCCCTTGGGCCGGAAGACTTTGCGCAGTCATGGGCCGAGGGGGAGACGATGCGCCTGGAAGAGGTCGTGGCGCTCGCCCTCCGTCCGAGATCCCGATGACCCGGTCGGCCGCGGGCCGTCGGGCACCGATCTCACCTGGCGGCGACGGAGGTCGCGACTTGAGACATGTCAGCCTTGATCCGGCTGGCCGCGCCTTGTGCGCGGTAGAATCCCACTCCGAGATGGCCGAAAACGTCGAAAGCAAAGCGGATCAGATCGCGCCGGCCCCGCCGCGCCGGCCGGATTGGATTCGGGTCCGGGCGCCTTCTGGCGAGAACTACGAGTGGCTGCGCGACCTGATGCGCGCCAAGTCGCTGCATACCGTGTGCGAGGAGGCGCGCTGCCCAAACGTCGGAGAATGCTGGGGGGCGGGGACGGCGACCTTCCTGATGATGGGCGATGTGTGCACCCGCTCGTGTGGCTTCTGCGACATCGCCACCGGGCGCCCCTCCCCGCTTGATTGGGCCGAGCCGGAGCGGGTGGCGCAAGCCGTAAGGGCGATGAAACTGCGCCATGCCGTCATCACGAGTGTCAACCGAGATGAGCGGGCTGACGGCGGGGCGCCGATCTTCGCCGCGGTGATCCGACGCATCCGCGAGCTTCAACCCGGATGCTCGATCGAAGTCCTGATCCCGGATTTCAAGGGGTCGATCGATGCCCTTCAAGTTGTCGTCGAAGCCCAACCGGAGATCCTCAACCACAACGTCGAGACCGTGCCGCGGCTCTTCCGCAAGGTCCAGCCCCAGGACCGCTACGAATGGGCGGAAGCAACGCTGTCCAACGCCAAGCGGCTCGACCCGGAGATCCTGACCAAGTCCGGGATCATGGTTGGATTGGGCGAAAGCCTCGAAGAGATCCAGGCGACGATGCGCGACCTGAGGGCCTGGGGCGTGGAGATCCTGACCATCGGGCAGTACCTACAGCCAAGCAAGAAGCATCTGCCGATCGAGCGGTACTACGCACCGGAGGAGTTTGCTGCTCTCAAGACCTACGGGGAGGCAATCGGCTTCCGCTGGGTCGAGAGCGGCCCTCTGGTGCGCTCCTCGTACCATGCCGAGCAGCAGGTGCGGGCGCTGAGCTCGATTCACCGCCGTTTGAGCCGCACGTCCTAGGCGCGGGGGCCTTCGGACTCGCCATGGCGATCCTGCTGCCGGCGCTTGCCTTCCTCCTGCTAGTTATCCTGATAGGTACGTTGACGACCTCTCGATCCGAGGATTCGGGATGGGAGAGGCCGTTTCTGCTGGCCGCCCCGTTGTGGGGAGGCGCCCTGGTCGCGATTCTGGAATTGCTGGGGTCGATGTCGGCGATCCGCCAGGGATCTCTGGCGGTGGCCTGGTTCCTCGTGGATGCCGGGCTCGTCGGAGGGCTGGTTTTTGTCATCCGACGACGAGGCGGGCAGGTGGTCTGGCGGCCTCCCAGGCCTGCGTTGACCCCGGGCGAGTGGGCTTTCGTTGCGATTCTGGGCGCCTTGCTGCTCGGGCTCCTGATGGTTGCTCTGGCCTCGCCCCCCAACAACGCCGACTCGCTCCTGTACCACATGGCCCGCGTCGTTCATTGGGCTCAGAACGGGAGCCTACGCCACTACGGAACGGCCTATGGGAATCAGTTGTGGAATCCTCCATGGGCGGAGTTGGCGATCCTGAATGCGCGGGTCTTGTGGGGGAACGACCGCCTCTCGAATCTGGTGCAGTGGGGAGCTTTGGTCGGCTGTCTAGTGGGGGTCTCGGCGACCAGCAGGAGCT